>QZIY01000021.1 GCA_003599175.1 Candidatus Parcubacteria bacterium
GGCCGAAAAGACAAACCGCGAACGTCGACTGCAAAGCTGTTCTGAATCCTCATGCCACACAAGGAAACCCCGGGCGTTAGCCCGGGGAGGAGGTCATTGGCGGATTGATTTAAATTGCGGCGTCGGCATCGAGATTCAAGCTCGCTTTGTACTGCTCGATCACTTCCGGATGCTTGCCTTCTTTGCATTCCTGCACGAAGGCCTCGGCGCTTGCGCCGTCGGGGAAGGACATATAGGCGAGTGCGCCTTCGCAGACCGCATTGATATCAATTTTTGCTTCGGAGCCGGACGGCGTTGGCGTCTCCGACGTACTTGGCGATGAAGCCGACTTGGGTACAAACATGAAATAAGCGATTCCTGCGAGCACGAGAACACCGATAATACCTACCATTACTTTTGTATTCATGGGCGCATCATAGCATGCGCAGTACGTAGTTCGTAGAACGTAGTACGTAGTTAAATCAAATTCAAAACCGCCCCTTTCGGGGCGGTTTTGATGTTTACGTTCGTTACCTATGCTAGATGCAGTACGTAGGCAACGGCGCGAAACCATTGAAGCCGACGGATGCGTAGCTTGCGGTGTAGGCGCCGGTCGCGTGAATGCGAATCTTGTCGCCCACCTGGAGTGAGAGTGGCAGCTGGTACTTGAACTTCTCGTACAAGATATCCATTGAGTCGCATGACGGTCCTGCGAGAATGACTGGTGCTGTCGCACCCTTGCGGCCGAGGGGCTCGAGGCGGTACTTGATCGCTTCATCGAGTGTCTCTGCGAGACCGCCGAATTTGCCGATGTCGAGGTAGACCCAGCGCACCTCGTCTGCTTCGTTGTAGCTCTTCTTGGAGACCAAGACGACTTCCGCATCAAGGACACCTGAGTCGCCCACGAGTGAGCGACCTGGCTCGGTGATAATGTTGGGGAGCTTGTTACCGAAGTGTTTGGTGAGTGCCTTTGCGATCGCAGATGAGTACGAGCCGACAGGGGAGACCGAATCGGTGTAGTGCGCAGGCAAGCCGCCACCAAGATTGACCATCTGGAGGTCGATGCCCGCTACTTTGAGCTCGCGGAAGAGCGCGGAAGCCTGTGCGAGCGCGTTGTCCCACTGATCGAGACGCGTCTGCTGAGAGCCGACGTGGAATGACACGCCATACGGCTCGAGACCGAGATCCTTTGCCTTGATGAGGAGATCACGCGCCATATCGACTTCGCAGCCGAATTTGCGTGAGAGCGGCCAATCAGCGCCCTCGCACGAGACGAGGAGGCGGCAGAAGACCTTGGAGCCAGGCGCTGAGCGCGCAAGTTTCATCAATTCAGCTTCGGAATCGAATGCGTACATGCGGACGCCGTAGTCGTAGGCCCACTTGATGTCGTCTTCTTTCTTGATCGTGTTGCCGAAGGAGATGTTTTCCGGGTTTGCGCCTGCATTCAAGACGAGTTCCACCTCGGCCGGGGAAGCGACGTCGAAGGATGAGCCGAGCGTCACGAGACGCTGCACCACTTCGGGAGCCGGATTTGCCTTGACCGCGTAGAAGACGGTTGCCATCGGCAATGTGCGACGCAGCGCACGGTAGTTGTTCTCGACGACGTCGAGATCGACTATCAAGTACGGAGTTTTCAATTGATTCTCCGCAATAAACTTCTCTATTTTTTCCTTGTTCGGAAACTTAGGTAACTGCTTCGAAGGATTTTGTGTACCCTTCGTCTTTTTAGCGACGCGACTTGCCTTTTTAATGGGAGAGGTCGCGACTATGTTTGTGTTCATCTCTGATGTACACAGTAGTTAATTGCTGGCAATAGGGGCTTTGAGTAATGTTCTAGGCCCTTCTTGTGTCCCGTACGTGGGCGATGAATGTACCTGCTCATCGCTGCCTGGCGAGACGCAATGTCCGCTGAAAAAGATCAACGTCCCTGCATCATACACATTTTTTCAGAAATGTATAGGGTTTCGCGTCTGTGTATAACTCGCTCGTTCCGAGGGTGAGGACGCATGAGAGGCATAAAAATGACCGGTGACGTTCTCGGTGCGCCCGGAAAGGATCGAACTTTCGGCCTCCGTCTTATCAGGACGGCGTTCTACCACTGAACTACGGGCGCGTAAGCGCGATGGTAACAAAAATGAACGCTCTATGCCAATTTTACGATGCCGTCTCCAGCGCGGTTCGCAAGTCAGCGAGGCCTATCGGTTTCGTGAGGTGTTGGTCGAAGCCGGCTTCAAAGGCGCGGCGCTTGTCTTCTTCCATGCCATAACCAGAAAGTGCGATGAGCTGCGTGCCGTCTTTTTCCCGTGTGCGGAGTTCTATTGCTACGTCGTATCCATTGATATCGGGCATGCCAATGTCGATGATCACGTAATCGGGTATGAATTCGGCGAACGATTCGATGCCCTCGGCGCCCGAGTAGGCGGCAGTCGCGTCGTATCCGACTGCCTTCAGCAATTTTACGAGCGAGTCGGCAGCTTCTTTGTTGTCGTCAATCACGAGAATTTTCTGCTGCGATCGCACAGGTCCCGTATCCGCATCTTCAGGAGTTATGGGTGCAGGCACTGCTCTGGGCTCAAGCGGCAACGTGATCGTAAAGGTGCTGCCCCTACCCGCACCCGGACTTTCTACATAAATACTGCCCGCATGGAGTCGCACGATTTCGCGCACCAAGACGAGTCCCATACCGAGTCCCGAACCTTGGTGCGGTAGGCGAGTTCTGCCTTGGAAGTAGCGATCAAACACTTTCCCGATCTCTTCTTCGGGGATGCCGACACCGGTATCGGTAACACTCAAGACCGCGTTGTTGCCGAGTTCTCTGACGCGCACTTCGATCGAGCCGGTTTCGGTAAACTTCTCGGCGTTACTCAAGAGGTTCGTGAGCACCTGCTCGATACGCACTTCATCTCCGGAGATCCGCACGGGTTTTGGGGGGAGATGGAGCATGAAACCGATACCTTTGCGTTCGATGGGCGCGCGACGCGATGCGGCGACGGTACGTACGAGGGTGCACAGGTCTATCGGCATTCGTGAGAGCGTGACTTTGCCAAGCGTGAAGCGCGTCACATCCAAGAGGTCGCGCAACAATTTTTCCATGTGATCAAATTGATGCTCGATCATCGTGATATCAGGCGCGAGGAGCTCATCGTTATTTTTCAGCTTGATGAGCTCGAGTGAATTCTTGATCGGCGCGAGAGGATTGCGCAATTCGTGCGAGAGTGTGGCGAGGAATGCGTCCTTGGCGGCGTCGCGCTTTGCAATCTCGTCGTAGAGCCGGGCGTTGTCGATGGTGACGGAGAGATGATGACCAAACTCGCGCATAAAGTCGACGTCCTCTTGTGCATAATGTCGCCCACTTTCTTCGGTATAGGCGAGTGAGAGAATTCCCACGACGCGGGACGTGGACTGAATAGGAACGATCATCGCCGAACATGGCCGCAGCGCATCGAGAAGGCGTTTGCGCTCATCGTCCGACGTTGCCGCCTGGACGTGCTGGGGCGTGAGTGACGCATAGAGTTCCGGCTTGCCGCTGCGAGCGACACGATAAATCACGGCGTCGGCATCCTTGGATGCGATCGTGGCAAAACGTTCCACAAGTGGTGTTTTTTCTCGAACACGATGTTGGGTCGCGACTCGTACGAGTTCACCGTTTTCGTCGACCAGATTGATGGTCGCCCAATCGGCAAGCGAAGGGATAAGGAGTCGCATCTTTTCTTTAAGACGAGTATGGAGATCAATATTGATCGAGAGAATCTTCGAAGATTCAATGAGAAAGCGCAGCTTGTCCTCGCGTTTTTTTCTACGCGATATATCTTGAATCAATAAAGCAACTAATGGACGCGACTCTCCTCCACTCTCAAGCGGGAAGCCAGAGACCGAGAGCCAGCGATGTGTGCCACTTGCATTAATATCCGCATAGACGCGATTTCTGGTCGTTATGCCGTCCCGGAATGCGATTTCGCTCGGCAGCTTCGAAGGATCCGCCGGTGTTGTGCCGTCTTCGTTGTAGAGACGCCGTTCTTTCAGTATGTCGGGGTAGAAACGGCCGAGTAGGTCAGAACCTTTTTCAGCGTCGACGAGTTTCGCGGCAGCATCATTGGCATATTGAACGACCCGATCGGCATCGAGTACGATAACAGCGTCTGACACCTGCTCTGCTATTCTCCATTGTCGTTGGCGTTCTTTCATGCGGTCATAGTATTCCCCACGTTCTATATGATGGTAGATGAACGATTCATGAACTCGGCAGCGAGTGCTGAAATACGGCTCATTTCCTCATAGTATATATGCGCGTATAATGCCGTGATGAATCCCGTTAGAAATCGCGGACGTCGGCAAGTGCTTGTCAGCGAGGTCGGTATTATTCGACATTGTGTCTTAGGGTTCGGATCCTCGTGGTCCGCGTCCTATTTCTAACGGGATGAATTATCGGGTGGTTGGGGGCAAGCCGCTTTCCGGCAGTGTCCGAACGAATATTTCAAAAAACGGCGCCGTTGCGCTTCTCGCTGCGAGCCTCTTGAATCGTGGCACGACGACGCTGCGCAAAATGCCTCGCATCGAAGAAGTGAAGCGACTCATTGAGGTGATGGAGTCAATCGGTGTCGAGGTGGTGTGGGATGAGAGCGGCGATATGCGCATCACACCGCCGGAGCAGTTTGATCTTTCACAGATCAACCGTGAAGCCGCCGAGAAGACGCGCTCGATCGCGCTCTTTATCGCGCCTCTTGCACATCGCATGAAATCGTTTGATTTGCCCGCACCGGCTGGATGCAATCTCGGCAAGCGTTCTCTCGGCGCTCACATCGACGCACTTGCGCGACTCGGTATCGAGGTTTCTGGCCGCGAAGATCTGCATACGTACCATGTCGAAGTAGATAACAGGCATCCGCCAGTCGGCGGAGAGATCGTAATGTACGAAGCCTCCGATACGGGCGTTGAGAACGTCTTGATGGCTGCTGCAAAAATTCCCGGCACGACAACGATCAAATTCGCGAGCGCAAACTACATGGTGCAGGACCTCTGTGTTTTTTTGGGCGAATGCGGCATAGAGATCGAGGGAGTCGGCACCACGACGCTTGTAGTGCATGGCACCCCCGAAATCAATACAGAAATCACCGGTACGCCAAGCGAAGATCCGATCGAAAGTATGTTTTTCATCTCGCTCGCTGCGACGACGAAATCAGAACTTCGTATAGAAGGGTGTCCGATCGACTTTTTGGAACTCGAATTGTTCACGCTTGAAAAAATGGGTCTCACGTACGAACGTGGCGACGTCTACATCGCCGAAAACGGTCGCGCGCGGCTTGTCGACATCACGGTGCATCCGTCAGAACTCATAGCTGCACCAGAAAAAATCGCACCGCGTCCGTATCCGGGTATCAACATCGACAATCTTCCGTATTTCGTACCTGTTGCGACACAAGCAAAAGGCGAGACGCTTATTCACGACTGGGTCTATGATGGTCGCGCGCACTACTACACGATGATGAATCAGCTCGGCGCTACGGTAGAACTTCTTGACCCGCATCGCGTGTCCGTCAAAGGTCCGACAACGCTACATGCCGCGACGATCGACGCGCCGCCCGCGTTTCGCCCCGCATCGATTCTTCTCATAGGTATGCTCGCAGCGAAAGGTGAATCAATGCTCAAAAATGTGTACCCCATCTCCCGCGGCTACGAAAAGCTTCACGATCGCCTCAAGGCATTGGGGGCAACGATCGAAGCAATCGAATAATTCCAAAACACCGTAATGCTATCTTGATGCTAGAGCATCAAGATAGCATTACACTACTTTCCGGCCACCTTTACTTTCTTTGCGACCGCGATGGCTTTTTTGCGCGCCTCCTTGATGTTTCTACCGAGTGCGAGAGCCACAGCCATGCGGCGATGGCCCGAGACTTCGGGTTTTCCGAAAATCCGGACCCACGTGTCTGATTCTTTGAGTGCTTCGACAACGCCGCTAAAGATCGGATATTTGATAGTACCGTAGGCGAGGATCGCGGCGGATGCGCCGGGGCGGCAGTGGATTTGTGGCACGGGGAGGCCAAGGATTGCGCGCACATGCAACTCCATCTCACTCATGGTCTGGCTTACCATCGTCACCATGCCAGTGTCGTGCGGACGCGGAGAAACTTCGGAAAACCACACTTTGTCGCCTTTGATGAAGAGCTCGACACCGAAGAGGCCTCGGCCCTCCTTTCCACACAGATTTTCGACAATCTTTTTCGCGATTTCGTGCGATTTTTTCAAAGCTTTTGGTCGCATCGGGTGCGGCTGCCAGCTTTCGCGATAGTCGCCGTCGATCTGGATGTGGCCAATCGGCGCGCAGAACGATGTGTCCGCCTCGGCTCGACCGCCAAGTCGAGACGGGCCTTTGACGTGACGCACCGTGAGGAGTGTGATTTCGTAATCAAAATCGATGAATCCTTCAACGATCACGCGCCCAGTGTGCACACGGCCCTTGAGCGCGTACTCCCAGGCCTTCTCCAAATCTTGCGGTTTTCGAGCGACGCTTTGGCCATGTCCTGAGGACGACATGGTCGGTTTGATCACGCATGGGAAGCCGACTTCGGCCGCCGCCTTCTCGAGTTCTTTGAAACTCGATGCGAATCGGTAAGGGGAAGTCGGCAATTTGAGTTCTTCCGCAGCGAGGCGGCGGATACCTTCGCGATCCATGGTGAGCCGCGCGGCGCGCGCTGTAGGAATCACACACCACCCTTCTTCTTCAAGCTCGAGCAGTGTATCGGTCGCGATAGCTTCGATTTCCGGAACGATAAAATCCGGCTTCTCCATCTCGATGACGCCACGCATCTCGACACCGTTCATCATCGGGAAGACGTGGCTCCTATGTGCAATATGCATCGCGGGCGCGCCCTTGTATCGATCGCAGGCCACCACTTCCATCCCGAGTCGTATCGCTTCGATCGCCACCTCTTTGCCAAGCTCTCCCGATCCGAGGAGCAGAATCTTTTTCCGTGGGAAAGGCTTTGTCATTGCGGCATAGTATAGTATGCGCGTGGCCAAGCCAAGATTGCTCGTGTTTGCTTCTGGGACGAAAGATGGTGGGGGATCGGGCTTTGAAAATCTTGTCAACGCATCCCGCCTGCGCCAAGGCTCCGGCGAGGCAAAGCCTGATTTGGATGCGGATATCGTAGCCGTTGTCTCTCCATATGAACACGGCGGCGTGCGACAGCGTGCAGATCGCCTCGGAGTCCCCTTCATCTATTTCAACGGCCCGTTTAATGCAGAAGGTTATTCTAGTGTTTTGCAAAACACTAGAACAGATTATGTAGCGCTTTCGGGCTGGATGCGACACGTCTCTGGCCTCGACCCGGCGCGCACGATCAATATTCACCCGGCGCTCCTCTCATTCGATCACGGTCGCTTCGGGGGAAAGGGCATGTACGGCCACCACATTCACGAAGCCGTCAAAAAAGCGCTCGATGCAGGTGAGGTCGCCGAATCGGGCTTCACTATGCATTTCGTGACCGAGGAAATGGACCGCGGCCCGATCATTTTCGAATGTCGCGTGTCACTTGAGAAGGGAATGACTGAAGACGAAATAGCTGCAGCGGTGAATAAGGAAGAACACAAGTGGCAGCCGAAAATCACCAATATGGTGGTGCACGGCGAAATCCGCTGGGATGGCAAAGATCCTGCTTCCCTTATCGTCCCTGACGCATTGCGATAAAAGTCTCAGTCGTTTTTCTTGACCGCGGAACCATCCCTTTTGGCAACTGGTTGAGTGGAAACCAAGCAGCTTCCTTAATTTCAATACCGTCTATAGTGAAATGTTCGTCGCTCACTTCCGTCGCAAATGACTGTATCAGGCTTTTGAAATACGTGTGATCGGCTTCGTATTCTCTGACAAATGTTAGATCACGAACTTCCAAACCCGTCTCTTCACGGACCTCTCGAATTGCCGCTTCTTCGTATGTTTCGCCTTTCTCAAGATTTCCTCCCGGTAATGTCCACTGCCTATGCCCGTAATCTGGTCTGACGAGCAGGATCTTGTTATCTCGTACGACCACTACCTTCGCGGCTTTGTAGGTTGGCCGCACAAAAAATCGGTAGCAGGCGCGAATCGGACGTACGATTACCCAAAATGTTTTCTGTGCGAGGTATCTGATGATAAAAGGAAATTTCATACAAGTGGGCATGGGGAGACTCGAACTCCCAATCCTTACGGAACACGGTTCTGAACCGTGCGCGTATACCAATTCCGCCACATGCCCGTCCGACAATAGTAGTCGTTGAGCCCTCTTCGAGCAACAAAGAGAAAACCGCCCTTAGGGCGGTTTTCTTAGGGAGAAACGAGGTTTATTTCAAGTGTCCTGAGACAAGCTTGGTCATTTCGAACATCGTGACCTCCTTTTTGCCAAAAATCGGCATCAACTTGTCATCTGCGATGATGTTGCGCTTGTTTTGAGGGTTTTGAAGGTCATGCTTCTTGATGTAGACCCAGATGTTCTTCACGACTTCGCCGCGGCTCATCGGGCCCTTGCCTACGACCGCCTCGAGCTCCTCAGAGAGCTGCATCGGCTTTAATAATGCTGGGTTTGCCTTTCGGACCATAAATATGCTTGTTAACCAATAGTAGGGCCAGTGTCCCATATAGGGGAAAGTGCGCAAGAGGGTTGTGAAGGAGGCGGGGAAAAGGGTATTGTGACACTTTATGAAGGTTTCAGCAGTTAAAACGCGCATCTTTCAAGAGGGCGAAGATCTCTCTGCGTTTATTTTTGAACACGTATCGATGTTGAAAGAAGGATCTATCATTGCCGTTGCGTCAAAAATCGTTGCATTAGCTGAGAAAAGGGTTGTAGAAAGGGAGGAAGGGGGGAAAGAGGAGCTAATTCGTGCGGAGAGCGAGTGGATGAAGCATATATTTGGGAAGTGGTGGCTTACCGTACGCGACGGGACGGTGGTGGTGAATGCAGGCATAGACGAGTCCAATGCCAATAACAAACTTATATTATTGCCAAAAGATTCATATGCTTCAGCAGAACGGCTTCGTTCGAGTCTTTCGCCTGTCCCGCTAGACGATGGCGAAGTAGGACAAAACACTAGAATAAGAAATCTCGGCATTATCATCACCGACAGCCGTATTACACCGCTTCGAGCGGGAGTGGTGGGCGTTGCACTTGGCTACGCAGGATTCAAGGGGATCAAGGACTATCGCGGTACTGCTGACATCTTCGGCCGTCCTATGGAAGTCACGCAGACGGACATTGCGGATTCCCTGGCGACCGCGGCAACGGTAGTCATGGGCGAGGGAAGCGAGCAGCAGCCACTTGCGATTATCGAAGACGCGCCTGTGGAATGGACGGAAACGACGGATCGCAATGAGCTCAAGATCTCGCGCGATCAGGATATGTTTACATCACTGTTTAACGACTAAACGAGCTGTCGCTTAATCGTTTCCTCCACAAAAAGTCGGGGCCAGCCGTAGGCGAGGCGGTTGAGGGTAGTGACTTTATCTTTGATACGGGTGTTTCCCATCAGCTCGGGTGATATGCCGCGGCCGGAGAAGGCTTGGCTCGTGTGGCCGTCGATCATGAGCTTGATGTAGAAATTGAAGCGCTCCAGGCCCATGAGATCGAGCGATGTGATATTGGGTGCGAATTCTTTGGCGAGCATTTCCGCGTCTTCTGCGCCGACGGCAAAGGAGATGAGTGTGCCGATGTTGCCGAGTACGGAGTCGCGCACGTTTTCAGGCAGTTGCGAGAGATATTGATTGGTGAGATGGACGCCGAGACCGTACTTCCTTGATTCAGAGAGGAGCGAGGCGAAGGTGTCGGTCGTGAAGTTCTGGAACTCATCGACGTAGAGATAGAAAGGCGTGCGGAACGTGCTGTCGGTATTGGCGCGACGAAGGACAGCGACCTGGAGGCGCGATATGAGAATGAGGCCGAGCATATGCGCATTGATCTCGCCTATTTTGCCCTTCGAGAGATTCACCAAGACGATGCTCCTACTATTCATGAGCTGGTCGAATTCGAAGCTCGAAACCCTTTGGCCGATGATATTGCGCATCATGGCGTTGTTGATGAAGGGGCCGAATTTGGACATGAAGTAATTGAGCATCTCGCTCTTGTGGAAATTTGAGGTATTGGCCATCTGCTTGGTCCAGAAATCGATGACGAGAGGGTCGGTGAGCTGCGCGCGCTTCTTTTTCTCAAACTCTTTATCGACGAAAAGCCGCGGAATTTCGACGAGTGAACCGCCGTCTTCACCTGCCATCACCGTGAGCGCGGCATTTCTGAGCCAGTGCTCAAATTGTGGACCGATGACGCCCGTTTTCTTGGGGTCGAAGAGTTTGTAGAAGATCTGGATGCACTCGTTGACGAGGAAATCTTTTTCAAATTCAGTCTTGCCCTCGAGGAGGTTGAGCCCGAAAGGATACGCGGCATCGCTCGGATCAAAGAGGACGACGTCTTGGAGGCGCTCTTGCGGCATATGCTCCAAAAGCCAATCGATTGATTCACCATGCGGATCGATGAAGCAGATACCATTGCCGTTTTGGATGTCCTGGAGCGTCATGTTTTGGAACACCGTCGACTTACCGACACCCGTTTTGCCGATCATGTACAGGTGGCGCAGGCGATCCTCGGCTGCAAAGCCGATTTTTTTGGTGCGGCCGTGGTGGCTGCTTTCGCCGATGTAGATGGTGTTGTTCATATCGTTTGTGGTGTTAATTTTTTCTGCACGAAGTAGTGCGTGTTGAGTATCATTTTCTCCGCTGCCTTTCGTTCTGCTACTTCAGCGTCTTCTTCCGCAATTTTCGCGAGGGTTTCGTGCTCGTATGCGAGCTTCTTCTCAAGTACCTCGCGGAAATCACGGCTGATATCTCCGGCGATCGAAGCGAGCATCTCTGAGCGAGACGCGCGGAGTTCTTCTATATGTTGTGGATTGATCATACGATTATCGGCTCGAAAGGAGGGACTCCATAAGAAGCGTCTCGCACGTCTCTTCGACGAAGCGCTTCACCGGGCGGGCGCCAAAGCGCGGATCGGCGAGCGTGCGAATTTCTCGCTCAATCACCGATGGCTCGAGATCAAATTGCACACGGTGCTTTTCGAGTCGACGCTCGATTTTTTTGATTTCGAGTTGCGCGATACGGACCAGCGACTCGGTGCCAAGCGGCTGGAAAATGAGGATACTATCGAAGCGGTTGATGAATTCAAGACGGAATGTTTTCGCGAGAATGGGCATGATCGTCTCTTTGACGAACGCTTCGTCTGCCTGCATCCCGTGCGAGGATACTTCCAAGATTTCTGTAACCGCGGTATTCGAGGTGGCCATCACGATCGCGTTGCGTGCGTCGACTGTCTCATTCTGTCCCGAGGTGAGACGACCGTCGTCGAGTACCTGGAGGAAAAGATCAAATACTTTGGGGTGCGCCTTTTCGATTTCGTCGAGGAGGATGAGTGAGTACGGTTCTTTCTTGAGCGCATTGGTGAGTGCACCGCCTTCTTCAAAGCCAATGTAGCCCGATGGTGCGCCGATCAAGCGCTGTACCGTGTGATCTTGCTGGAATTCCGACATATCGAAACGAATGAAGCTCTCACTGCGGCCAAACATCAATTCCGCTACCGCCTTTGCAGTCTCTGTCTTGCCCACGCCTGACGGACCAAGGAGGAGGAACGATCCTAAGGGGCGATCGGGATTGCGGAGACCGAGCTTGGCGCGCTGCAGCGTTGTGGCGATTTTTTTGATCGCCGTTTGTTGGTCGACGATGCGTGCATTTAAATCACGCTCGAGGTATTTGATGTGATTAATCGCGTCTTTCGAGAGCTGTGCCTTCGGAACACCCGTCTTTGTTTCTACCACGGTCGCAATTGTTTCTGAGCGCACCATTTTTTCCTTTTTTCCTGCCGCGAATGAGACGACCTCGTCGAGGAGCATGATACTGGCGCGCGGCATCTGCCCTAAAGTCGGGAAGCGCTCGGCGTATTGTACGATTTCCTTCAGTACCGCATCGGGGACGATCACATGGTGCTGCGCATTGAGACGCGGCAGCGTTTTCCCAAGGATGCGTGCTTGCTCATCAATGCTTTGATTTTTGAGTTGCAGCGTCTCGAACGAATTCACAAGCGATGGATACTCCTGCACGAGCCAAGTATATTCATGCGGCTGCATGGTGAGGACGACGTGTGTATCGCGCCGTCCGAGAAGCTCTCGGTAGAGGCGAAAGACACGGCTCATCAAGGCGAAATTTTTGTGCACTTCGCGACCGAAGTTGTCGATGAATACGACGCCACTCGGCAATTGCGCGAGCGCTTCAGAGTATTCTCCTTCCGGCGCATTGTCGTCGAATGCATAGAGATGCTCGATATCAAGTTGCACCATCGAAAGATGCTCGTGTGATTTTGATCGCGCCATGTCTCGCATCCATCCGTACACGAGTGTGGTTTTGCCTAAGCCCCCGGGGCCGACGATGAGGATATTGTTGTTGATGCGGCGCTCCGTAATGCGGTAGAGGCGCTCAATCTCTTGTGTGCGGCCGACGATGGGGGTGAACGTGCCGCTAGCGGCTTCTTCACGTAGATCGTAGTAGCTGATTTTTTTGAAGGTGTTCATCCCGTTAGAAGCAGGACGCGGACTCTGTTCCACGTCGTACTTGGTTAATCGTTTGTAAAGTCGACCTTGATTGCTTTGTTTGGACTAAGATGGCGCCGTGTCCGCGGCTTCTAACGGGACTCATACATTACTGTGCGCGACGCATGCGGATGCCCTTGAGTACGGTTTCGCCGGGGACTCTCTTTTCAATCTTCGGTTGCGCACTGGTTTTGGGTTTGAAGCCCGGAAGCGGCGAACGAAATCCCTTGCGCGGCTGAATCGGCGAGGGAAGTGGAATGCCAAGTGCATGGAAAATAGTTTCGGCTTTCGTCTCCGGCAGAGGCAATTCTTTTTCAAAGTCGGGGAGAGCTATCTCTTCTGCCGCTTCCTCTTCATCCTCGCGTATACGAGTGAACGATTCTTTCTCTACCAGTGCGCTGTCATCAGGCGCTGCGGCTTCGAGCGGCTCTGCAGTGAAGATATTTTTGAGGAGTGCGCCAAGCTCCATGTCCCGCTTCGATGCGTTGCCGATCGATGGCGCGATACTTTCGAATTCTTGATCATCCACACCGGAAACCTCGGTGCTTTCTGTTGTCTCCGCGATTTGCTCTGCTGCGGCAAGCGTTCCGGCGATCGTTTCTTCACGCTCTTCAACTGGTGCGATTTCTTCAAACATTTCTTCCCAGCGCACCGTATGTGTTTCAGTGTTCGTATTATCGCTTGCGCGCGTTTCTACTTCTTCGTCTTTCAAGATTGGCGTCTCGTGTGCGTGAATTTCCCAGCCGACCGTGCCCGTCGCACTGTCGAGAATGAGTGTCGTGATGTAGAGCGTCTCTTTGTCTTCGGTGCGCTCCATGTAGTCGGGGAGAAGAAATACACTGCTCTCTCCCTCGCGCCACGATTCGAGCATCGCCTCGTGTAGTGCCGCGTCCGGATTGGTCCAGATTTCTCCATCTGGTCCGCGCACGTCTTTTCCATCGAATTGATAGCCCGCGTTGCCACGATCGACGAATGCCCAATCTTCTGCCTTGCCGCCGCGCTCTTCCAAAATCGCCGTGATCGCTGTCGCGTTTTCTTGCGTCGAGTTCGCTTCATTGTTTGAGGTAGCGGTTTCTCGCTCGTAGGTGTTGGTATTTTCTACTCCTTCGTTTTTTTCTCCATTTTCAGCATATTCAAAATCGGTCAGTGTCTCATCCGAGAATCCAACGTCTGTTTCTGTGTCGGGCATACAAATTTTGTGCAACGCAAAACTCCGCCGAGCGGAGTTTACGCCGCGCCGTATGCGGCGCATATTCCTGCTCGGGATTACTCGATTGATGATGACCGGACTCGCCTCGACTCGCCGAAGCCCCTGAGGGCGAAGGCGGTTCAAGTTTTACCGTTGCGGCACAGTGGAGGAATTCCTTGCCTCGCCGAAGTCTCGACGGAGGCGGGTCACCTCACTTCCACAATCAATCGGGATGGGCATTATAGACCCGCGGTTTGAAGTTTGGATTAACTTAAGAATGTGGATAACTGGTGGACAATGTATTACAAAATGTGCACGCAAAAGTACAAGTGCTATATTGGCTTTAATGCAGGATTATCGGGAATATTTCAAGGGCAAAAAGGTCACTTTGATGGGGCTCGGCCTTTTGGGGCGGGGTATTGGCGATGCTGCTTTTTTGGCTGAATGTGGCGCGCTTGTGACGGTGACTGACAAAAAAAGCGATGCGGAGCTTGCAGCGTCTGTTGAGGCACTCAAGAAATATCCCAACATCATTTTTCATCTGGGAGGACATCGTACTGAAGATTTCACTTCTGCGGACCTGGTTATCAAGGCGGCAGGCGTGCCGCTTGATGCTCCTGAAATTGCGGCGGCGAAACAAAAAGGCGTGCAAGTAGCGATGTCGACGGCGCTGTTTGCAAAATTCGCGCGCGAAGCTGGTGCGAAGATTGTCGGCGTGACCGGAACGCGCGGCAAATCGACAGTGACGATTATGATATATCATAATTTGAAACAGGCGGGGAAATCCGTGTTGCTGGGGGGAAATGTAAGGGGTACGTCGACTCTTGCTCTACTGCCCGAACTGTCCGAGGGTAACCCTCGGACAAAAATCGTCGTACTTGAACTTGATTCATGGCAACTGCAGGGATTTGGCGATTTGGAGATGAGTCCGGATGTAGCGGTGTTCACCAATCTCATGCCTGATCATCAGAACTATTACATATCGATGGATGAATATTTTGCGGACAAGGCGAATATTTTTAAATTCCAAAAGGAAGGGGATTCGCTTTTTGTAGGACAACAGGTTTTGGAACGTGTGAGTGCGACGCGACCTTCGGTCGCGCCGCAAGTTCCGTCTGCAATTCCTGCAGATTGGAAACTCAATGTAATTGGCGAGCATAATCGCGAAAACGCGTCACTTGCTGCAGGTGCGCTCCGTGCTCTTGGATTGTCGGAAGAAGAAATTCGATCAGGTCTTGAGTCATTTCAGCCCGTCGAAGGCCGCCTACAATTTGTACGGGAGCTGAACGGGATAAAAATCTACAACGACAACAATGCGACAACGCCGGAGGCGACAATCGCAGCGCTTAGGGCGCTGAGCCCAAATCTAAAATCAAAAATCTCAAAACTGGTTCTCATCGTCGGTGGGTCGGAAAAGGGATCGGATCTGAAAGAATTGGTCGGAGAAATAAAAAAGCGAGCGTCATTGGTCGTCGTACTCACGCATGCCAACTACAAAGGATCGGAGCGGTTGATGGGAGAGTTGAAAGCGGCAGGCGTTGCATTTGAGGAGGCTGAGACTCTACGGGATGCGATCGAAAAGGGAACAAAAGGGAATAATGGGAGAAATGGGGAAAAAGGGAAAGAAGCCCTGCTGTTCTCCCCTGGATTTGCTTCATTCGGAATGTTCAAAAATGAGTATGATAGGAATGATCAGTTCGTGCGTCTGGTCAACGAACTATGAGACATGATGTCCCACATAAAGAGCAGACCAATACCTACAACTGCGGTCCTACGTGCCTAGAGATGCTCCTCGGTTTTTATGGTGTCTCGTATGATCCGACCGAAATCGAGACGATTTGTGATGCGAGGCCGGGAAAGGGGACTGACAACAACAATCTGGTGAAGGCGATAGAAGCGGCCGGCATGGGACCGACGGTCAAAGAAAATGCGTCGCTCGACGACATCATTGGTGCGATCAAGGAAGGAAATCCTGTCGTCGTAAATTATTTCAACTGCAAATCAAACGTGGGGCACTACTCGATCGTGAAGGGCGTCGATATGGATAAAAACGTGCTCCTTCTCGCCGATCCCAAAAACGGCGACGACTACCTTCTTACGTTCGACCACTTTCAAAAGCACTGGCACAATCATGCTAAAACGATCTATGCGTGGATGATGTATGTAAACGTATCAATCTGACGCTTAGAGCGCAGTGTGGGGGAGCCGCTGCATCAGCATGTCGATCGCTTTGTGCAGGCGCTGCGTGGTTTCGGGATCGTTTTTGAAATCTTGGATGGTTCGCAATAGGCGATCATCGATCGTTTCACTATTATCAAAAAGATATGATGGAAGTTCTTCGAAGCGATCAAAATATTCTTGAAATATTTTCTTTCGGACATCGGCGCTCTCGCTCATCGCGCCGGCTTTCAGTTCTTCGAAGTTAAATTTGGATCTTTTTTCTGTTTTTTGCACACCGCATTCTATCCTTTTTAGTTGGCTGTCGACAGTGGTATGCCCCGTAGAACAATGTTCTAAACAAAAGCATCACTGAAAAAAAGCCCGGATTGCTCACAGGGTATGCTTTTGGGGCTCGCGCTGCATTGTTTGACGGGGTAAACTCGAAAACAACATGAAAGCGCAGCGTGTGTATATGGTCGGCATTGGAGGCATCGGGATGTCCGCTTTGGCACAGTTTTTGCATGCGCAAGGCAGGGAGGTGAGCGGCTCGGATCGTGAGGAATCGCCGACCACCATGCTCCTCAAGCAGCGGGAAATTGTTGTCGAAATTGGCGATGGCAGTGTGCCCGATGAGTGCGAACTCCTCATTTATAGCGATGCGGTGCCGGAAAGTAATGCGGTGCGCATGATGGCGCAAGAAAAAGGCATCCCGCAGCTCTCCTATTTCGAAGCGCTCGGCGAAGTGTCGAAAAGCGCGCGGACGATCGCTGTTGCAGGCACGCACGGCAAAACGACGACGACCGGCATGCTCGCGAAGATTTTGCACTACTGCGAGAAGCAACCGACCGCAATCATCGGCAGCATCGTACGCGATTTTGATTCTAATTTTTTGCCCGGTGACGACAAGCTCTTTGTCGTCGAAGCATGCGAGTATCGTGATCATCTCCTCAAGCTTTCGCCCAAAATTTTGGTGATTACGAATATCGAGCTCGACCACACCGACTATTTTCCGGATCTCGAAGCACTGCTGGACACGTTCAAGAAAGCGGTGGAGCGCGTGCCGGAAGACGGCATCATCGTCACCAATCCGTATGATCCAAACATTGCGAAGGTGTTAACGAATGCGAAAGCGCCGATTATCGACTACACAACGCAGTCGGTTCCGAAATTGAACCTGATAGGCGAATTCAATCGCCACAACGCGATGGCAGCAAAGGCCGCAGCGCGCGCGGCATTTCCACATCTCGATGAAGGATTTACCGACAAAGCGCTCCTCGAATTCCGCGGCTCATGGCGCCGATTTGAATACAAGGGAGAAACGCCAGCGGGTGCCAGTGTGTACGATGACTATGCACATCACCCGACCGCGATTTCAAAGACTATTGAAGCCGCGCGCGAAGCACATCCGGAGAAGAAAATTGTCGTCGCCTTCCATCCACACCTCTACTCACGCACCAAATCCTTCCTCGAAGACTTCGCGCATGCGCTCGCACTCGCCGATCGCTGCGTCATCGCACCGATCTATGCCGCACGTGAAGCGCTCGATCCATCGATTTCTAATGGTGTACTCGCCGAAAAAGTGGAAGCCGCGCACGGACATGCACGCGCACTCGATTCGTTCGACGAAATTCGCGACGAACTTCTCAAGGTGGAGGACGACTCGCTCATCATCACCATGGGTGCAGGTGACATATACAAAGTTGCGGAACAGATAGTGGGGGAGTAGTGTGCGGGGATGGAAGAGGAGAAGAAAAAGGGAAAGCTCTCGATTGTTGCGACGCCGATCGGCAACCTCGGCGATATGACCTTCCGCGGTCTCTGGAATCTCAAGGAGGCCCATGTAATCTATGCGGAAGATACACGCGTCATCTCAAAGCTCTTGAGTCACTATGGGCTCAGGACGAGTGTGCAGCGTTTGGATGCGGCGACTGAGGGCAAAAAAATGAAAGAGGTGGCTGAACGACTTCGGAATCTCGAACACGTGTGTCTCGTGACAGATGCGGGCACGCCGGGTATTTCTGATCCTGGGGCGCGACTTGTCGCATACGTTCGTAAGGAAGTGCCGGAAGCGATTATCGAAACACTGCCGGGTCCGAGCGCGCTCACTGCGGCGCTTTCAATAGCAGGACTCGAAGGTGGAGAATTCACCTTCCTTGGATTTCTGCCACAGAAAAAGGGGAGGCAAACCGCCGTTAAAAAAATCGCGCAGTCCGAATATCCTGTCGTCTTGTACGAATCACCGCATCGTATTTTGAAGCTCCTCGCCGAGCTCGAAGCCGTGGGCATCAAAGATGTGCGCATAGGCCGCGAACTCACCAAAATGCACGAAGAGTTCCTGGTGGGCACGCCCGAATCGCTCGCTGCCGATCTTAAGAAGCGCAAGGCGGAGCGAGGGGAGTTTGTTGTTATAGTTGTTAGCCACTAGCCAATAGCCATTAGGGAAATGCACAGATTGGTTTGATTTCTGCCCCTAAAACCTATACGCTAATGGCTAATCCCTATGACTGTTGATGCACTCACGATTCTCGCGGGCGTAGTGGTAGCTGTCCTCCCGTTTTTGGGCTTCCCGTCCTCCTGGGTGCGCGTTATCCTTTTTATCCTGGGGCTTTGTATCGTGATCCTCGGCATCGTGGTGCGCCGCCGTTTGAGTCAAAAATCGCGCACGCAGCCGCTTCCATTTGATGAGTCCCGTTAGAAGCCGCGGACACGGTGCTGTCTTATTTTTGAGATTATGAACAGGTCGATTTTATATGTGATTAACCAAGCGCGTCGCGGTGCAGAGTCCGCGTCCTGCTTCTAACGGAATGAGCACCGATAGACGCAGTAGGGCACATCTTCATTCGCTCTCCGTACTCGGGTTGGTTGGCGTGTTTGCGGCAGGATGGTTCATTACGACGGCTGTGCTGCGTGGTGAAATCGCGTACGAGCGTCCCGCAACGTCTTCGCCGGTTGTTGCGGCAGCGGAACATGCAGCGATCGCGACCACGACGGAAGAGAAAACCGTGAATTATCCGGCGGTCGAAGGAAACGCCGCACACATCAAGACGCCGGAGGTCGTGAAGGCGGTCTACATGTCGCAATGTTTGGTCGGCGCGCCGGGACTCCGTGCCAATCTTGTGAAATTTGTCGAAGAAAGCGAACTCAATGCGATAGTCATCGATATCAAAGATTCAACTGGCGGCATTGCGTTTCCTTCGGATGATCCGACGCTTTCCCCGTACGTCTCCGACGAGTGTGGTGCCTATGACATGAAAGAATTCGTGCAATCGCTTCACGATAAAGGAATCTATGTGATCGGCCGCATTACGGTGTTTCAAGACCCGCTCTATTCAAGCAAGCACCCCGACACGGCGGTGCAGAGCGAAAAGGGCGGCATTTGGAAAAACTATGGCGGACTTTCGTTCGTCGATGTGGGCGCAAAACCATTTTGGGATTACATCGTGCACCTGTCGGAAGTCTCGTACCGTGAGATGGGTTTTGATGAGCTGAATTTTGATTACATACGATTTCCATCTGATGGGCCGATCAGTGAGGCAATATATACGCACAGCAAAGGTAAAGCGAAGCGAGATGCAGTTGAAGATTTTTTCAGCTACCTCCACAACAAACTGCAGCCCGAGGGCGCGAAGGTGGGGGAGAATGCGCCGGTCATGTCGGCGGATCTTTTCGGCATGGCTTCCTCGCACGAGGATGATCTGGGTATTGGGCAGGTCTTGGAGGATGCGCTTCCGTATTTCGACTTCGTGGCGCCGATGGTCTATGTATCGCACTACCCCAAAGGGTTCAACGGCTACTCAAATGTAAACGATCATGTGTACGACATTGTCTATTCCGAAATGAAGCACGCGACCGCGCGCGCGAAGGCGGCGGGTAAAGAGGCGACCGCAATCCGCCCATGGCTTCAATCCTTTGACTACCCCGTGCCCTATACACCGGCGATGGTGCAGGAGCAGATCAAGGCCAATAGCGACGCCGGGCTTCAGTCGTATATGTTTTGGGACGCGGCGAACAAATATACGTCGCTCCGCCAGGCGCTATAAGAACCCATCCACTATCTTTTCGGCCCTGAATAATTGATACAATATCGAGTATATTAGCCATCTAATATACTTCCATGAGGAAAACATACCCGAGTG
>QZIY01000016.1 GCA_003599175.1 Candidatus Parcubacteria bacterium
ACTCAAAGCCTTGACGGACAATACCGAGAGAATGAAACAATTGCTGGGATATAAATGGATATTGAAGCAGTGTTCAGAGGTTATTTAGAGATGGTATAACGTGCGCAATCCCAGCACCGGCTTTCCCCGACGGAAGTCACCGTAGATTTGGCCGAGTATGCAACGGCTGCCGCTGCGGATTTCGAGTTTCTCGAGATCTATCTTGCTTCGCCAGCCCGGAGGTCCTTTCCGATCGAGGAGTCGTACTCCTCGTGCGACGCGGCGGTTAGCGATCCATTTTATAGGCCCCATTTTCAGCTCCTCTTGGCTGGTTTTGGTACATTTGTCCGCGGCCAGCGTGCCACAATTTGCTTTCAGCGGCAATGCGTAGTAAACTCGCGCATGTCCCTTTTGAGGGGACTTTTCATTCAAATGGCAACCATAAATCAGCTTGCACGAAAAGGCCGCCACAAGAAGACGTGGCGCACAAAGACCATTGCCCTTGGTCGTGGTTTCAATACCCTCAAAAATCGTCCCACCTTCTACGCAGCGCCCTTCAAGCGCGGCGTCTGCACGCGTGTGACCACCAAGACTCCCCGCAAGCCAAACTCCGCTATCCGCAAAATCGCTCGTGTACGCCTCACCAACGGCATGGAAATCACGGCATACATCCCGGGCGAGGGCCACAACCTCCAGGAACACTCAGTGGTCTTGGTGCGCGGTGGTCGTGTGAAGGACATCGGTCTTCGCTACACGATCGTGCGCGGCAAATTGGACACAGCAGGAATTGAAAAACGACGTCGAGGTCGATCGTTGTATGGAGCTAAGAAGCCAAAAGGTGGGAAATAAGGGAGCAAAGCGAACACTTATCCAGCCCCAATTTTGAAAATGTCAGAAATTATGCAAAACTATCGCGTCGAGCCGAAATCAGCCATAAGTAGCACTTACTTCTGGAGCTCAAAATTGGAGCTGGATGTAAGAGCTTCTAAGCTCGTTTTGCTCGCTAAGAATCTCTAACATGCGACGACCTATAAAACGAAAACACCTTCCGCAGCCGGATGAAATGTACGGATCTGTAAAGGTATCCAAGCTCATCAACTACGTGATGGAGCGCGGCAAGAAAGACACTGCCCGCAAGATCGTGTACCAAGTGATGGAAGAATTGAAGAAGGAAGGCGATCCCGTGGCGATCCTCGAAGAAGCGCTCGACAAAGCGGCGCCGACCGTGGAAGTACGCTCTCGCCGTGTCGGTGGTGCCAACTACCAGGTCCCGCGTGAAGTTCGCCCCGAACGCCGCCTCTCGCTCGGCCTCCGCTGGATCGTAGAAGCGGCAGAAGGCACCAAGGGCAAGCCCATGGCCGAGAGCCTCCTCAACGAAATCAAAGCCGCGCACAAGGGCGAAGGCGCCGCCGTCACGAAGCGCGAGACCACTCACCGCATGGCTGAAGCCAACAAGGCATTCGCGCACTTCGCGTGGTAGCATTCTTGCAATGAATAAATGGCTCGGCATTACGAGTCTGGTTTTGATTTATCTTTGCGCTGTTGTGGCATTGCTGTTTTTTCGAACAGTCGATACGAAAACCGTCTCGCGAGAATATATTCTCGATAAAGGTTTCGAGATTGCACCTCTGACCTCCGGAAACGAAGAATTTTTCTACGCTTATCGCCCACATTCCGATGCCGGGACCCAAATGCTTTTTCGATACGACCCTAAGGATGATGCATACATAGAATTACGCACGGCTTTTTCATATCTCGATAGTAACGATATCGACCACCGTTCGATTTCTCCCGACGGAACCAGGTTTCTCTCAGTGTTGAAGTCTGGCATGGAGTCAGACGAGCAAACACTCTACCTTGTGGACTTGAGGAGTGATTCAGCGGTCATAGTTAAATCCCTCGCGGAAGAGGAAACATTCGTTGCCTATCACGAAGATTTTGCAGCATACCCAGTCAGCAAGAAGGAATGGATCGATGATGAAACGGTTAAAGTGACAGTTTTTGATGCGACGCAACAGGTGGAGGGGCGAGACAGTCGCAACTTGAGACATCCTGAACTTCGCACAGAAACAATCGCGATATAGGTGTGTCACACCCTGACTGTTAAGAGAAGTCCTTGGACAGATTGAAAAAAGTTGGTTGTGATATAATCCGGTCATGAAGAAGAAATACCCCATCAAGACGGATTACGGCGTTTTTCAGGCTGTGATTTGGTACGACAAACAAGACAACGCGTATCTTGCAGAGCCGGTTGCATTTGATCGTGCGATGACATATGGAAAATCGCTCGCTGAGGCAAAGCGTATGGCAAAAGAGCTTATTGAATTGCTTGTGGAATCGACTGTGGACGAAGGGAACGCGGTCGTCGATAGCAATATGAAAGTGGTGGGAAAGAAAATTAAGCCTGAAAGCATACTGCAGCTTCAGCATGCATGAGCAAAGTGCCTGCATTGCATGCGCGTCAAATCCTTCGCGCACTTGAAAAAGCAGGATTTCGCATCGTTCGCCAACGCGGGAGCCATGTCCGTCTGATCCACGCATCGGATCCTACGCGCTACGCCACTGTGCCTATGCACGGGGGCGATGTTCCGCGAAAAAACGTTGCCAGCATTTTGCGGCAAGCGAAACTTTCCGTGGATGAGTTTTTGCAACTTCTCGATTAACATAATCGAAAATCCGAGACAGAGGACATCGTGTATTATTGGGCGATGCGAAAGTACGGAGTAATTATTGGCGTACTCATTGCGCTCTGCATCACGGGAGGCGGATTTTTGTATAGTATAGAAGTGTGGCCGCCGTCGCAATCGGCCGCCGCAGCAAATTTCAAGACGCCAGAAGAAAAAGAAAGCGAATACGTGCGTTTTGTGATGGAGGGATACGATTTGATACAGAAAAATTATTGGCAGAAAGCGGAAGACTCAAAGTTAGCCAATCATTTTCAGCTGAGCTTGGAAAAAGCGGCCGCGACCTCGTCGGCAATCACGGCAACGGATCGCGCGTCGACGGCAAAAATGCTCGCTGCCGCGTTCGATGGCGCAGAGGGAGCAGATGCGAAAAAGAATCTTGCGGTCGGGATTCTTCAAGTCGCGCTCTATAATCTCGCTCCGCAAGGCCGCAATCAGCTCCTTTCAGCAGAAGAACAGAAGGAGGTACAAAACACCGTCAACAATGTGAATCCATCAACGGGCCAAGCGGAGCCCACGGTCTTCTCTAAAGGAATGGGCTCGACGCTCTACATCTCGATCGGCCGTATGTCGCCGGTCACTGTGTCGGAATTCACCGCTATTCTCGAAACTGCGTCATCGACCCCATACTCAAGTATAATTATCGACTTGCGCGGCAACATCGGTGGTGCTTTGGATCAAATTCCAGTTTTTCTTGGACTTTTTCTTGGCGCCAACCAGTACGCGTTCGATCTCTATCATCAAGACAACTTCGAAGTCATCCGCTCTCCCGTAGGTAAACTCGCGGCGCTCGATCGCTATAAAGAAGTTGTTATTCTCACCGACAACATGAGTCAATCGAGTGCAGAGGTGTTTTCCGCCGCCGCAAAACGTTTCGGCATCGCAACCATCGTCGGTACCAACACGCGTGGATGGGGAACGGTGGAGGGAACATATCAGATCGAAACCAAGATCGACGAAAAGACGACATACGGCCTCATGCTGGTCTATGGCCTCACGCTACGCGAAGACAATCAGCCAATCGATGGCGTCGGTGTTTCGCCCGATGTGAATACGGGTGAGAAAAATTGGCAGACACAATTGTCACAGCACATCCGCTCGCCAGGTTTGGTTGAGGCGGTGCGGCAAGCCGTTTCAGAGGCGCCGCAGCGTTAGTCCCTCATTTTTCATTCATCTCTTCCTCACACAGGGGGAGTAGGGTGGAGACATGCTTACTGTCATTGGCATCATAGCGATTCCCCTGGTGTTGGGACTCATCATATTGTTGCTCACGCTCGTCATCGACGAGAAGTTTTGGCTGAATGGGTAGCGTCTTCATCAAGACGCTACCCGAATTCTTGTGTTTTCAGTAGTTTCGTATATTCTACGTGGACGCCTGGGGCGTCTATTTTTTTATTTAATTGTATATATGGCTAGAGACTATCCACTGGAAAAGGTTCGTAACTTCGACATCGTCACATCCGTCAACCTGGGAAACCCTCGGTTTTCCCATTCCTTCCGACGCGGGAAAACTACAGTTTTCCCGACCCCTTTCGAACAACATGGGCTTACTTTTAACTTTGTAAAATAATATGGCGCGTGATTATCCTCTTGAGAAGGTGAGAAACTTTGGAATAGTAGCCCATGTTGATGCGGGTAAGACAACCACGTCTGAACGCATTCTCTACTACACCGGCATGTCGCACAAAATCGGCGAGGTGCATGAAGGCGACACCGTGACCGACTGGATGGAACAGGAGCGCGAACGCGGCATCACGATCACGGCCGCTGCCATCACGTGCTTTTGGAACCCGACCTACATGGGCTCCGACATTTCTCAGAAGGTCCGCTTCAACATTATCGACACCCCGGGACACATCGACTTCACCTCAGAAGTGAAGCGCTCGATGCGCGTTCTCGATGGCGCAGTCGTCGTCTTCGACGGCGTTGCTGGCGTCGAGCCGCAAAGTGAGACCAACTGGCGCTACGCCGAAGAGGCCAACGTGCCCCGCATTTGCTATATCAACAAGCTCGACCGTACGGGCGCGTCGTTTGAAAAGTCATATGCATCTATTCTTGAGCGCTTGTCGACGAAAGCAGTGCGCTTGCAGATCCCAATCGGCGCCGAGGGCGATTTCGAAGGTGTGATCGATCTTCTCCATATGAAAGCGTACAAATTTGAAGGCGAGATGGGCAAAGATGTGATCGCGTACGACATTCCTGAGCACCTGATGGCTGATGCGAAGAAATACAGGGCGGAGCTCGTGGAGCGCATCGTCGAACAGGACGACCAGATGATGAGCGACTACCTCGACGGCAAGGAGATCGCGCTCGAAGATTTGAAGAAAATGCTTCGCAAGGGAGTCGTCTCCAACGCGATTTTCCCGGTCTTGACCGGCTCATCGCTCAAGAACAAGGGCGTGCAGCTCGTCTTGGATGCCGTCGTCGACTACCTCCCGTCTCCCCTCGATCTTCCGCCGGCGCGCGGCACCAACACCGATACCGGTGAAGAAGAAGTGCGCGAGGCGAGCGATGATGCGCCGTTTGCCGCGCTCGTCTTCAAATTGCAGGTTGACCCGTTCGTGGGAGCCTTGACCTTCTTCCGCGTATACTCCGGCGTCATAAAGGCGGGAGATACCATCTACAACTCCGCCAACAACAAAAAAGAGCGCGTTGGCCGCATTGTGCGCTTGCAAGCAGACAAGCGTGAAGACCTCAAAGAGGTGTATGCAGGAGAAATCGCCGCGTTCGTCGGCGTGAAGGAGGTAAAAATCGGCAACACCGTCTGCGATCCGGCGCACCCCATTGCGCTCGAGAGCATCGTCTTTCCGGAGCCGGTCGTCTCCATGCGCATCGAGCCCAACACGAAGGCCGACCAGGAGAAAATGGGCATCGCGCTCTCGCGTCTTTCCGACGAAGACCCGACCTTCCGCATCAAATCCGATCCGGAGACCCTCGAGACCATCATCTCGGGCATGGGAGAGTTGCACCTCGAAATCATCGTCGATCGTATGAAGCGCGAATTCGGCGTCGAAGCATCGACCGGGAAGCCCCAGGTGGCGTATCGCGAGACGATACAGGGCCAGAGCGACGTTGAGTACAAACACATCAAGCAAACGGGCGGCCGCGGGCAGTACGGTCACGTGAAAATCAAGATGCGTCCGATGGAGCCGATAGAGGAGGGGGCGAAGCTCAAAAACAATGTCGACCGCGAAGACCATTTCGAATTCATCAACAACATCAAGGGTGGCGTCATTCCCAACGAATACATTCCCGCGGTCAAAAAGGGTCTCAAAGAAGCGCTTGAGCGCGGCGTTTTGGCGGGCTTCCCTATAGTCGACGTCTCCGTCGACCTCTACGATGGCTCGTACCACGAAGTCGACTCATCCGAAATCGCTTTCAAGCTCGCGGCGATCAATGCCTTCCAGGATGCGTTCCGCCAAGCAAAGCCGGTCATCCTCGAGCCGATTATGAAACTCGAAGTCGTCGTCCCGGAGAAATTCATGGGCGATGTCACCGGCATGATCAACGCGAAACGCGGCGCGATCGAAGCGATGGGCGAGCGCGGTCAGGCCAAGGTCATTACCGCCAAGGTCCCGCTTTCGGAGCTCTTCGGCTTCACCACGCAGCTCCGCTCCGCGACCGAAGGCCGCGGCGTCCCGAATCTCGAGTTCTCTCATTACGCGGTCGTTCCCCGGAACGTGCAAGAGGAAATCATTACGAGTCGAAAATAGAATGTACGCCGCGACGCACCATAAACAAGGACCGCGCAAGCGGGCCCTGCGGCATTTCTGGAGTGCGTATGAAGTATCCTCCTCCCCGCGGCTCGTTCGTCCGCAAGCGTGTTATGCTGTGCTCATGCGTAAAATCGCGGTGTTTCTTGGTGTGAGTATTGCATGGGTGCCTGCCGCTGCCTTCGCCGCCAACCCGCTCTACGACGTCAATCCCAACGCCGCCTTTTCTTCAAAGGAGGTCTTAGTGCCTGACGGCATTACGTATACCGACACCGTTCCCGATACGCTCGATCTTGCCGAGCGTGCCAACCTCTTCATCACCGGTGCAACGCGTTCGATCATGCCCACTATGTACAATGCGCCGGCAGGCGTACTTCTCTCGACGCAGCTACCAAAATATTTCATTGATATGTTCGGGGCGTATTGCACCACCGCGACACCCTGCTTCTCGGTCAAATCCGGTCAGCCCAATTGGGGCAACGTGATGCTCGCGCTTTCGGAGGCGCGGGAAATGGCGGGTGGTACGCCTGCGGATTGGACGGTGACCAACCAGTACGCGATGGCAAAGAATATGCTCGATTATGAGAAGCAACAGGATTTGCGAGTGCTTTTTAACTTGCCAAACATCGTCGCGCCCACTGCGGCGACGAATCCATCTATGGAAGCGATGCAGGCCTTGATGCAGGAATGGGAGCATCGTCCCACATCCGCGCTCAAGAGCACCATTGATGAGTTCGTCCAGATGCAGCAGGATCACATGAAAACGGTTGTCGATCCAGGCGGCAAAAGCTTCGTCGCCACATGGGACGAGCCAACCCCGCTCAATAACGGCGATACGGGATACTTCAGTACCAATTTCGATCGCGTCTATCTCGCGGCAGACGCACTGTACGCAATGGCAAAATGGTACCGACTCTCGGGTAACATGCAGTCTCTCACGATCGCCAACCAGCTGGGCGAATATATCCGCAACTACAATAATTCTGAATTTTGGCGGACGCCCGATCAAAGCATGTATCCCCAGGAATCCGGGCAGTTCGTTGGGCACACGCATTCCTGGCTCTTGGCAACGCTCGGAATCGTCGAGCATGCGCTTGCCGTTGAGAAGTTTAATCCCGCTTTGTCGCGGGACGAGCTCAACTTTGCGGATTCCGTCTACAATTTTATGAAGCGGCGCTTCAATGTCGGCGCGATCGGCAATTTCGGCGAAACGGGTGCCGTGGGCGATCAGATCAGACTGGGGCTACGTCTTGCTGAGGCAGGGAAGGGTAATTACTACGAAGAGATCGAAGCGTGGACGCGTAATCAGGTCGCCGAATCGCAGATCGACGGTGCCATACGGCCGTATGTCGAAAACAACGTCAACTCTGTCTACGAGCTGAACGCGATCGCCGACAAAGTGCAAGGACTCTTCTTCTCGGACGCCGCGCATATTCTCGCCGTTCCTTTCCCCAACACCTACTCTTCGACCTTGAACATCGACGGGGCCGCCAATATATTCCACGGACTCTACAACGTATGGCTTCACACTGTCGATATCAACGGCACGACCGCGCAGGTCAACTTCCTTCTCAATAAGGCGGGCAAATATCTGGATGTGAAGAGCGATCTCCCGTATCGCGGGCGCGTAGCCGTATATACGAAGCAACACATCGGTACGTTGAACGTACTCCTGGTTCGTATTCCAAGCTGGACCGATAAATCACAGGTTACGGTAGCGGTAAATGGGGCGATACTCGCCGCGGGCGCGTGGTCATGGGGCGGCCCGTATGGCGCGTATGTACATATCTCAAACGTCAACGCCAATACCGTATACGAGATCCAGTTCCCCGTACCCGTATATCAGACCACCATCACGCAGTTGCGCGACCAAAATCAGTGGTGGATCGAAGGGTCGTACTCTGATCCCGCGTACGAGCACATAGTTCGCCTGAACGGCACCTTCCGAGGCGATACGCTCGTCGATGCGTCCCCGCGTCCTTCGACGGGCATTCCGCGGTATCAGCGCCAGGCACTTGCTGCTTTACCGGCAGGTCCTGTTGCGCCGCCAACGACACAAGTGGAGCGTTTTGTTATGGATGGGACCGCGTCTGATGTGCTCGGGCCGAGCATAACCGCATCTCCGACGAGCGTGTCTTCAGGCGGCCGCGCTCTCGTATCCTGGAATTCCCCAACCGGTTCCGCGTGCGTGTATGCAAGTCCGACCAACTCGCCCTCAGACCTCGCCTATGGGACGGTCGGTACGGCCGGAGGAACGGCTGTCGGCCCGCTCACGCAAAATGCAACCTTTACCATTACCTGCGCAGGACACACTCGTACCGTCACCATCTCCGTGCGTACCGAAAGTCCCGTGATTTCCTCGATTACGCCGTCGCTCGCGGCGCCCGGCGCGTCCGTCATCATCTCGGGAAGCAATTTCACTCCAACCGGCAACCAAATCTGGTGCATGAGCGGCTGCACGTACTCGCCCGACGTCATTCCCAATGCGACTAATCTTCCTTCAAGCGGAAGTACGATCGTGTACCGGGTCCCCGTCGTCGGGGCAACACCTGGCCTCTACGCGGTTGCCATCAAAAATACCCGTGGTACGAGCAACACCGCAACGTTTACCGTAACGCCGACAAGTACTGGACAGCTTACGATTGCCGTGTCACCTGCGCAGGTCTCTCTCGGCGGCCGAGCAACGGTCAGTTGGAATGCTCCCGGAGCGTTCGCCTGCGTCTACTCAAGTCCTGCCAACGCACCGTCTGATCTCCCCTATGGGCCGGTGGGAAATACGGGTGCGACCGGCGTCGGTCCGCTCATCGAGAGCGCAACGTACACGATCACGTGCAACGGTCAGAGTTCATCTGCGACAGTCAAGGTGAGCGGAGCGAGCAGTTCAGCGCCTTCGCATGCCGCCGTAGCGCTCTCCTCGATCGCCTCTCAGGTAGCGTCGGCACTTTCAGGATTTGTGTCGTTTTTCATCGGCAGGTAGCGCGTCGATACGATACGCGGCATCTATGTCTTGCGCGGATGTACTTATACACAGCGCAAGCTCCCCGCACTGAAACTTTGCTTATATAATGACCCCCATGACGGTACACAAGCGCTCGCGCGCCGCACGCGCTTTGCTGATTCTGAGCGTTATAGGGGTGGTATGTTTTGCCGCTTCAGCGTCGGCCGCCTGCCCGCCTCTCTCGCGCTCGCTCATGCGGGGAATGACAGGGGGAGATGTGACGGCGCTCCAACAGTTTCTGATAGCACAGAGATTGCTGAGTGCCGATGCGGCGACAGGGTTTTTTGGACCGCTGACCGAACAGGCGGTCCAATCGTTCCAGCGAAGTCATGGCGTTGTCACGAGCGGCACGCCGGCGACGACGGGCTTTGGGTTGGTCGGAATGAAAACACGCACGGCGATTGCGGCATCGTGCTCGGCGGGTCCGAGTGCGGCCGCTGCGTCACCGGCGGCAAACTGCGCTCCTGTCGATCTGCCGATAGGCAAGCCATGCAGCGGTACATGGAAGGAAGTAAAAAGCGCGCAAGGATGCACCGCGTCCTGGGAGTGCGCTCGCTAATACATGACAAAATTTGACCTACGAAAAATCGGTTCGATCGCACTCCTCGCGCTCCTCCTCGTTTTGGTATCCTCGGACATCATCCCCGGTCCTGAGGAATACAACCAAACGGCGGCGGCCGCATACGCGCTCTCAGGCGACCCGATTGAGTGGCTCATGAAGTCGGTCTGTGTCGATTCTCAGGATCAGCCGGTACCCGCAGACCCATACTACGACTGTCCGCAGGGTACAGCGCGGCGTAAAATCCAGCCGGGTGATCCGCTTCCGTATCACAACACGGACCAATATGATTACCAGCAGAGCGATGCCTACCCTGTGCTCCACGCCAATCACAGCACTCTATATATGCAAACGTTCGATTTTCCTCCGTTTGACGAGTTCAATGCCGTGGATGGATCGGACGGATATGATTTTTATGCCGTGCAGGACGGGTGGGTTTCGGTAGCGGGAACGCGCGATGGCGGCGGCTTCGGGCAGCAGTTCTTCGGCGGTAATTGTTCGTATGGCAACGGATGGATTTTCTACCCCATCGCGGGATTTCTCGGCGGCGGCAGCGTACAAATGCCGATTGCAGGCAGCTGGTGGGAACAAAGCCTCCAGTCGTATCCGGGCACCTGTTCCGGCGTGTATTCCTACCCGATTACGACGTGGGAGTTGCGCAGAGAGTACGCATTCGGAGGCGTCAATGGCAATCCCGTCAAGGTCATGGATACGCTCGTTTCCTACCACGGCTTCGATCCCGCGATCGCGGCACCGCAAGGTATGGAAGTATTTTACTTCACCCAGCAGTACGGAAAAACGCGATGGGAATATTGGGTCGATATATCGCAATCGCCGACGAAGACCACGACATGCATTGCTCCCGATACGGTTACATATCATGGACGTACCTATGTGGTTAAGGACTGTCGAGACTGGTCGCAGGTCAAGCTCTCTTCTGTTGCTGCCATTCCGGCATGGCCGCTCTCTCCGGCCAATCTTCTGCAGCATTCGCACTTCGATGACGCGGGAGGCTACACGAATGCTTCAAACGACAGTACGATCGGCTTGTGGCATCGCGGGGGAAACAGCCTCGAGGGCAATATCATCAATTGGTCGCTGCTCGACTCCAAAGCCTCGCGCGATACGCGCATTTCGCCGGTTGGCGTGCGCTACCTTGCGACCAACTGCGCCGGCACATGTGCCGGTCCCGCCGTGCAGCAGATCTACCAGGAAATTCCGATAGAGCGTTTCGTCAATGGAGCAACGTACCTTTTTGGCGCATTTGCGCGAACGCAGCCCGGTCATGGTCCTGGTACGATACGCATCACGCTGCAGGAACTTGATGCGTCCGATAACGTGCTCTGGCAAGATTACGTTGAGCGCGTTGTAGACTCATACAATGGTACTGTGGACGCACAGGAATTCAAAGAATCCGTTTATCTATCGTCGGCATATGTATACAAAACAACCGTCATCCCCATCCACCCCGGGGCGCAGAGAATCCGCTACTACATCACGCCGGTAACGCCGCAGACGTTCCATATCGTCGATACATGGCTCAACCCATTCCCCGCGCTGACAAAGCAGCTTGGACAAGTCGGCGACCCCGTCGTCGCGCTCAACGCGAACGGCCAGCAGTCGCTCGCTATTGCTCCGGGTAAGCCATATACGCTCAATTGGGCTTCGCAAAATGTCCGCTCCTGCACCTTGGGCTATCGAAGCGCGAGCGGGGAAGAAGGCAGTCTGACAATCCAGCCGAATACTTCGGGCTCTGGCATGAGTCAGATGATCGGATCATACGCGCTCACCTGCCTCGGCAATAACGGACACGATGCGACGGTCGCAGTCGCAATCACACCGCTGCCAGTCGTTATCGTCAGTGGCGTTGAGCCTCAAGCGGGCACGCCGGGATCCACAGTCACCATTCGCGGCTCCGGATTCACTCCGAGCGGCAACCAAATCTGGTGCATGAGCGGCTGCGGTCCTTCTCCCAGCATCATTCCCAATGCGACGAATCTGTCATCCGATGGCGCTTCCATTTCTTACGCCGTCCCCGTTGCCGCTCCGGGAAATTACGGTTTTTCAGTGCAAAATGGAAATGGAACGAGCAACACCGTTTTCTTTAACATCATGCCGACCCAGTCGAGTGTCGTGCTCGCCGCTATCGTCCCCGGGTCTGCTCCGCCTGGCACGAATGTAACGCTCCGCGGCTCCGGATTCACTCCGAGCGGCAACCAAATCTGGTGCATGAGCGGCTGCACGTACTCGCCCGGCGTGATCTCCAATGCGATCAACTTGTCGTCGGATGGGACATCCATTTCGTACTTTATCCCCTCTACGCCGCCGGGACCGTATGTGATCGCCGTGAGAAACGCGAATGGGACAAGCAACACATTCGAATTTGTGGTGACCGCTCATTGAGCTCGGACGGCACAGTGTCCGGCGTTCTATTATCCACCTCCGCATGTATCGGCAGAGGCGTTTAGTGATATGCTAAACGTATTAGGATTCATATATCGCTTTCCTTTTGTATGATTATGCGTCTTGCGACCCTCTCGTTTCTCGCATGCCTCTCGCTCCTCCTTGTGGTGCCCTGGCAAGCGTCGGCGGCACCGCAGGTCACAATGTATGCGAGCCCGACGAGCGGCGCTGCGCCCCTCGTGGTCACGTTTTCTGCCGCTAACAGCGCTGGTTGCCAGAGCGGCAGCTACAAGCTCGAGTACGGCGACGGGAAAACGGATACGATTCTGGTGCCTACGTACGCGTGCCAAAACGCGTTTACGATTCAGCACACATACAGTGCTAATAAGTCATACACCGCCACGCTCTCAGCGGGAGATGTTGTGTTCGATACCGAAGTTATCAACGTCGGTGTCAGTGGCTCAACCGGAAGCAAACTCATTCAGGACTTCATTTTCAGCGCGTCGGCACCAAGTAGCGATACTTCGCTCGATGCGAAATTCCGCGTCCATTTCGTGGGAGATGCGATGTGTGATGGCGCATCCTACAGTATCGACTACGGTGATGGTAACAGTGCCCCCATCCCTGACAGTGCATACAGTTCGCTCTGCTATCAGACTGACCTTAATACACTCAAAGAGGTGACCGGCTCATTTGCATCGCATACGTACTCCTCAAACAATACGTACGAAGCAAAACTTAAGCGAGGTGATCAGGCGCTTGAAACACTGTCAGTCAAAGTGGGGAGCGCAATCGAAACCAACATCGCCGCCTCGCCGGCGTCCGGCGAGTCGCCACTTTCCGTCAATTTCACCGGAAGCGTGAAGTGTTCAGATCTTGTGAGCGCAAGTGACACGCTGCGCTTGAGCTTTGGCGACGGAGGCTCGGAGGCGATCGTCGGTACGCTCTGCAACGGCAGCGCGGTTTTGCAACACTCCTATCTCTCGCCCGGTACATACACGGCAACTCTTATCGATAATTCAGGCGGTGGTGGTGCGAGTCCGGTACTTGATAGCGTTATCGTCACCGTGCGCCCCAAGGGTGATCAAAACGAAGATGACACCACTGTCGCTACGTGCCCCGCACTCACGAAACAACTCCAAAAGGGTGACGCAGATGCGTCGACTGGCGGTGAAGTTTCAAAGTTGCAACAGTTTCTCACCGACTACTTCCAGCTCGACGGTTCGTTGGTGGTCGGCACCTTCGGCCCGCTTACCGAGAGCTATGTGAAGCAATTCCAAACCTTCAATGGGCTCTCGCCGGTCGGCTGGGTCGGCCCACAGACGCGCGCAGCGATTCTTGCGGCGTGTGATCCGATCTATACGCTCACGGCGACTCCGCCAGGGGGCGCAGCACCTCTTCAGGTGAATCTTTCGTACAATGATCCGGCGCAGGGCCAGACGTACAACATAGACTTTGGCGATGGCACGACAGGCAAGTTGGTCTACACCGTCGGCACCAACTGCACTACCAACTGCTCGCCACGCTACGACACCTTCCATACATATGCAAAAGACGGTAGATACACCGCCAAGGTCACCCATGTCGTTGATCCGTGTGCGGGCAAAACCGGCTGCACCGACCCGCTGCAAGTTACGGAAGTGGGGAGTGCGATTGTGGCCGTGGGCAACAACGCGGGCAGCGGTTCATGCGTCATCCTTACATACAACCTCTACCTCGACGTCACTGACGCGATGACGAATGGCGACGTGACAAAATTGCAAAACTTCTTGATTGCGGGCGGCTATATGCAGGGAAGCGCGACTGGCTACTTCGGACCGATGACCGAAAATGCGGTGAAAGCGTACCAGGCGGCAAAGGGCATCGTCTCTTCAGGAACGCCGGAAACCACCGGATACGGATACGTGGGTAGCAAGACGCGCGCTGCAATGGCGACAGGATGTGGTGGATCTTCCGGCGCAATCTTTTCCGCCAGCGTAACCACCGGCGCCGCGCCTCTCACGACTATCTTCACCTCACGAGTTCCCAACAACAACTACATGATCGATTTCGGCGACGGCACACAGAGCTGGATCGGCGGAGGCGCGAGTGCCGCGGGTGCGCCCGCCTGCGTTCTCGACGACACGAGCACGTGCACCCGCACCACGGGTCACGTGTATCAGGGAGGCACCTACACCGCGAAGCTCTTGAAACAAAGTACGACCGTCACCTGCACCGATATCACGTACGATCCGAACAACCCACTCTCATTCCTTGGCATCGGTACGTCCCCAAGCTGCACCAATTCTGGTTCTGCTACGACGGTCGTCGCGCAAATCACCTTTACTGTTTCGGGAGGTGGCGGCGGAGGTGGCGGTGGTGATTTGAGCGCGTGCACTCTCGGCTCTGGTCAGTCGATGAGGCCAGGCCAATCGATCAAATCATGCAATGGTCGCTTCCAGCTCAGCTTCCAAAGTGATGGCAATGTTGTCCTGTACGAAGGAAGCACTGCTTTGTGGTCGACCCAAACCAATACCATGACGGCAGAGATCTTCACGATGCAGCCAGACGGCAACCTCGTCCTCTATGCACGAGCTCCCTACAGCAATCAGAACGCTATCTGGGCATCTGGCAGCGTCCCGCCGACAGGGAAGCGCGGCGGCGGCTCCTACGGCGCACCTGCCAAGCTGGTGGTCCAAAACGATGGCAACCTCGTGGTCTACCGACTTTCCGACAATCACGTCTACTGGTCATCCGGGACAGCTCGCTAGGATCGCGGCAAGAAAAAGGCGGCGCGCGGTGCAATTTGACACTGCGCGCCGTTTCGACTACATTGTGTGAACCCGCTGCGGCGGGTTTTCAATTGCACTATGGCGCGATCGCTCAAAAAAGGTCCCTATGTGGACGAAAAGCTCATGAAAAAGGTCTCTACCCGAGCCTCGGGTGCGGGCGCTATTAAGACGTGGGCCCGTGCAAGCTCGATCGCACCGGAATTCGTTGGCTACACCTTTGCGGTCCACACGGGCAAGAACTTCGAGGAAGTGTTCGTAACCGAAGACATGGTGGGTCACCGCCTCGGCGAATTCGCCCCCACGACCAAATTCCTCCGCCACGGAGGTAAGATGCAAAAGGAAATCGAACAGCAGAAGAAGCAGGCCGAGATCGCCGCCGCACAAGCTGCCAAAGCTGCCCCTGCCGCAAAGAAATAAAGAAGATGTTATGAGCAACGCGAATTACATATTCTTTATCCAGCCCCAATTTTGGAAATTTGAAATTTCCAAAACTCAAAATTGGAGCTGGATGGAAGTTATTTCTAAGAAAAACTAACCATGAAAGCGCGTCTCAGTAATCACCGCCAAGCTCCTCGCAAAGTCGCGCTCGTCGCGCACATGATCCGCGGCAAGAAGGTCGTTGTCGCGCAGCGTGAGCTCACGTTCCTCCCGAAGAAAGTTGCTCCGACTCTAAAGAAACTTTTAGATTCTGCTGTTGCCAATGCGCGTTCTGCGGGCGCAACGCCGGAAGAACTTTTCATAAAGACGATTACCGTGAACAAGGGTGCGATGCAGAAGCGCTACCGCCCGTTTAGCCGCGGTCGCTCGGGTGTGATCCGCAAAACGATGTCGCACGTCGAGATCGAACTTGGAAAAGTGGAAAACGGAAATCTCAAAGTGAAAAATGACAGTTCAAAATTGAAAAAGAAAAATTCAAAATCCAAGTAAATTTTAACTTTACATTGCAATTTTCCATTTTGAGATTTACATTTTCAACTTACCTATGACACACACTGTACACCCATACGCACATCGCCTCGGCATCATTCGCGACTGGAAGAGCCGCTGGTTCTCGAAGACGCCGGCCGAGTACCGCCAGAACGTGATGATCGACGGGGTGGTCCGCAAATTTTTGAAGAAGCGCTTGCGCGGCATGTTCGTCACGGCTGTCGAGATCGAACGCTCACAAAACACGATCCGCATTCTCATCAAGACGTCGCGCCCAGGTCTTATCATCGGCCGCGGGGGAGAGGGTTCGCAGAAGCTCACCAAGGATATTCAGGAAGTAGTATCGAAAATGAAGTTGCCTGCAGCAGGTGCGGGTATCGGCGCGATGCCGAAGATGTCAGTTCGCATCGACATCGAAGAAGTCCGCTCACCGGAGAGTCAGGCCGCAATCGTCGGCTGGATGGTTGCCGAAGGATTGGAGAAACGCCAGACCTTCCGCCGCGTCCTCAAGCAGACCGTGGAGAAGGTGATGGCCAACCGCGATGTCTTGGGTGTCCGCATTGCCGTATCAGGTCGCCTCGGTGGCGCGGAAATGAGCCGCCAGGAAGAGATCAAGAAGGGTCGCGTGCCGCTCCAGACGCTTCGCGCAGACATCGACTTTGCTCGTGAGGTTGCGTACCTCCCGTACGGTGTCATCGGTGTGAAGGTCTGGATCTACCGCGGCGATATTTTCTCTGACAAGAACGCTAAATAATTTGTATGCTCGCACCGAAGAAAACAAAACACCGCAAGTGGCAGACGGGCCGTAAGCATCCCGATGTCTTGCAGCGTCCCGAAACACGCGGCATCGACGTGTCGTTTGGATCATTTGGTCTGAAGGCATTGACGCCTGCTCGCGTCACCTCGAATCAGATTGAAGCTGCTCGCCGTGCGCTCACGCGTGCCGCCGGCAAAGGTGCTAAGGTGTGGATTCGTATCTTTCCTGACCGACCGATCACGCAGAAGGCGGCAGAAGTGGGCATGGGTAGCGGTAAAGGCGACGTCGCAGGATATGTTATGGAAGTACGTCCGGGACGCATCCTCTTTGAAATCGACGGTGTGCCGGAGGCGCTTTCGCGCGAGTCGCTCCGCAAAGCAGGTACCAAGCTTCCGATGAAAGTTCGTATCGTAACGCGCGCATAAATTTTGTATGGCAAAAGAATTTGAAAAACAGTCAGTCGAAGATTTGCAGAAGATGATCGCTGAAAAGCGCGAGCAGCTTCGCGTGTTCCGCTTCGAGGGCGAGGGCAGCCGTCGTCGCAATGTGCGCGAAGGTCGCAATCTCCGCCGCGAAATCGCGCGCGTCATGACTGAGATCACCGCACGCAAAATTGCGGAAAGCGCAAAATAAAGGTAAGGTAGCAGTTCAGTTGTATGGAAGCGAAACAAACACAGGGACAAACATTCGAAGGCGTCGTGGTGAAGAGCGCCATGAAGGACACTGTCACGGTGGCTGTTTCGCGCTACGTGAAGCACCCGAAGTACAAGAAATACCAGACACAGACCCGCAAGTACCTCGTCCACAACCCGGGCAACACCGTCCAGGTAGGGGATAAGGTAGAAATCCGCCAGACCCGCCCGATCTCCAAGAACAAACACTTCGTCATCGCCAATCGCATTGCTGCCGTTTCTGATAATTCTTAACTACAAACTACGTACTGTCGTTTTCGAACTAAATTTATGATCCAACCTCGCTCCATCGTCAAAATCGCGGATAACTCAGGTGGCCAGATCGGCCGCATCTTTAAGATTTTGGGTGGTACGCGCCGCCGCTACGCCGAGCTCGGCGACGAAGTGGTGCTCTCTATCCAGACTGCACAACCTCGCAAGGCCGTGAAGAAGAAGGACGTCTACCGCGCCGTCGTCGTCCGCCAGAAGAAAGCATTTCGCCGCAAGGATGGCAGCTACATCCGCTTCGATGAGAATGCGGTGGTCTTGGTAGAGAAAGATAAGAAGGAACCGAAGGCCAATCGCGTGTTCGGTCCGATCCCGCGCGAAGTCGTCGAACGTGGCTACCAGAAAATCGGCTCGCTTGCGCCGGAAGTTGTTTAGAAAAATAAGGAGCGGAGCGACTATATTTTTCTAAACCCAGCACCTTTTCCGTTTATCTCTATACACTTGCTCCGAATCGAATTAAAGTATATTATCCTCCCACTTACGGCACTCTTGGCGTGAAAGGTGCTGGGTGTAAGAGCTTCTAAGCTCGCTGCGCTCGCTAAGAATCTCTAACATGAAACTCAAGAAAGGAGACATAGTCATGGTGATTGCCGGCAAGGAGAAGGGCAAGACAGCGAAGATCGTTCGCGTCCTTCGCGATGAGAATCGCGTACTTCTCGACGGCCTCAATCTCGTGAAGCGTCATCGCCGCGCTGATCGTCAAGGTAAAAAGGGTCAGATCGTCGATTTGCCACAGCCCCTCCATGCATCCAATGTCATGATCGTTGATCCGAAATCGGGTAAGCCCTCTCGCATCAAGATCACGCGTGGCAAGGATGGTGCACGGGAGCGCGTTGCGGTGAAGAGCGGAGAAAAAATCAAATAACCATATGAATGCTACAGTCGCACAACAGAAAAAAACTTTCGATGCCTTGAAGGGTGAGCTCGGCTTCAAGAATGTCATGCAGGCGCCGAAGGTCGCGAAGATCATTCTTTCGACGGGCGTCGGCTCGATCAAAGACAAGAAGCGCCTTGATTTCATCGAGGGACGTCTTGCAACGATCGCGGGCCAAGCACCTGCAAAGCGTGGCGCCAAAAAATCAATCGCCAATTTCAAAATCCGCACCGGCGATGCGGCGGGCTTCCAAATCACACTGAGAGGCAGCCGTGCAGCGAGCTTCTTGGACAAGCTCATCCACATCGTCTTCCCACGTGTGAAGGACTTCCGCGGCATTAAACAAACGGCCATCGATGAGATGGGCAACATCTCGATCGGTCTCCGCGAGCACACGGTCTTCCCGGAAACAGCTGACGAGGACGCTCGCGATGTCTTCGGCGTCTCAATCACGATCGTCACCACCGCAAAAAGTAAAAAAGAAGCTGAGAGGTTCCTCCGTCACATCGGTCTCCCGCTCCAAGAAAATAAATAAAAAAAGACCGCCTGTGGCGGTCTTTTCGTTTGTTATGTCATACCAAAGCGATTAGTGCACCCTCCGCAAAGCGAATAGTGCATCCCCGGCGCGAGACGATGGTGAGCATAGCAGCTCACCACTTTTCGCGTCA
>QZIY01000015.1 GCA_003599175.1 Candidatus Parcubacteria bacterium
AAGCAGCAGCGAACGCTCGCGCAGATCCAGATAGACCTGAAGAAACTGATCGACGATATTTCGAAGTTACAACAGAAGTAGCTTTTGCTATCGTTTCGCGATAATCGCCTTTTTGTACGTATCGAGGTGCTTGAGCGCCTCTCCTGTGCCCATCGCCACGCAGTACGGCGCGTCTTTTGAGAGCTGCGCTTTGACGCCCGTGCGGCGGAAGATGAGCTCGGAGAGATTGCGGAGCTGCGATGAACCGCCGGTCATGATGATGCCGTTGTCGATGATGTCGGCCGCAAGCTCGGGCGGTGTTTCCTGCAAGACGTCTTTGATCGCGCCCACCATCGTGCGGAGTTCTTTGCCAATCGCGCGGACGATTTCATTCGTCCCGAGATCAACCGAACGCGGAAGTCCTGTGAGATGGTCTCGTCCCTTTACGGCCATCGTAAGCTCTTGATCCATCGGCACGGCGGAGCCGATCTGGATTTTTACGACTTCGGCCATCTTGTCGCCGATTGCCAGATTGAAATTTTTCTTTATGTAATCGGCAATCGCGCGGTCCATCGCGTTGCCCGCGCACTTCACCGATGTGGATGCGACGATACCGCCGAGAGAGATCACCGCAACATCGGTCGTACCACCGCCAATATCGACGATCATGTGCCCGCGCGCTTCGTGAATCGGAATGCCCGCGCCGATCGCCGCGAGAATCGGCTCTTTGATCACGTATGCCTCGCGCGCACCGGCTTTCGTCGCGGCTTCCACGACAGCGCGACGCTCGGTCGAAGTCACGCCTGCGGGCACGCTGATCATAACTTCTGGGCGGAAGAGATTCCAGCTACCGAGAGCTTTCCGTATGTAGTAGCGAAGCATCGCTTCCGTGACGCGATAATCGGCGATCACGCCGTCTTTCATAGGGCGATACGCGATGATCTCGTCGGGCGTGCGGCCGATCATTTGCTTTGCGTCATTGCCGATCGCGAGGATGCGATTGTCGCGCGAGACCGCGACGACGGATGGCTCGTTGAGCACGATGCCCTTGCCGGGAACGAAAACGAGAACAGTGGTGGTACCAAGATCAATGCCGAGTTTTGGTGAAAAAGCGAATGCCATATTGAATGGAGAGGCCATTGTACACCGAGCCTGCGGTTCTTCATAGAAAATCTGTCAGAAAATCCTTGACTTATTGCCGTTTCGTATTATTTTGTTGTCTGGAGTTTTGAGATCCGCGTCGACTCCCCCAGACGCGGTACGGCGGCCATCCCATCCCTACCCAGCTCACCCCCCAGCTGGACGGATCGGGATGGCCGTTTTCTTTTTTGCTACGACGAACGCTGTTTCTTAAACTTCTTTTGCGCCTCCTTAAGCGCTTCGGGCGTATGTTTCTCCGGATTTAATTCCCACCGAAAACTCTCAAGCCCCCGACCCCCGCTTAAGGAACCAAAGGTTCCTTACGTCGCTTCGCTCCTATTCTCCTGAACGGGGGCTTGAGGTTCTGGTTCGCACATATTTCTTTTTAGTATCGTTCGTTGTCTTATTCTCAAAGTTTTTTGGGTTTAATTCCCACCAGAACTTCTTCGAAAAATTCTTTGCCGAATCGCAGACCGTTTTGAGATAGTACAAATCTTTGGTCGGAATCTTTTCGAGCATCTTTCCCATGCGCGCCATCGTGATCGGCGGGAAACCGTCTCGCGTACGATCGAGATTGAGTCGCTGCCGAAAATACTGCATTAATTCGCCTCGTTCTGTCTCCTTCGAGGGCTCTAACGTACGCTTCAGATTGTCACCGATGTGTTTCATAGATACGTATGGAGTATAGAGTATGGAGTATGGAGGGCAATGCAAAATACTTGTATAGTCTTACCAATGAGAACAATACTGCCTCAGGAAGAAAACCCCGCGCTCCGGGAGATTTCCAAGGAGATCCTGAAAGAGGAGATACAAAGCGCACGCATTCAAAAGCTCATCGCCGAGATGAAAGCACTGCTTGCAAAGGAGGAATATGGTGTCGCACTCGCGGCAGTGCAGGTGGGTGAACCTGTTCGTTTGTTTATCGTCTCCGGGAAAGCGCTCGCCCGTGGCGCACGAAATGCTGCCGATGAAAAAAAGAATAACGACTCAAAGCTACAAGCTGAATTTCCGGACCAGGTCTATATCAACCCGGTCATCCTCAAAAAATCGCGCGGCAAGATCAATAAGCACGAGGGATGCCTCTCGATCCGCGGCAAATGGGGCATTGTCCCTCGCACTGAAAAAGCGACAATCCGCGCGTTCGACGAGCACGGCCAAGAATTCACACGCGGCGCGGCGGGGTTCCTCGCGCACATTTTCCAGCACGAAATGGATCATCTCGAAGCGATTTTATATATCGACAAAGCGGTTGAGCTGTACGACGAGGACAAAGAGAGGACATCGTCGCAGTAAAGTTCTAAATGTTCGAATTGTTCTACATGTGAATTCACGCTTATAACATTTATAACAATTACAACATGTCGAGCATAAACTACGTCTTCTTCGGCACCGGCGAGATCGCGCAGGCCGTACTTGAAGAGCTTTTGAGTGCGGATCTCGTGCCGCGGCTCGTCGTCACCGCTCCCAGCCGCAAGCAAGGCCGTGGCCTTGTGCTCGCGCCCTCGCCTGTCGCCACACTCGCTGCAACGCGCCAGATCAAGACCATCAAACCTGAGAAATTTGACGATGATTTTTACTACGTTCTACGTTCTACGTTCTACGAACTCTTCGTCGTCGCCGACTACGGTGCCATCCTTCCGCAGCAGCTTCTCGATATTCCACAGAAAGGCACGCTCAACATGCATCCCTCACTTCTCCCGCGCCTCCGCGGCCCGTCCCCCATCCGGAGTGCCATCCTGACCGACGAGAAGAGGGTGGGCGTATCGATCATGCTCCTCGACGACAAAATGGATCACGGCCCAATAATTGCCCAGAAAGAGATTCCAATACCCGGGTGGACAGATGGCCGTGCCCTACGAAGCCTTGGCGAAGTAGGGCCGCCACACGGGGCACAGCTCGACGAAATCCTATCGCACGAAGGCGGCAAACTCCTCGTGCAAATCCTGCCACTGTGGGCGCGGGGTGAAATCGAAGCACACCCACAAAATCACGATCTTGCGACATACTGCCAGAAATTCTCAAAAGAAGATGGGCAGCTCGACCTCAATGCGGATGGGTATCAAAACCTTTTGAAAATCCGTGCGTTTGAAGGATGGCCCGGCGCCTTTGCGTATTTTGAACGCCCTTCGACAAGCTCAGGGCAAGTGGCGAAAAAGATTCGTACGCAAATTCTCGATGCGGATCTCTCGGGCGGCAAACTCGTGATCAAGACGGTCAAACCCGAGGGCAAAACTGAGATTTCATACGAGGAATTTCTGCGCTCCGGTGTCAGGCCGATTCGATAATATTCCCTACGCGATAAGCGTCATTGAATTGAGGGGGAAATTAATCGTAAGCGTGTGTCCGAATTTACGCATGAGACCGGCTCCGACGATCACACCGCCTGGCGCAACGAGTACGTTCACCAGATTCACTACGTTATCCATTGCAACATATGCGATAGAAGCCGGCATCTCAACATTCGAATCGTCTGCAAGCGATACTGTTTCGACATGCGTTTGCTTCAATCCCAATTCCTGCATATGTTGCTCAGATATTTTCAACTCGCCTGTAAAACCCGTATCAACAAGCGCAACCACTTGCTGTACGGCGGTGCCCATGGCGATAGTTAGAACTATCAGGGGACGATTATCCGCTACGATTCCCCTTACCATAGCACCGTTACGCGCTCGCGATCGCAGTGAGATGCGCTAAAATCTCTACTGCAGAGGAACCAATCTTGACCACGTAAAACACTTTTTCAGGATGTTTGACTTTTGCCAATGCGACCGCTTCGCTGCTTGAATTGGCAATAAACACCTCTTTTGAATCTATATCTATGGCCAAAAACTTTCCGTTGTCGGCTGGTTCGTATTTATACTTAATCTCCGAATAGATTTTTGCTCCCTCTTCAGCTATTTTCGCGATATCCGTACTCTTGAGCAAATCATCCATGTTCCCAATTGTACCATAATAAGCCTAAATCCTTGCTTGTGCTGCCGCGGCTGTTTCGGAAATGGTTGGCGGTGTAAAGACAACGAAATTCGCGAGCAAAAAGAGAAGCCCCATGAGAAGTATCAGCCCGCCTGCGGCCGTGGCGTGGCGTATATGGTGCTTTTTCATCTCGAAGCGGGTTGCGTACGCGAGCGCAAGTAGAATAAGCGCTCCAAGCACGTAATAACTCGTGCGGAGTGAATTCTTAGGAGAGCTGATCACTTGTTCAAGCGGACCAGCAATGACAGGTGTTTCAGCAGCCGGAGCGGACTCTTCGACAACGACTTTTGTATCCGCACCAAGCACCTGCGTTTCTCCTTCTGCGGCCGGGGCCGTTTCAGCCACGGCAAGCACTTCTGGATCATTCGGCACTGTCTCCGCCACGACGGGCTGCGGCTTGGATGCAGGCATGCCGAAGACTTGCACGACGAATACGGTCCTGTGGCCTTCGTATTCCCCCACGGCTGTTGCGATGCCGATCTCGGTGTAATGCGGGTCCAAAATATTTTTGCGGTGCATGGGAGAGTTCATCCATGCTTTTTCGACATCGATCGAATCCGAAAAGTCGACGGCAAGATTTTCTCCCGCGTATTGAAATGCATACTTTTCTTGCGCAAACCAGTACCACGGATCTTTCCCATCGGGCGAGGTATGTGCAAAATAACCACGTGCCGCCATGTCGTCGGCCTTGGCTTGAGCGACGGCAGTGAGTCGCGGACTTACCGTGAGAGCGGAGAGGCCTTCATCGGCACGATCACCGTTCGCGAGCTTCACAAGCGATGCCACGACGACAGCCGCACTCTGCTGCATCGTAAAGGTGTACGGCATGGCGCTCGCCATAAGGAACATCACGACGACGAGCGCGCCCGCCGCGACGGTCGCAGAGCCGCCGAGGAGTTCGAAGCGGCGTATATCTTTCTTGCCGAAACCCTTCGGACGAGATTTCTTTGCAGAGCGTTTCCGAGTCACCTATCTATTCTTTCATCCCGCAAAGTAAGCGGCAAGGGAAAAAGTTACGTTTCCGTCATGAATGATGCGAATATATTCGAGAAAAACGACACGACGCCGTTCACCACACTCGAGATCCAACCCTCGGGCAACGGCTCTCCTACGAGAGCGGGACTCGCGAGCAGATTTGTCGTCGTCGCCTCAAGCGCATTCACTTCGCTTGTCGTCGCCCCGAGTGCCGTCGCTACGTGTGCAGCAACTTTCTCTGCGACTTGCCCTGCTTGTGCGACTGCGGAAGGTACCGTCGCGGGTGTCGGGACAGAAGTGTTTATATTCACGCTCGTCGCGGTCGAGGTAGAGACTATGACAGGTGCTGCTTCACCTGCCGGTATATCGAGATTATGTTCTTCTGTAGTCACTTCCCCATTTTTCTCTGTGGTGATGATCACATTGGCCGTACCACCATTCTCGTCACCCGAAATGTAGGTACTCACCGAAGCCGATGCGCTCCCGCCTTTGCTTGAGACAGACTCCCCTGCCTCCACAACAATCCCCCCGGTATTCGAATACGAAGAGGTATGCGACTCAATCGTCGCGGCTAGTGCGGCACCTGGCACGATGAGCGCTAGGGCAGCGCTCCACAGTAGTGTACGGAATCTCATCCCCGTATTTTCACTCTTCTTTCCCAAATTTCTGATGAACGCGCAAAACTGCTCACTCCCGCCGCAAGAGCTTTTTGAGCATCGCTCCGCTTTTTTTGAGGACGCCCTTGTCCACCTGCTTTTTCTTGCGCAGCTGCATCAAGACCTCATCCTTCACCATATCGATAGCGGCATTCACCGACTCCCCTTCCTCGCGTGCGAAAAAGTGTTCGCCTTTGGCATCGTACAAATTTATTTCCGCAAACCACACATCGCCGCGACGCTGATTGCCCACCTGCCTGCCAAGTTCGACTTCGCAGCGCGCGGGCGTCTCTGCTGCGCCCAACACATGTCGCACACTCATCAATTTGTCTTCCGTGTAATCATTGATTGCCGGCGTGAGCTCGAAGCCGATCGCTCTGATACGAACATTCATTTGATCAATACTAGAGTACGAATCCGAAATGAAAATGAATCTATATGTGGAAAATGAGTGCACAAATTGGCCACAATTGAGACCATATGTAAACTTCATGATGTCTTCATCGCTATGAGCGCCATAATAGTAGAGTGAAGCGGTATCGCTATAGTGCCCTTCTTCTCTTCATTTTCGGCCTCTACGCTGCTACCGGATGGTGGGGACTTTCGCTTAGTCCAATAAGCGGTTTTGCGACGCTCGTCTGGCCACCGACGGGCATCGCGCTCGCCGCACTCTACTTTCTCGGGCTTCGTATGTGGCCTGCGGTCGCATTCGGTGCACTCTTCATCAATTTTCTCATCGGGGCACCGCTCTGGGTGGCGCTCATCATCGCCACAGGCAACACGCTCGAGATGGTCGTGGGGGCATATATGCTCCGTACAGTCTTCGATTTCAATCCTCTCTTCCGCCGCCTTTGGGACACCCTCTATTTCATCTTCGTGTGCACGCTTACCCCCGTCATAGCCGCCACCGTGGGCACCTTCGCGCTCGTCTTGGGCGGCATGATTGCCGAAGGTCAGATCCTCTTCACCTGGAGCGCCTGGTGGATTGGCGACTCCTTGGGATCGTTCATCCTCGGCGGATTCCTTCTACGATGGCTCTTCAAGCCACGCTTCGTCCGCTCAAGAAATCAATGGATCGAGCTTTCGGCCGCATTTTCGCTCCTCATTGCCGCCAATTTCGCAGCGCTCATGCAGCTCGTCCCTATTTTCAATTACCTGCCGATCACCTACTTTTTCGTACCATATCTCTGGCTCGCTATTCGCGAAGGAGCGCGTGCGATCACCCTCGCCTCTCTCATCGTGTCGGGTTTTCTTGTGTTTGAAACGATCGCGCAGATCGGCCTTTTCGCCGGTCAACCGCTTCTTGAGAACATGTTCCTCTCCCAAATGCTCCTTGGCATTCTCGCGACCATCTTCCTCGTGATTGCAGCTACCATGGAAGAGCGGCGTGTCACCAATGCACTTTTGCAGCGCAATATTTCAGAGCTTGAGCGGGCACTGCGCCGCGTACGCTCCGCCAACAAAGCCAAGAACGACTTCATCGCCATCCTCGCCCACGAATTGCGTAATCCCTTGGCGCCCATCGTTACCTCACTCGAGATTCTCTCGCTCGATAAGGGAGAGGATGAGGAACATCGACGCCTGCGGGAACGCATGGCTTCGAGCGCGCAGACAATGCGCACGCTTTTGGACGATCTTCTCGATATATCGCGCATCACACGGCGTGGCTTCCGGCTCCAAAAATCGCGTGTCGATCTACGGCAGATCATTCAGACTTCAGTGGCGAGCGTGGAAGGATTGATGCGCGACCGCAAACATACCCTCACGATAATACCGAGCGAGGAGCCGCTTTGGGTCGATGTCGATCCGATGCGCATAGAGCAGGTCTTGGTGAATATTCTCAACAATGCCGGCAAATATACGGAAAACGGCGGCCGCATCATGCTTCTAAGCACGCGAACGAAAAAAGAAGCCGTGATAAAAATCAGCGACACTGGCATCGGCATCGCCGCCGAGCGGCTCCCCTACATTTTCGAACCATTTCAGCGCTCGAGTGCCTCGCAAGCGCGCGCAGGGGGCCTTGGCATCGGGCTTTCGCTCTCGTACCGGCTTCTCAAGCTCCACGGCGGGACGATAGAAGTGGCGAGCAAGGGCGAAGGCACGGGCAGCACCTTCACGATTTCGATTCCGCTCATTCATGCGGAGCAGCTCTCGGTGGCACTCCCTGCCGGCAAAGAGCTGGGCGCACGCAAAAAACCGACACCCTCGCCGCTCAACATAGTATTGATAGACGACAACGAAGCCGCACTCGCAACGCTCGAGGCGCTCCTGGAGACGGAAGGCCATACGATACAAACGGCGGGCGACGGCCGCGCAGGCGTGCAGAAAATTCTCCTTGAAAAACCAGACGTCGCGATCGTCGACATCGGCCTGCCTGATGTCGACGGCTACCAAGTGGCGCGCTCGCTGCGCCGCCAAGGATTCACCGGCATGCTCATCGCCTTAAGCGGCTACGGGCAAGACGAGGACAAACAAAAAGCATACGCGGCCGGTTTCGAACACCATCTCACGAAGCCCGCGCGCCTTTCGGATATTCAGAGCATTTTGCTGCGCGCCAAGAGCGCGGCGGAAGAAGTAGCGGAACCGCTGATGAAGCCCGCCGTTTGAGTTCCAGTTCATGCCGACTTGCGACTTTGCTGTACAATGAACAGATGAAGGCACTCTTGTGGCTTGTCGGAGCAATTATCGTTGCTGCGCTCGCTTTTTATTTTTTAACAGATATGTCGACGCCGGAGTCGGCGTTTGAACAACAAAATACTATGCAGCAACAAAATCTACCGATGGTGACGCCTATCGAACACGCGACGATGATTCTCGATTGGGGCGGCACCATTCTTTATACGGATCCCGTCGGCGACGCGAGTGCCTTTGCAGGCAAACCTGCGGCCAATATCGTCGTCGTCACCGATATTCACGGCGACCATTTCAGCACCTCCACGCTCGCTGCAGTCGTCGGACCTAATACGGCACTCATTGTGCCGCAGGCGGTGATGGATCAGCTCCCTGCCGAACTCGCCTCGCGCGCAACGGTGATGAACAATGGCCAGACACGCACCGAACAAGGCATCGAGATCAGTGCGATCCCGATGTACAACTTGCCTGAAAGCGCAGATAGCCGCCACACCAAGGGTCGCGGCAACGGCTACGTAATGGAAAAAGACGGCGCACGCGTGTACGTGGCGGGAGATACGGCAGGTATTCCCGAAATGCGCGCGCTCACCGACATCGATATGGCATTCGTTCCGATGAATCTCCCCTACACCATGAGTGTCGAAGAAGCTGCCGATGCTGTCCTCGACTTCGCCCCGGCACGCGCTTACCCCTACCACTACCGAAGCCCCGATGGTCTTGCCGATGTCGAAAAATTCAAGCAGCTCGTAAACGCTGGCAATCCCGATATCGAAGTCGTACTTCTCGATTGGTACTCAAATCAATAGAAAGGCGGCACGTCTTTAAGAACGTGCCGCTCACATGCCACTCCCTCTCGCTACTCCTTTTTGTATCTCCAGAAGATCCACAGTTTCCCTTCCGGATCTCTCCCGAGCATGTTCCAACTGCGCGGTTCCGATAGCAGCTTCACGCCCTCGCTATCGACAGCAACAACCTCGACCCTTGCAGCATCGTACGCAAGCCTGAGCGGTCTGTGCTGCAGTGAGTCAGCGATCCGCAGATGAGACACCAACCATCCGGCAGGTGCCGTATGGAGCATTGGGCAGAAACACACAATCAAGTCGTCGTGCGGTTCCCATTCGCCACTTTTCCATGGTATGGGCATCGTAACCCCTCCCTAAAAGGTACATATGTCTTGTACGAGCATATAGAACGACACCATTCTCTCAAAATCTGCGGAAAATCTGCGGATCTTTTCGTATGCAGCAGAATCCTATATACTCTGGCATATTCCGGTGTAGCTCAATGGTAGAGCAGCGCGCTGTTAACGCGTTGGTTGTAGGTTCGAATCCTACCGCCGGAGCATGTCTGGAATCCGCATCGTCGAGGGCACGATCAGCGTGCCGGAGCTGCGCTCTCTCGCACATGAGTTTTACGGCGATATCATCAAAGCTGCGGTCGACGTGAGGCAAGGGGTCATGGGAGTCGGCGGAGAATTCCATTCAGAGATCGAGCGCGTACTCACAGAGGAGAGAGGTTCTCGCCGCGAGGACACATGGGGTATCAATCTTCTTCTTGATAAAACCGGGGACGATTTCATTGAATTCGATTCGATGATCAATCTGAAGCCTGCATTCGGCAATAAAACGAGAAATGTCGAAGATGCGAACATGCAGGCCAAAATACGCGAAATCGTGGCCAAGACCGTCCTATCATGACATCTGATCTTGAGAACACATGGTCGCGCTTCACGCTCATGGAACAGCTTGGCAACATCGCTTCCGAGGTCGGACGTGCGGCGAAGTGGCATAAAAAAGACGAAAAGCTATTTCTTCACTCAGTAGAGCAAGCACTCGCGCTCATCGATCTCACGCAGCGGGATCCGCGCTGGGCGGGTGGAAAACTGCGCGAACTAGCGATTGCGAAAGAAGCTTTCGCCGACGCCGTGCTCGACGGCAAAGAGTACGGCAGTACGCTCCCCGATATGGAACGTTACTTTATGCAATTTGCACTTGCCGCGCGCACAGGCATATCTTGACTTTTTGAATACAGTAATCGTGAGCAAGCAATAGTGGCTATGCCACCGGATCAATTGGATTCGGACAAAGTTGATTTTTTTTCGCTCTAAATTTTATATAATCTAGAGCATGTTTAAAAACCCGGGTTCCCGAGTCGAGCGACGAGTTTTTGCGGCGAGAGCATCCGGCACAGAACGAGGCGTAGCTTCGCTACGACGAGTTCAAGCCGTTGATGCTCGCAGCCCAAAAACTCGTCGCGCAGACAGGGAGAGGTTTTCAAACATGCTCTAGATATGAATATACCCTTCCGCATACTGATCGGCGCCGCAAGTCTTATAGTTATCGGCTCGATTGCCTTCGGCGCATACCAATACGCCGAAAATCAGCGGGTTGTCTCCCGGCTCATGTCGCTTGAAAGCCAGATGGCAGCGATTGCGGCCGCGCTTCAAACATCAAGCACGGTGAGCGAAGAGAGTAAGCAACAGCTACAAGAAATCGCCAATCGAGGCGGGGTTATCGCTCGTTCGCAAGAAGATTTGCTGACTTCGACGGTTGAAAAAGCATCGCCGGCTGTTGTCTCGATTGTTATTTCCAGAGACGTGGCGCTTCTTGAAGTCAAATACGTGAATCCCTTCGGAGATGACCCGTATTTCCGAGACATCGGATACCGCGTACCGGTATTCAGGCAGGTCGGTACGCGCCCGCAGCAAGTCGGTGCAGGTACCGGTTTTCTCATCCGCTCCGACGGATACATTCTCACCAATCGTCATGTCGTCGATGACGAGCGGGCCGAATACACTGCGCTTCTCTCAAACGGAGACCAGAAAACTGCGCAGGTAGTGTACCGCGACGACGCACACGATATCGCTGTGCTGAAAATTGATGGCAACGGCTACTCAACCATTCCGCTCGGCAGCTCGTCGGGCTTAAAGCTGGGGCAAACAGTCGTCGCGATCGGCAACGCGCTTGGCGAGTACAGCAATTCTGTTTCCGTCGGCATCATCTCCGGACTCAATCGAACCATAGAGGCGCAGGATGAGCGCGGACGAGTCGAGGTGCTTGAAAATGTTGTGCAAACGGACGCAGCGATCAATCGCGGCAATTCAGGGGGTCCATTGCTCGACCTATCCGGCAACGCAGTCGGCGTAAACGTCGCAGTCGATCGCGGAGGAAGTAACATCGCGTTCGCGATTCCGATCGATACGATCAAATCGATCATTGATCGAGTATTACCTTAGACTATGCGGCATGAAGATCTCGCACTTGTCGAGGAAGCAAAACGCGTACCCGCAAAGTACGAAGCGCTCTATACCAAATACGCCGATCGCGTCTTCAATTACTTTTGGTACCGCACCGGACACGACTGGGCGCTCTCAGAGGACCTGATGCAGGAAACATTCCTGCGAGCGTTCCAGCATCTCAAAAAATTCAGAAACCGCGGGTATTCATACCTGACCTATCTGCTCAATATCGCGCACAACCTCCTCGTCGACCACTATCGCAAACCCAAGAATATTCCTGTCGAAGACCTGCCTGCAGGTGCTGTGCCGTATGAGATCACTGCTGACCTGGTGCGGAAATCGGATGCAGAGAGCTTATGGCGAGCGATTCAAATGCTGCCCCAAAGGAATCGCGATGCGCTCCTCATGCACTATCAGAGCGATATGCCGATTAAGGACATAGCCCGAATCATGAACGCATCGGAGAACTCAGTGAAACTCAATCTCTCCCGTACCCGCAAGAAATTGGCGGCACACCCGTATTTAAGAGATATTGCCGGATTCGCCCAGAAGCGGCGCAAGCCGACGAAGCCTCGATTTTTCAAGAAAAGGAAAGTGTGACACCTTTTGCCGCATTCTTCGTTTAATACATTGTAAGCAGCCAATCGTCTGCCGCTCGGTATCCCCTGGCTTCATACGGGAGTCATACCGAGTACGTAGAACGATATAAAGGTCGACATTATCAGCCACGTAATCCGATACTGCTATGGTGAACATCACGAAGAAAAATGATCAATCTCAGACTATGACCCCGTACGAGGGGTCGCAGATGAGCCCGTTCTCTCTCATCGACCGATTTCTCGATGATTCATGGGATCCGTTCAACATGATGATGCCGAGTCTGTTCCGCAATCGCGGATTGGCAAGCGTCTGCTCGCTTTTTCCGAAAGTGGATGTGTCGGAAACCGGCAATGAAATCAAAGTGGTCGCGAATGTTCCTGGTATCGATCCGGACAAACTGAACATCGAAGTTGGCGATGATTACCTCTCGCTCTCGGGAAAGATTGAAAAGGAAAACAAAGGCGAGAAGGATGGAAAAGTGTATCGCTATGAGCGCGAGTACGGTGAGTTCCGCAGGGAATTCGCGCTGCCATCTCGCGTGAAGGCCGATGCCATCAGCGCCAAGGCTAAGAACGGGGTCCTCACGATCACGCTTCCAAAGTCCGAAGAGGAGAAGAAGCACAGGGTGAAGGTTGAGATTGAGAAGTAATACGCAAGCCGCCCTCTTCCAACCCGGGCGGCTTTGCGCTATCAGAGCGTATGAATATTATTCAAAATCAAAACGTAGTAACTGGCATCCTCGGGCTCTTGCTCATCGCAAGTGTCATCGGAGATATCTTTTTGTACCAAAAAATTGAGAAGAACGAGCCGCTCTATGCCGCCCAACGCACCGGTACATCAACCGTGACAATATTCGAAGGTCCTGGCTTTAAAAATGAGGTCGTGACACTCTTCGATGGCAAGCAGTATCGCACGTATGCCACGTCCTCGCCGCTCAGCGAGAGCGGCATCCGAACGATGCGCGAGAAAATGGAAGGTGAAATTGAACGCATGAATGACTTTTTTAAAAAACAAGACGAATTGTTTAGGTCGCTCTGGAATCTTTAGTGTATGTAGAGGCATGTCTATAAGAGGCAACGCCTCTACACATGCTGAAATACGTCAAACGGGCTATCGCAATTTGAGCACCTTCGTGCCGATCGCGGTATCAAATTTCTTATACCGAGCGTCGCTCGGGTCCAATTTATAGTTTACGCGGTTGATCACAATTTTATATTCCTTGCCCCATTTCCCTTTCATCTCAATCTGGATGCGGAACGTCGCTGTGCTTCCCACAGGAATCTTTGCATATAAGAGCGTCCCCAAGGTCACATTGGATACACCCTCTCCGCGGCATGAAATGTCGGTCGTGGATATCTCACCTTCTGCCGTCCCCTCAATTTGATACACAAAGCCGGTCGGTTTTTTTCCCGATGCGATTGAGATTGGGATGTATATCGCTTCTTGTAGAGCGGTTACATCGAGTTTCAGAAAAAAGTTTCCGACGGCGCTGTCAGGTCCCTCTGGATTTGGTATCCTTTTGAATCGCGTCTGGGACACCTGGACCTCACACTGTATGTGCTCATCACCTGCCTGCTGCGCCCCTGCTGTGAGTGACGTTTTCATGAATTTATTATATCGCAAAACAGAACTCTCATATCCACTCTCATATCCATAGTTGACAGAAAAACGCATATGCGATATCGCTACAGCTAGCGCATCCCGCGCCTAAGGAGAAGAAAGGTGTTGCTTGTTCCTACAAAAATAGGTCGGAGCGGTATCCACGGTATCGGCCTTTTTGCGGCCGCTCCCATTTCTGAGGGAACGAGGATATGGGAAGTTACGCCCGGCTTTGATCTTAGGATCCCACGCACCGAGATCGAGAAGCTGCCGAAACCCGCCCGTATTCAAATGCTCACGTATTCTTTCGAGGAAATAGGTACTGGATTCTGTGTCATATGCATCGACGACGACCGGTTTACCAATCATTCCGACAATCCGAATACGCGCGAAATCCACGTCCCCGGGGAGCAGGCGTATTCCATTGCAATACATGACATCCCGGAGGGCGACGAGATCACGTGTGACTACCGCACGTTCGACGCAGACTGGCGGCGGAAACTCGGTCGTTAGCACGGTGCGATCGACGATGCGAAGGCCCGCTCCGAGATCGGAGCGGGCTCATTTCATCCACATTCAACACTTTTAAGTAACTTGGTGCTATGCCCCCAAGGATTGTAAGAAGTAGTAGACGAGCATCGCGGGCCAGACAAGCGCCTTGAGGATGCCAAACGCACCCTGGAGAAAACTGTCCGCACTCTGAATGTAGTACACAGCTGCACCAATCGCACCGAGGAACCATACGAATCCTCCGCCGTCGCCTCCCCTCATCACCCGCTGCTTTTTATCTTGCGAGGATGTTGCTTGTTCCATACGTCTTCATAATAACCTGTATACTGCAAAGTACTATTCATAAGCATTAAACTATATGAAAGGAACATACGTAGATGGTTTCGTTATTGTGATCCCAAAGAACAATGTCGCCGCATATAAGAAAATGGCAACCGAGGGGAAGAAGATGTGGATGAAGTATGGCGCGCTCGATTACAAAGAATGTATGGGTGATGATCTCACCCCCGATATGGGTGGCATGCCGTTTTTGACCTTTCCCAAGCTCACCACACTAAAATCGAATGAGACGCTCTGGTTCTCATTCATTACCTACAAATCCAAGAAGCAGCGCGATCAGATCAACAAAAAGGTCATGGCCGATATGGAGAAACAGATCGAAAAGGGCAAAGACATGAAAATGCCTTGGGACATGGAGCGCTTCTCTTTTGGCGGCTTCAAGGTTGTTGTCGGGAGCTAGGCTTTATATTTTTTCTTCATCTCTGCGTACGATTTTTTGATGATTTGTTTCAGCACCGAGGTGTCGACATCGTCGAGCTTGTTGATGTAGATACAAGATCCACCGCTTACCTTGTGTTTGCCTAATTTGTTCAGGAGCGGGCCATACTTCTTCGCACCCGACATGATGTAGACAGTAAGATTTTGCTTTCGCGGCGAAAATCCGGTGAGCGGCCAGTCGCCCTCTTGCGTGCTCCGCTCGGATTTGTAGTGGTACGTGCCGAATCCCACGATACTACTGCCCCACATCACGGTTTTCTCTCCTGTCACCTCCGTAAAAATTTTCAAAAGTTCAAGACCGTCTTTACGCTTTTGTTCATCAGGCACCTTTTTGATGAAGTCCACGGCGCTCGCCTTCGTCGCCCTGGTTTTAAGCTCTGCCATATCATGTATTGTACTTCTTCATTATCGTTTCGGATACTTGTGATCAAGGCGTTCGACGATACTTTTGGCTTCCTTTGGATTTACCGCCGCAAGAATCGCATCCAATTTTTCCTCCTTTCGCTCATCGCCTTCTCGCGATTGCGGCGACCCGATGTAAAGAAGGAGCGCGAGCCCGGCGACTTGCCAAATAAGTTGCAAAAATTCCGATTGCCAGTTCTCGAGCGTATCGCGCATCGTCTCTACAACGTAGTCGCCGATCACAATCGGCGCACTGAGCGATTGTTGCTCGTCTACATATGCAACCCACGCAAAAAGCCAATGCCCCACGAGACTAAGCACAAAAAAGAGGAGCGTGATCCACAAAAAGCCATATTTACTCTTCTTAAGCGTCTCCATAGTAAGCACCATATCCTTTCTATATGAGTACCCCATGAATAGCGAGACAGATTTGTATGCAGCGCGTATACTATCGCTATGGCGGTGCAAAACACCATGATCACGACCGCATTTGAATTGCCGGGGTATCGCATTGTGAAAAACCTCGGCATGTCACGCGGGATTATCGTCCGCTCTCGTTCGATCATCGGTACGATTGGCGGCGGCTTACAGACAATTCTCGGCGGCAATATCACCCTCTTCACATCACTCTGCGAACGAGCACGCGCTGATGCATTTGAATTGATGGCCAAAAATGCAGAAGCAATGGGCGGCAACGCGGTGATCGGCGTCCGCTACGATGCGACCGGCGTCGGCAGCGGCATCACGGAAGTACTCGCGTACGGCACCGCGGTAGTGGTTGAAAAAATCTAGGCTGCGCAGAACCTTTCTTACCGCTTCTTGAAGTACATCTCTCCTGAATCCATCTTGAGGCCAAGGACGAGATTGCCCGAGGCATTTATCATAGAGCTCCCGACGATCGTAGCACAATCGGACTGGGCGCTTTTTTAATTCTGAAAATCGCGATAAACTTTGCCACAATGTACATACGTAGAGTTATTGTTGTTCGTTTACTACTTTTACAGACGATTGTTGTCGCGTTTCTCTTTGCGCTTACAGCTCCCGCATCCGCCGCTATATCCTCCACAGTCACGCTCCAAGCGGCGGTTTCCAGCACACCGACATCTCCCCTTGCGGACACGACGGTCAATCTCTACTGTCGTCTCAAATCGGGCAATAAGATCTACAGCGTCTCGGGCAGCGGCGTCGTCATCTCCGAGCGTGGCGTGATCCTCACCAATGCGCACGTGGCACAGTATTTTCTCCTCGCCAAAGAAAAAGGGCGCGTGACCGGTGACTGCAGCGTGCGCACCGGCTCCCCCGCCAAGGATACGTACGACGCCGCCATCCTCTACATATCCCCCGAATGGCTCGAGAAGAATGTCTCGAAAATTTCTGAAAAAACTCCCAAAGGCACGGGAGAAAACGATTTCGCGCTTCTCTACATCACGGGCGCAAAAAAGGAGCTACCGACACAATTTCTCTCTCTGCCGGTAAACATTTTTGCCACAACGAGTGAGGCGATGGCAGCGACCGTTGTGGGATACCCGTCAGAAGGACTCGATTTCAAGGCAATTCGCAACAAGTTGAAAATGGTGGCCGCAACGTCATCGATTACTGATATCAGGGCGTTTGATCGGAGCGGACAGCCTGACACAATTTCTCTCTCGACTTCCGATGCGGTGAAATCGGGCGTCTCGGGCGGACCAATCGCCAATTTCAAGGGCGAACTCATCGGCATCGCAGCGGTAAAGAGCAGCGCCAAAGAAAACCCAACACTCCGCGGCATCACCATTTCCTACATCAACCGCATACTTTTCACGGAAGCAGGGGTCGCGCTCCCTTCGATCCTCACGGGTGACCTCTCGGTACGCGCAAGCTCTACACGCGCCAGTATCTCCGAGGACACATTGCAAGATCTCGAAAGCGGTCTGCGCAAGAAAAAGTAGTTAAGCTGAACTTAATCTTAATAACTACATACTGACGTTTTATGTTCAAATACAAAGAAGCGTTTAGCGGATTTTCAGTACCCGATATCGCTGCAACGAAGCAGTTCTACGGCACAGCACTCGGACTCAAGATCGATGAACATCCCGAAGGTCTCGAGATTCACCTCAAGGATGATGTATCGGTTTTTGTGTACCCAGCGCAACACAAAGCGGCGGATTATACGGAGCTCAATTTCGTCGTCGACGACATCGAAAAGGCCGTGGGAGATTTGGTGCAGCGTGGCGTCAGCATGGAGCAGTATGATCTTCCCGGCATCAAGACCGATGAAAAGGGCATCTGTTGGGGGGTATGGGCGATGGGATGGGACAGAAGGCAATCGCGTGGTTTAAAGACCCGGCCGGGCACATCATCGGCGTCATCCAGGAAAAATAGCGGTAGAATACATACTCATTACTACATTTAACATATATAAATATGCAATCTCGGCTCAATCCGTATATCAGCTTCAAAGGCGATGCGCGCGAGGCGATGGAGTTTTATACGTCTGTTTTTGGTGGCAAGCTCACGATCAACACCTTTGCCGAGTCACACGTGCCGGAATCGATGGGGAGCGGCGATAAGGTCATGCATGCCATGCTCGAGACGGACGCCGGCTTCGTACTCATGGCATCCGACACACCCGAAGGGATGCCTCACAATCCAGGCAACAATGTGCAGATTTCGCTCTCCGGCGACAACGCGACAGAACTCCAGGGCTACTGGGACAAGCTCTCGGCAGGCGCCGCGGTATCGATGCCGCTCGACAAAGCACCATGGGGCGACACCTTCGGCATGCTCACCGACAAATTCGGCATCGGTTGGATGGTCAACATCACCGCACCTAATACATAGTCTCGTCCGACAACATTTCCTCCTGGTGCGCAAGACCGCAGGCAGGTACTATGGTAGCGCTATGGCCAAAAGCGATGTGCAGCGTCTCATGGGTGCCGCCAGCGGCGTCACCATTATCCCGATCGGATTTTTCTTGTACTTCGCTATTGCAAGCGGCGGCATCGGCCTCCAGCTTGTCATGCGCGTCACGCCCATCATCGCGCTCGTCCTTCTCGGCTGGTACCGGCCGCAGGTTGCAGGCTGGGCGCTCATCGTGCTCGGGATCGTCTTTGCCGGCTTTTATGCCGCCACGGTGCAGGATCTTCAGCTCGTCCCGACGATTATCGTCGCAGTCCTCTTTTGCATACCGCTTATCGCATCCGGCGCGCTCTTCGTGCGCGCACATTACGGTTCTACTCATTCGGCACTCTAACCCTCTGGCGTCTTTCGCGTTGTCACGCTGTAGAAAAAACAAGAAACGTATTGTAAAAAAGGCCACACCGCCGATCCCCGTGCTCTGCACGGGGCGTTCGCGGAGTCCCGCCAGTCAGAACATATGACGTACCTTTGTCATACTGGTTCGTTAATGATTACCTCATTTAGTAATGACTACATTTGAGCGTGAGCTTCATATCCCATGCTCTTCTTTCTCATACACACCTGCCGAGGTCATTTGTTTCAAATGAACGCCCTGGCGCTATAGCTCATTTAAAAATGCGACCCTGAGGAATTCCTGAATTTCCTGTTCCCATGCCGTTTTTGAATCGCGAATAATTCCTTTTTGAGTCTTGCAA
>QZIY01000033.1 GCA_003599175.1 Candidatus Parcubacteria bacterium
CGACCTACGGTCGTGCGTGCGTAGCGGTTCCATTCATCCCCGCACTCCGTTCGTCGACAACGTGCCTGCATTCGTGCGGGGTTTCCTGGTATATAAAAAGCGGTCATCTCGCGATGACCGCCATACACAATGAGCCTTAGGGGATCTTGAACGCCGGTATCCACTCTACACTGACGCACTCCTGTCCTTCAGCTTCGAGAGCCCGTGCAATGCCAGGAAGATGCCCCGCACCCCATGGATACGCGAGTGGCCTGTCTTTCCGTGTCCGTAGAGTCATTCGCAACAGATATTCGTTGCGGGCATCGATGATTATTTTTCCAACGCGCTGCACTTCTGGTGGCAAAGCAGTATCGGGCGCTTGCTGACCTTTCAGCAGTGCCTCGCCCAATCTTCGTTGCGCTGCGTCCGGATCATGGCGCCAGAAGCAGATAGATGATCGCAGGGCCGTTTCGAAATTTGGCTCGTCCCGCATCGCATCGCACAGCATTTGAGCTGCTTCCCGAGCAGGCAGATCCACACAAATCCAGGACCCAGATATCAGGTCATTATATCGCGAGCCACGCAGATGCTCTGTCTGAATTACAAGACCCCACGCTTCCGCCAACTTCTGCTGCGCGAGAATCATCATCTCTACCATTTCGAACCACAGTAGAAGCGCCGGGTCAGTGTCATCCGTTGATTCGGTTTCACTTTCCCCGTCAATCCCCTCGCAAAATATGTGGTAGCCATGATATGCCAAACCTTCGAGATACTGTTGAATGGTTTGGTAATACCCTTCGGTCGCGAAATGTACGAGACCGATGAGATCGACGGCGCGTGTGCCGCGATATTTCATGATCGGCGTATGCAGGACGCGGTTCTCAACCCGGATGTATTCCACTGCTACCCCCTGTCAAAAGTCCAAACCTGCTCAAAAAACAATACAATAAAATTCAACATTTAGCAACTTCTTGTTCTGCGCGACGGCAAATTTTTACAACAAACCAAGAATGTGTGGGCCGAAAATGAGGATACCGATGGTGGCTGCCGCGATCGAGGCAAGCAGTACCGCTCCCGCTGCGACGTCTTTTGTATCGCGCGCAAAGGGGTGGAAGGTCGGCGACGTGAGATCGATGTCGATTTCAATCGCTGTGTTGAATGCCTCAGCCGAAAGCACAAGTCCGGCTGCAAGCGCGAGGAGAATCCAATCCGTGTGCGAAATATTGAAATAAAAGCCAAACACGACAGCGACTGCGAGAACCGCAAGATGTATCCACGCGTTGTGCGTCGTTTTGATGAGAATCCAAATCCCTCGCCCCGCATAGGTAAAACTCTTCGCGCGTTTTACAACCGAAAACTTCTCCTCATTGAGTTCGCCTTCCATCTGGAAAGTATATACCAACGCCTATCGACTGACTGACTCGGTCTCGAATGTACCACGCAAGGCACCGTAAGGGTTCTCCTAGATCCCTTCTACTCCTTAGTCGAGGCGTCTCGGTCTGTAGGTCATTTTTCCGAGGATTGTAGGGTCGGCCATTTTCACCCGTCTCGGTCTCCTCTACTTTACAAACTTTACACCCCCTCCTGCCTTTTTAGTTGGCACTATATGGCAAAACATAAGTCGACTTTCCGACGATTCTGTTTTCTAGCGATGATTTGCGGGCTTTTCCACATGTACGCGAAAAACGCGGGTGTATACTGAGGGCACAAAAGGCGCACAGCCAGGTTGACTCCTTAAATGGTGGACCTGCGTATCTCGAAAGGGATACGTGGGTCTTTTGCTTAATAACTAGTCATTTACGGATATGCAAAAGCAACTCCACTGGCGGACGGAAACGCGCAAGGTCGACGACCTCGTGCCGAACGCCAAGAACCCTCGCTCCCTCTCGGCCAAGCAGAAAGCTGACCTTGAGGCGAGCATTACAAAATTTAACCTCGTCGAGATCCCTGCAGTGAACACGGACAACCAGGTACTTGCGGGACACCAGCGGCTCAAGATCATGAAAGCCCTCGGGCGCGGACAGGATGAGATCGACGTTAGGGTTCCAGACCGGACACTCACTGAGAAGGAGTGCGAGGAATACATGCTCCGCTCGAACCGCAACACCGGGTCGTGGGACTTTGAGCTTCTCCAGAAGTTCGATACATCCTTCCTCCTAGACATAGGATTCGACGATACCGACCTCTCTGACATCTGGGACGACGTGCTGGAAATCGAAGACGACGAGTTCGACGAGAAGAAGGAAGTCGAAGCAGCCAAGGAAACCGACATCAAGGAGGGCGACCGCTTCCAGCTCGGCAAGCACAAGCTCATTTGCGGCGATTCAACCGACGAGACAGTGGTGAAGATGCTCCTCGGCGAGGATCTCGCAGATGTCGTCTATTGCGACCCTCCCTATAATATTGCCCTCGACTACAACAAGGGCATAGGTGGAGAAAAATCGTACGGAGGAGATGTCGACGACAAGAAGTCTGACCCGAAGTACCGCACGTTCGTCAAGAAAGCGATGGCGAACGCGATTGCGGTTTCGGCGAAGGACTCGCACCACTTCTGGTACCACGACCAGAAGTACACGGGCATGATGCAGTCCTTGTACGAAGAACTCGGCGTGAAATACAAGCGCACTGCGCTCTGGATTAAGAACGGCATCAACCCGACCCCGAAGACCGCCTTCTCCAAACTCTACGAACCCTGCGTGTACGGCACGCGCGGCAAGCCATATCTTTCCGACAAGCAAACCAAGCTCGGCGAGATCATGAACAAGGAAATCGGTATCGGCAACGCGACCATCGACGACATCCTCGACATGGTCGACATCTGGCTTGCGAAGCGCGAGGCCGGGACCGACTACGAGCATCCAACTCAGAAGCCGCTCACGCTTCACGAGCGGCCGCTCTCTCGTTGTTCCAAGGTGAACGATGCCGTCCTTGATCTCTTCGGTGGAAGCGGTTCAACGCTCCTTGCGTGTGAGCAGATGCGTCGCCGGGCCTTCCTCGTCGAGAAGAGTCCGGTCTTTTGTCAGGTAATCATCAACCGCTATGAAAAATTCACGGAAGACAAAGCTATCAAGACCAATTAAGCGAGGCGATGTGATTGCGCTTGGCGACCACTTCCTCGTCTGCGAGAACGCTGAGATGTGGTGGTTCGGCAACTACTTCCAAGGAGAGATCGATATGATTCTCACCGACCCGCCGTACGCGGTCGACTACGCCGCTTCAAAGCGCGGACTTGGCAAGATAGCCAAGGACAAGGACATCGAGAACGACGGCTTCATGGACGACGAGGTGTATATCGACTTCTCTCGCCGCTGGCTTGAGGCTTGCGTCCCATTCCTCGCCGCGAAGAACAGCGTCTACGTCTTCAACTCGGACAAGATGATCTTCGCGCTTCGGGAGGCGTTTCTTCAGGTCGAGCTTAAGGTGGCGCAGATGATCGTGTGGGTAAAGTCTCAGCCCGTCATCGGACGGCTCGACTATCTCCCACAGCACGAACTCATCCTCTACGGCTGGAGTGGTACGCACGACTTCCGCAGAGGCAAGGACAAGTCGGTTATCTTCGAGCGCAAGCCTCGGCGAAGCGGTCTCCATCCCACAATGAAGCCGATTCCGCTTCTTCGCAGACTCATCCTCAACAGTACGCGTGTGGGCGATACGGTATATGACCCATTCGGCGGAAGTGGATCAACGCTCATCGCCTGCGAACACACGAAGCGACGATGCATCATGGTCGAGATGGATCCAGAGTACTGCGAGACAATCGTGAAGCGGTGGGAAAAGCTAACTGGCCATGGCGCGGAAATCCTCAACTCAGAAAGACCGGACGCAGAAAACGCGAGCTAAGGTGCTCGAGTATCTGCAGGACTCCGGCAATATCTCCTACGCGTGCAAGCGGGCGGGAATCTCGCGCGAGGCGTATTACCTCTGGCGACAGGAGGAAGTGTTTGCGCTTGAGGCGGATGCGGCAATTGCGCTCGGCAAGGACTTCGTGAATGATCTTGCCCACACGCAACTCATTCAGAACATCCAGCATGGACGCATGGATGCGGTGAAGTTCCAGCTCGCAAGTTGTCATCCTGACTATCAGCCACGAAAGCCGTGGCCTCGTGAGCTACAAACGGCACCGCCTCCTGTTACGGAGATCCACATCCACGCTATTGATCCGGATGAGGTCAGAACGCGTCGGGCTGAAGTGCGACAGGACGCTATAGAGAAGAAGCAATAGTTTCGGCGATGGCTTTCCAGTCATTCTTGGACATCCCGAAGGATGTCGCGTGAGGGACCACGGCATACAGCGTGCCGTGGTCTTTCGCTGTATGCAGTTTCTTTGGGATTGTTTCGACAAACGGAATGCTGGCGATCTGTTGCCAGTCTGGGAGATAGGTGCGGGAGTAGAAAAGGACGAGCTTCGGTTTGTATTGTTGGATGAGCGCGTGGAGTTCGCGTACACGTTGGGGTTTGTATGTAGCGAGATACTCCTTGCGAGTACTTAATCCTTCAACATCAGAGTCCGTATACAGCCAATCCGATTCTTTTATCGACTTAGACGGAAGTGGCATGAGTTCAAGAACAGTGTGATCGGAATTACTTCTGCCGAATTGCTTGATTTGGTACTGGCGTATTTCTTCGAGTGTCGGTTCTTTTCCTGTCTGGAGATATAGCTGAATGTATATGAGCGGGCGGTATGTAGGTTGCGTTGGTGCATTGTCCTCAAACCAGTACACATGGCCGGGATCGACTTTGAGGTCGTCATAAATATCAAAGACCGCTTTGTGAGCGGTCGCCTTAAAACGCTCGAACAGAATCTCGTTCGTTTCGTTGTATCCCTCTTCCATGCCGACGAACCATACCTCAGAGTCGAGGTTACCGTAGCCCCAGAAGTTCTTTATTCGTTCTTGGATTAATCCCTTAAAGTCGCCTCCGAATGGAGACTGATTGTTGTTCATGGTGCACTTTAGCGGTTTTAGTGCAACGAGCGAGATGCAAAAATCTCCCCGCCAGTTGCGATCGAACCTTTCGGCCCGACCCATACCCCTTTCGGGATATGACCGCTAAAGTGACTCCTGACGAGGAGGTTTTTACACTTTAGCGGTTTTGATGCACCATACCTTAGAGAAAATCCCTAAGGGTTAGGCGACTTTATTCAGTTGTGCAAGTACATGATAGCAAAAATGCTACCGCTTGGCACTTTAGCTTAGCCTTAGAGATCTGCGAAGCCTTAGTTACCAACAGCTATTTCATTACATCCTTGAGACTCCAAAATGGACTTCCTCCCTTTTCAATCAGGTCATTAATTAGTTTTTCAGTATCCTTCTGAGTCTCAGGGTTCGCATAGAGATTTTTAAATACTTCGAGCCATTCCGAATCAAGATAAAATTGGCGCATTGGATGATCTGCCAGAACTCCACCATCGAGGAAAATAAGACGTGCTATTGCAATAGTCTCAGTCGGTGCTTCTTTGCAAAGTCTGACGGCAATTTGTGTAAGACCATAATCCCACTCCATTTTGCCCTTTGTTTTTTCGAGAGTCTTTCTTAAGCGCTCAGCTAACCATGCCGGTTCAAAGAGCTCCTTGTCTAGATTTGCCCAGAAGCCAAACTCTTCAAATAATTCTGATTCCGAATGATTTTCTAGTGACCAATCCCAGAATGATTTCAACAACTCCTTTGCGCGCGGCTCCTTTTTAAGATATTCATTCACCTGAGCATTGTCTCCGGATACAAAGCTTCGACCAAGGAAACTTACAAATTCTTGATGTTGTTTAGGATCGGCTTGTTCCCAGAATTTCTTAAAAAGTGGGTGTTCAAATCCAAAATCCTCATAGTGCATGTACGCAAGCGCAATATGGGTTGCACTACCCTCATCAGGATCTTTAAAGTATTGTCGTGTCGTCTCTTTAATATCTGCAATGGAAAGTCCTCGATAATACAATTGTTCCATTACCGGATTTGTAAACAACTCTTTATACAGATTGTTCGAAAGGTAGCCTTCCCATGCGGCAAGGAAAAGATGAGACTTTTCTGCATCTGTAGGAAAGATTTTCGGTAAAAGCCTTTGATGCCATTCTACGTCGCGGAAGTAGAACTGCGGGATGTAATGGCCAAACATAAACATTAGTGCCCGTGTATCTTCTTTAGCCAGCACCCTCTCATATAAACTTTTCACATCATCCTTTATCCGCGCACCCTCTGGCAACTCACGGCCATCCGGATAAATAAAAAGTACAAGAGCCTGAAACGCACGTCCTCTAACTGTATTTATTGCTATTGCAAATGGGTCACTAACTAGCTGTTCTTTACCACCAACTGAACTGCTCATTATTGGATCTTTAGGATCTTCTCTATCAGGGGTTGGTTCAGGATAGTCTAGAAGATAGGAAATAATTTCCAATATTTGATCTCGATATTTTAGAAAATCAATAATAGTTTTGTTTGTCTCTTCTCGCAGAAGAGCCTGTACCACATCTGTCATGCCTGAATGTACTGAATTCCAACCAGCTAGCCAGGCATCGAATGAATCGCGTTCTCGTTTGTCTTTATCAAATGGAGAACTTTGTCCCGATGATTTTATTGACGCAAGCATTGCAACCAAACCATCCCAATTTACACCTTGAGCCAGAGAGCGATTATTCTTTATTGCATCTTCTATACCCCGTAGGAATGAATAGGTATAGTGCTGATCTAACTCATCTCGCTCAAAGAATTTTTCAGCATGATCAACATATTCCTGTAAACGCTTTGGGATGTCATTCTTTAGAAGATCGCCAGCACCTTCTGCGTTGTGGGGATTTAAGAAGCTATCGGTCTGTCTGTATTTATCTCGGAGTGCCTTTGGTGACCAATCATCCCTAAGATTCTTAGCAATATCCTCGATAGGTAAACTACCGAACTCTTCTTGAGAAATCGGGCCCTGAGACTGAACATAGCCACTTTCAGCTGGCATGACGCTTGGTATCGGCTCATATTCTGGATTTATTTCAAAGCCTGCTTTCGCAATTTCTTCTCGCTCTGTATCAGTAAGATGGGATTCAATCACTGAGAAAATGTCAGACCCCGCGTTCAGATGCCATCTCTCTTCCTTAGTTCCCTTTTCTTGACTGGAGAAGTGGGCTATTGTTTTTGCAACATAGTCTCTTTTTTGTGTATTAGAAAGTACACCAAATCCTTTTCGCAGAGCTTTTTCATACTCGGTCCCTGATGTTATGTGACTATAGTATTTACTATCGAACAGCCTGAAGAACGCATTCTTGATTTTATCTTTGAACACATTGGGGCATAGACTGAGTACATACAACCGAAGACGCCACATCGCCTGACTGTCAGGAAGCAGATCGATGTAATTATCGTAAAGATGGTTCGCGACCTTCTCGTCATCACATTTTGTACCAATTGATCGATCTACCAGGGTCTTTATTACAGCTGCCAACTCCTTCACATCATCACGGTATGAGAGGTGTTTGGAGATATTTGGAGCAAGGGAGAAAAAGTCGATATCAAAAAGATAGAATGAATCCTTGATTGAAAAGACATGCTCAGGATCATCATCCCGCCCTCCCAGAAGCACCACTTGTGACATTATTCCTGTAGCCAGCCTTAACGCATCTTCAACAAATTCGTCCGAAACAGACAATAAAGACTCAAATACCCCCGTGTATTCAAAGTCAGAGAAATAGAATGGATTATCAGTACCAAATCCATTGGTTGTCTTGTTCACTTCTTCCTTTGTGCGCACCGAAAGAACAGCCTTGGCCAAGAGAAGAAGATTTTTATAATCCTTCGCTGACAGAAGAGTCTTGAACATTTTTTCATATTCGAAACCCCAATGATTGAAGCCGGCCAAAATTCTCACCCACTCTTGGGAGTGAAGCTTAGGGATGATCAAAGCCAGTTGATCAGCCGACAAACTACTGGATACTCTCAGAAACTGATCTATTAACTCAGGCTTGAATTTTTCTTTAGTGGTAGCCGTGTCTGGGTCAAGCATTATTTGCACAACCCTGTTAGGTACCTTCTCAGCAACTTTTGCTAAATATGAAATTTCGGGAGTTCGATATCCATAACGGGTAGAATCCTCGGCTGGTTGTTTAATCTCATTCAGAAATCCATTCTGCCACAGCCAATCAAGCCACTGTTCATCTGCTTTAGCAAAGAAATATTGTTTTGCATCCGGATTGAACGAAAGAAGCACTCCAAGAAAATCTTTGGAACTATTAGTAGGTGTTGCACTCAATATTTCATCAATCCTTTCATGAATTGTTAATTGCCTTGGTATTGACTGAGTCCAAGCATTCTCAAGCATCTCGATCAACTGCTCAAAAACATGTTCAGTAACGTAAGGATGTATTGCTGGAACACTCACACCAAGCCTTACTAGTTTCTTCTTTATCTCGTTCTGCCTTGCACCATCCTGAAAATGATGGGCGATGTTGGTGAAAATAAAGTGTAGATCATTCAGAACCCTAGCAAGCTCTGATGCCTTTTTCTCTTCCTGATAAAATTTGATAATTTCTTCAATCCTTTCTCTCCTCGTCTTCTCACCAGCGTCTTTTCCAAAAAATGCTGCCAATGCCAATAGAAACCTATTCTTTGGTTTCTTTAAGGGTCCCGTACTGTACATTATCTCCCTAAGAGAATGTGCAGCTTGTGCCATCCAATCTGGGTTGGTTTGCTGGTTACGGTTTCTTGTTACATATAAAGCCCCTCTGTACAGTTCAGAGGGGACTGCGCTCGGACAGAATTTCTGAATTCGGTTAAGGGTGTCAAGATGAGAACACAACCATTTCTGCTTCTCAGATAAGACGACAGGTTGATCTCGCTCAGGTATTTCAATTTCGTCCTCTTTTTCTTCCATATCATAAATCTAAGTTCGTCCACTCGCCCCAATCACCACGTTCGACCTTACCCCAATCGTAGTTCTTTTCTTGGTTAATGAGCCAGTCAGACCCCTTCTTAATCACAATGCCACCAAACAGCTTCTTAATCTTTGAGTCTGTTATGTATTTCTGAAGGGCCTCCGCTTTGGCCTTTGTGTATGTTTTTCCATCACGATCGGCTGCATCCTTGGTTTCGAAGATGCCAATACGACCATCTCTAAGCTGCACAAGGTAGTCAGGATAGAACGTAAAGATTTGTCCCTCGTACTTGTATTTAATGCCAAGATATTCAATCTTGTTCTCTCCGTTCTTCCACCACCAAGAAACGGCCTCGCTGTTTGAGTTTAGGAACTCCTCGAACTCCTTTTCTGGCTTTGATCGATCACGATTGAGATAGCACGGCTCATAAGCGTAATTTTTCGCTTTTACAATCTCATCAGCATGCTCGTTGTAGAACAACTCGGTAGGAAGCTCGAAATTAGTCCACTGCTCGCTCTCTTCAATCTTCTCGCGAACTTCGTCTTCCTTGACTGTGCGGTACTGTTCAATGGCACGCTCAAGAATTCTCTTGAAAAGAATTTGATTTTTGGCATGCAAAAAGATCCGCTGAATAAGCAAGATTTCTTCCGGCCACTCTTCAGAACCGAGATACTTCCTAAACCACTGATAGATGGCCGATTTAACACTTGGAATAGAACGCTTCACATTCCTGAACGAGCCGAGGTTTGATTTAATAAATTGCTCGAAGAAAACCTGCAATTCATCTGCAGCAACACTGAGTTTTGCCAACGCTTCAGCACTTACGGTACTTAGATCATCAAGGTCCTTGGCGTCGATGGCTGTGTCTGCGATGAGTTCCTGCTGATACTTCTTGATATCAAGTTCAATACCACGCGCTTCAGCGGCCTTCTTATTCTCAGTAATCTTCGTGCCCTTAATTCCAAGTTCTTGGTTCGCCGCATCGGCAAATACCTTTGCGAAGCTTGAAGTTACATCGCCGTAGTCAACGCGAGACTTGTAATAAGATTTCAGTTTGATCGGCTCGTACGACTCAATTCGATTTGCCTTTAAATGCTTGATGATGTTTGGATTGTATTCTTCCTTCTTAACCTCAATAGATCTAAGGTTGGTGTAGATATATCCCTTGTTGAGACTTTCGTTAGCGTAATGCTTCTGTTCAGGCATACGCAAAATGCGACCAACTGTTTGGATTTCAAATACAACACTTGTAGTCTCGCGGAATTTCACGAGAATATGTGCTCGCGGACAATCCCAGCCGGTATCAATGGCCTGTTTAAAGATGAGGAACTCAATCTCGTTATCCGGTTCAGCAATCCAGTCGATAGTTTCTGACTTTTGTTCAGCAAGCCAGATGGCGAATTTGCCGTTCTTTTCGGTAACACCCTTTTCGGACAAAAATTTTTTAACGGCTTCGATTTTTGCTTCGCCTGCCTCGGCAGTTGGGATTTGTATGAGGACCAAGGGATTTATTGTTGATCCTTCCTCCTCAAATGCCTTCTTGAGTTCGAGGCGCTTCTTATATGCTGCCTCCAAGACTACTTGCTGTGAGTCGGTCTCGTCAGATGCAATCTTCTCAATGTTTTCGTTAATGATCAGCTCCTTTTTGATCATCCCTTCCTCGATCACTTCTTTCGGATCCACAATGATGTAACCCGCCCCTCCAGTTGCAAGATCGCGAGCAAAGCCAAGCTCCTGTTGAGGACGGCGCGGTGTCGCGCTCATCTCGATCACTACGTCTGCGCCAATAAGGTCGCGGAGTTCGTTCGCGCGAGCTGTATCCGCGTTCACATGACTTTCGTCGATAATCAGAATGATTTTTCGCTGTTCTTTTGTCTTCTCGAGAACATCCCTGAAGTTGAGCTTCTCGCCATCTTTCATCAAAAGGTTCTTCCATTCGCCAGAACGGTCCTTATTGCGGATCTTCTCCCAGTTTGCAACCACTACTTCGTTCTGCACAATACGCTCACGACCACCGGCAAACTCTTCCTCAACGAGCGTCACACGCGGCGCGCCACCAAAAATCTTGCTTAAGCTGTGTTTACTCTGAAGATGCAAATCACCCTTACCAAGAGTCATCCAGACGAAGCAAAGGTCCTCATCAGGAAGTTCCTTGATGAGTCCTTCAATGAACTTCGCAACCATGACGGTCTTACCGCTACCCGTAGGAGATTGGAATACGCAAACTTCTCCTGGACCGTCATAGCCCAAAAGCTTGATCGTTGTCTCGATCAACTGCGTTACTGCATTCTCTTGGTATTGTTTCAGGTTAATACTCATAAATTTGTTTATATACATCCAAAATCTTCTGCGGAATAGGTTCAAGAACCACATCCTCCCAGCCAATGAAATCACTCTTGCTTAGACCCAGCGGGTCAAGTGTGAAGCAATAAAGGAACTTATGCCCCTCAATCTTGTTGAGATCCTTACGGAGATCCTTTAAAGCATCTCTCTCGAGAGAATAGTAGACAGCAAGCACCTTGTCGCCTTGCTTAAATATTTTGTAGTCAGCGGTTGCTTTAACTTCATCAAATACACCTTCGCGTAGACAGATCATTTCGGTGCATTCATTCGTAAGACGAACCTTCATATTGTCCTTTGACGCAGACCTTTTGACAAAAGCTGTTCGGAAATACTTTAAGTTACCGCCGAGACCTCCTACCTTTTCGCCACCCCTCTTAGGGGTATAACCCTTCATCACTTTCTTGATGCGAGCATAGGTCACTTCTTCACAAATATTGTTTTCGTTATTTGTGCAAAGAATAAATGAGCGGTAACCATTGTCTTTCTTATTGAGCTCAAGGACCGCATGACCAGATGTCCCGGAACCAGCAAAGAAATCAAGAACAATTGCGTTTTTCTTGTTCTTTACAATCATCTCCACCATATCCATAACAGTGTAGAGAGATTTAGGATACGGAAAGGCATTTACCTTGCCCAGAATCTGCGAAAGCAGATTACTTCCATTTGTTCCGGCGTTATACCTAGCACCCTTCCAAACACTAAAGATAGGAGCGGCAACGACACCATTCTTCTTAACTACCAGCGCTCCAGCTTTGGTGTATTCAATTTGATCGTCTGCGATCAGTTTCTGCATTGTCTCTCTGTTGTAACGCCAGACACGCTCCTCGTTATTGCGATCAAGAGGATAGATTCGCAGATAACCTTCGGGAGTTTTACCAAGCGGATATTTCTTCTGATCACGAGGGATAGAAGGACCAACTCCAACGACCTTGCGATTCTTCTCATCCACAAGGATTGCGAAAAATTGGTTTGGACGATTTGCACGCCAATTATTTTCGCCTTGACCTGAACGTTTTAGTGACCATTTGCCCTCCTCGGAACTCACTTCTCGTCCATCAATTCCTTGACCCTGAGGAGTGAGAACATATGCATACTCATGGGTTCTAGAAATAGTCGTAGAACCTGCACCTTGGGGGTGATGTTCAACAATTACAAGACTCCTGTCATGTGCTGGGAAAAGCTCTTCTAGAATCAGCCCCAGCGTATTTAGTTCGTAATCGTCGATTGCACAGATTAATGCTCCGTCTTCTTTAAGAAGGCGCTTGGCAAGTACCAGACGCTTATGCATCATCGAAACCCATTTGCTATGTCGCCAAGGATCATTACCATCAACATAGTCATTGTTATATTTCCAATCCTTTGCGCCAGTGTTGTAAGGAGGATCTATATAAATCAGATCAATTTCGCCCGCATGGGTGAAATTCAGGACTGAAAGAGCGTGATAATTGTCTCCCTCGATGAGGATATTGACTGGGTCCTTTTCTGAAGACTGAATATCCAGTTTCTTAACTGCTTTAAGAACAGGCAATTCAACTTTTGCTCGTTCAGCGACATCTTCCGGCTTATCCTCCCAAATAAGCCCGTACTTCTTACGAGACTCAAGCTTCCCAATAATCTCGAGAAGTTCTTCTTTGCTTAATTGCGAGTAATCTTTAGCCATTGTTTTCTTTCAAAATTTTCAGGATGTCATCCTTTCTGTATCGTCTATCGCCACGCTTCCCGTATCTTACCGCTTTCAGTACACCTTCGTTGTCCCAGTTTCTCAATGTATTGGGATGAACATTGAGAACATCAGAAGCCTGCTGGAGTGTCAGCATATCCGGCAAGTCCTTGAATTTGTCCCCTGATGTAGCCATATATAGTGACTTACCATAAGTTTACAACATTTTTAGACTCTTGCGAAGTCGGTAAGTTACCAACACTTAGGGGTCTAGGACGCTCTGGACTCCTCAAGGGATCGGCGTCATTCCTTGTGTTGTATGAAAACAATGGAAATGCCGGAGGCGGGTCTGGCGCAAGAAATCCCGCAGAAGATCAGGTACTGCCTCTATGCCCGCAAATCGACGGAGCAAGAGGACAAGCAAGCATTATCAATCGAATCCCAAGTTCGCGAGATGCAGTCTCTCGCCGAACGGGACGGACTAGAGATAGTTGAGATTAAACGTGAAGCCCACTCCTCTAAGGAAGTCGGCCAGCGACCCGTATACAACGAACTGATTGCCGAAATTAAGCAAGGCAAATTCAATGGCATCCTCACCTGGGCACCGGATCGCCTATCAAGAAATGCTGGCGACTTGGGAGCTGTTGTGGACCTGATGGACCAAGGGCTACTTAAGGAGATAAGGACATACGGACAGAAGTTCACGAACAATCCGAATGAGAAGTTCCTCCTGATGATACTCGGATCGCAGGCGAAGCTCGAGAACGACAACAAGATGGTGAACGTGAAGCGAGGGCTTCGAGCAAGGTGCGAGATGGGACTCTGGCCCTCGGTACCGCCGACCGGATACTTGCCGAATCCCGATAGAAACAAGAAGTGTGAGGTGATCGTGGACGAACTGCGTGCCCCAGTTATCAAGCAAATGTACGAAAGGGTCGCCTACGATGGCTGGTCTGGGCGAAAGCTCTTCAAATGGCTAACTCATGACATACGGTTCAAGACAAGGAATGGAAAGCCGCTCACCCTGAGCAATATCTACATCATATTGAAGAGCGATTTCTACTACGGAAGTTTTGAATACCCCAAAGGAAGCGGTCAATGGTACAAGGGCAAGCACGAGCCGATCATCACCAAAGAACTCTTTGATCTAGTGCAGGAGAAGATTACGAGCGACCACATGGTTCATGCTCAAGATAAGGAGTTCGCCTTCACTAGAATGATCACCTGCGGACTGTGCGGATCGGGAGTGACGGCAGACGAGAAATTCAAGAAGCTTAAAGACGGCACCCTTGCTCGCTACGTCTACTACGGATGCACGAAGTTCAAGGATAAGTTCTGCAAGTGCGGTTACCTCCGAGAGGAGGAATTGACTGAACAGCTAGCGGAGATATTGGACACGGTGTCGCTCGACGAAATCGGCATGAAGGACCGGATCAAGGCCGAAATACAGGCACACAATGAGTTTCAAGAATCAGTACTGGGACGAGCTGTGAAGGAGAAGGTGAAAATCAAAGACGTGGATATCAGAAACTATGCAAAGCACATCCTGCGAAAGCGACCTGTATACGAGAAGCGCGAAGTGTTGAGTCACTTAAGAAGCAAGATGGTTCTGAAAGAGAAGAAGCTGAGCTTGGTAGCCTAGCGTACGGCTAATCAAACCAAAAATATTTCCAGTGCGACACTCCTACATCGCCAGTTTCGTACCATCCTTGGCCGCGCTCTTGCTCTTCCGGCGTCAGGAGCATGTACCATGCCGTGTGGCTGTACATGCGGTGTTCGTCCTGCGGGTTGTACACGATCCATTCTCGCGTGCCGATATTCTTGAAAATGAACTGTGGGTTCTCGAAAAAGAAATTGTACGATTCGCCCTGCGGAGAATAGTGATATTCCTCGACGCCGACGACATCAGGATAGTAGTCTTTGTGCTGGGCAAGAAGTGATTCTGGATACCGACCATACTGAGTGCGGTAGTTCTCAATATGGTCTATAAGTTCGGCACTGTTTGCGATTGCGCGATCCCGGCTCCAATCGGTAAGTGGTCCGGCAAAAAACACTTGCACGAGCACAAGTGTCGCGGGTATGGCAATGAGATACAACGGCACCAAACTTCGCTGTTCAGCTTGTGAGTTTTTGAGCAACTTCAGCCGAGGCCAGAATTTCCATCCCATATATGCGAAAAAGGCAACCATGATGAACCCAAAGGAAGCTCCAATAGTAAAGAATGCAATAAGGGATACGATTATGGCAATAATCATTCCGATAACAGCGGCCGCACGGGCAAACGCGTATGCCTGTCGCGGCTTGAGGAGCCACAAAATACCTATCGGTATCAGCAACAATCCGAATGCCCCGCCCGTTTGAATCATGGTCGAGAACGATAGAGCCAGTCTGTCGTACCCTCCGGGAAGAAATGGGTAGACCATGATCAAAACAAGCAAAACGGTGATTGCGAGGATCGAGAGAATATGTTGTGTGATTTTGTTCTTATGCATATCCGATGTCGATCTGTTACTTGTAATTCTAACAGAAAAGACCGCCCTTTTGGAGCGGACTTTTTCGTCTGGATGCCGGACTCACCGGGTATGCAATTTTTCGGGATAGTACCTGTGATTTTCCTTCGAGTTCGAGCCCATGACTGGTTCTCAGAACTCTTTGACCGAAACGGCGATTTTAGCCGTCTCGGTAGGTCTCACATGGCTGCTGCCACAAAAGGATTCGAACCGTCTCGGTCGCACATGACTGGTGTGGCTTAAAATATAGTCGGAATCTATTTCAGATCCGGTTCGAATCCCAGACATCCCCTCGATGGCTACTTAACCTCGAATTTCATCATCATGCTCGCTTCCAAGTGCTCGGCAATATGGCAGTGCGCCATCCATGTACCCGGGTTTGAAGTGTCGAGCAGAATATCCACCGTCTCGCCTGAAGGGATAAAGACAGTGTCTTTCCATACAAGATTAGTTTCTTTTACACCGTTTCGCTCCAAGATTAGGAACCGCTGGCCGTGAAAATGCATCGGGTGTTGCATCGGGTGCATTGAATTTGGATCATTGAAAATCCTGATTTTGACCGGCTCTCCACGCTTGAATGTCCAATCGATGTCCATGTTCTCTTTTCCGGTTGCCTGATCCACCACTTTCCATTTGACTGAATCGGAATCGGACATTTGATTCATCATCTCGTTTTCGTCATCCCATTCAATACCTCCTTCCGGACTCATCATCGAGCCGCCCATCATCGTGCCGTCCGGCATCATGTGGCCACCCATCATATTCATCATGTTTCCACCCATGTCGATGGAGAGCTTGATTTGTTTGTCCGGTATTTTGTCGAAATATTGTCGGAATGGAGCAATGCTCTCAGACGTTTCTACATGAGTGCGGAGTTGATTGAACTCAGATGCATAAGAGACCTCAACAGAATCCGTGCTGACATTGACCGTGCCAAGCGTGTAGGTTTTATCTGGTGTCTTATTTTGAATCACAAACGTGCCGGTCGTATCAAACAATACCTCAACAACAGCTCGCTCCGACGGTCCCAGTGTCACTGAATCTGCCCATTGATCCTTTTCGTATGCACCGCCATCCGCTCCCACCAGCTTCATTTTTGCTCCTTCTATAGCAAAATTAAATGGTCTAGTGTTTGCTGAATTAGTGATATAGAGTCTCACAACCTCGCTTCTTTTTGCAGATAGCGAGTAATCAGTCTCGCCGTTTACGAGCATGACATTGCCGAATCTCCCCATGAGGGTACGGTCGGCTTCTTGTTTGCTTAAAGCGATCGTTCCATCCTCGATCAGAATGTCATCCAGAAACAGAGCAACTTCACGATTGACCGGCGACCAGTAATCGGCACCTCCGGGAACTACAAGGTAGTTTCCATAGAGCCCGAGCTCCTGCTCAAAGTCTTCTCGGACATGAGGGTGATACCAGTAGATGCCGGCATCAGGAAACTTGATCTGGTAAGAAAAAATCTCACCCGGCTTCATTTCTTTTTGCGATGTCTGCGATCCATCAAACGCATTGTCCATTCTGACGCCGTGCGAGTGGAGAAGCGTATTCATATCAGTGCCATTTTTGAAATTGATCGTGACTTCCGCTCCTTGGGCGATTTTAATAAGCGGTCCCGGAATCGATCCGTTGTACGCAAGCATCCGATACTCTTTGCCGTTAATATTCTTTTTGACATAGCTTGCAGTGAGATCATAGGTATCGCCATTCTTTAGCTCAACGGTCTGTGTTGCCGAAGCTTCAGAGAGTCCGGATGTATCCGCACTAACATATTCGCTCCGCACCAAAGAGGACGGATTATTCTGAGAAAAGAGAAACGCTCCACCTATGGCGACTATTGCGATACCGAGACTAATGTAAAGATTTTTTTTATTCATAAAGTTTGTTAATTATAATTTACGTCTTTTCAAAAGCACAGCATTAAATGCCACAATTACCGTACTTGCTGACATGAACACAGCGGCGATAGCTGGATCAAGAATAATACCCTTGAAAGCAAGTGCACCGGCGGCAAGTGGTAGTGCGACAATGTTGTAGCCGGTTGCCCAGAAGAGGTTTTGGATCATCTTCGTGTAAGTCATCTGTGATAATCTGACGATTTTTACGATATCCCGTGGATCGTTGCGAACAAGAATAATTCCGGCCGATTCAATAGCGACGTTTGTACCTGCACCGATGGCAATACCGAGATCAGCTTGAGTAAGGGCTGGGGCGTCGTTGATGCCATCGCCGACCATAGCGACCTTTAAACCTCTGCCTTGCAATGCTTTTACCTTTTCAGATTTTTGATGCGGAAGTACCCGGGCAAAATACTCATCAATGCCAAGCTCGGAAGCAACCCATTTGGCCACATCTTCAGAATCACCAGTGATCATAGCCGACTTCACGCCCATTTCTTTGAGTGACTTAATAGCTTCACGTGATTCTTCTCGAATAATATCTGCAAGGGCGATTGCTCCCAGAAGTTTTTTGTCTCTGATAGTAAAAATGATAGTTTGGCCTTTTCTCCCTGCATCCTGTACTGGCTTGGATAATTCGCTGGGAATAGAAATATTGAGACCTTCAAGAAGTGCCGGTCCGCCGATCATTATTTCCTGTTCATCGATCATTGCTTTGACGCCCTTGCCCTTGATCGCTTCAAATTTCTTAGGGTCTTTAAGAGCAAGTCCTTGCTCTTTTGCTTTTGCTACAACAGCACGAGCAATCGGATGTTCCGACAAGGCGTCGAGGGAAGCGGCCAATTCTACGACCTCGTCTTTAGAATGATCTGCGACACTCCATACT
>QZIY01000022.1 GCA_003599175.1 Candidatus Parcubacteria bacterium
ATCCCATCGAGTCACAGTCGAGCAAAAGCGGTACTAACTTCTGGGACTCAAAATTGGAGCTGGATGTAAGAGCTTCTAAGCTCGGAACTCGCTAAGAATATCTAACATGCGTATCGCAGGAGTCACCATCCCAGATGAAAAGCGTCTTGAAATAGCACTCACCGCTGTGTATGGCGTGGGTCGTCCTCGCGCAATCTCCACGCTCACCGATCTTGGTATCGATGCGGGCAAGACCGCAAAGGATCTTTCCGATAAAGAAGAGGCAGCGCTCCGCGAGAGAATCGAGAAATTTACTATCGAAGGCGAATTGCGCCGCCAGATCAGTGCCAATGTCCGCCGCCTCAAAGACATCAAATCCTACCGCGGGTCGCGGCACCTCAAGAAACTGCCGGCACGGGGACAGCGCTCAAAGACCAACTCGAGAACGGTCCGAGGTAATGTGCGTAAAACAATGACTTCGGGTAGACGTAAGTTGGAAAAAACATAATCACGAATCAGCTTCTAGCTGCTAGGGACTAGCTTCTAGAAGCTAGCAGCTAGAACCTAGAAGCTAACAAAAACTATGGGAAAGAAAAGAATCATAAGAAAAAGCGGTGGATCTGTTGATCAGGGACTCAAGTCTCGCTCTTTGCAGCGCGTCGCCAAAAAGAACATCGTCGAAGCAACACTCCACATCCACGCGACCTACAACAACACCAAGGTGCTCCTCACCGACAAAGGCGGCAATGCCGTTGCCTGGTCTTCTTCGGGCGCGCTCGGCTTTTCCGGTGCTAAGAAGGGTACGCCGTTTGCCGCAGCAAAGGTGGGCGAGCTCGTCGGAGATAAGGCAAACATCATCGGTGTGAAGGAAGTCGATGTCGTGATCCGCGGTGTCGGCGCTGGCCGCGAGTCTGCACTTCGCGGTTTCTCAAGCAAAGGCATCGATGTGACCCGCATTTCCGATGACACCCCTGTCCCGCACAATGGTCCTCGTCCGCCGAAGCCGCGAAGAATTTAAAAAGACACAATGACCAAGAAACAAGATACAAACAATATGCAAACATCAAATTCAGAATTGAAAATTGGGGTTTCTCATTTGTCTGGTTATTGTTTCTTGGTGTTTGGTAATTAATTTCTTATGTTAATCGTAAAGTCGAAATACAAAATAGCGAAGCGCTTGGGTGCAGGCGTCTTTGATCAGACGCAGACGCAGAAGTTCTCGCTCTCCGAGGCGCGTTCGAAGGCGAAGCCTCGCGGTGGTCGCCGCGGTGGATCCGACTACGGTCGACAGCTTCTTGAGAAGCAGCGCGTTCGCTACAGCTACGGTCTTTCTGAAAAGCAGCTCTCTGCGTATGTAGAGAAGGCGATGCACGCGCAGAACCCGTCTGCTGCGCTCCACAAGATGCTCGAAATGCGCGCAGACAACATGATTTATCGAGCTGGCCTCGCATCCACTCGCCGCGCCGCTCGACAGATCGTCTCTCACGGTCACATTCTCATCAACGGCCGCCGTACGACCGTCCCGTCACAAGCGCTCCGCAAAGACGATGTTGTCACCGTCCGCGAGGGGAGCCGCACGAGCCCACTCTTTGCAGGTCTCGGTGATAAGGATGAGAGCGCACGCCGAGCTGTTCCAAACTGGCTTGAGACCGATTTTTCTCTTTTGAACTCGAAAGTGGTAGGGGAACCCGCCTACACTGGCACTGAAGGCCTTGATTATGCCACAGTGTTTGAGTTTTACAGCAGATAGGGTATAATTATTCGCGTTTTTACTAACCTCTTTAGATTAGAAGCCGGCCTTCATTTTATATTTATGTCAGACTACCACATTGCACTTCCCTCGAAGCCCCGAGTTGTCTCGGAGTCGGAGCGCAGCGGCACCTATGAAATCGACGGGTTGTACCCGGGCTATGGCTACACGCTCGGCAACTCGCTTCGCCGCATTATACTCTCCTCATTGCCGGGTTCTGCTGTCACACATGTGAAAATCCCGGGCGTTGCGCACGAATTCTCCACGATCGAAGGCGTCAAGGAGGACGTGGTCACCATTCTCCTCAATGTCCGCCGCATCCGCTTTAAGCTTCTTTCGGATGAACCGCAGACTATTACCCTCGATGTGAAAGGTCCTGCCGCCGTCACGGCAGCTGATCTCAAACTCCCTGGCCAGGTAGAGGTCTTGAATCCGGAGCAGCACATCGCTGAAGTCACCGGCAAAGTCACACTCGAAATCGAGCTCTCCGCAGAGCGCGGCCTTGGCTACATTCCGAAAGAGCAGCACCAGAAGGAACGCGTCGACATCGGAACCATCGCACTCGATGCGATTTTCAGCCCGATCCGCCGCGTCAATTACGAAGTCGAGAACATGCGCGTCGGTGATCGCACTGATTTCAATCGTCTCCGCATGCTCGTCGAAACCGACGGCACGATCGCGCCGCGCGAAGCACTCGAGCGCTCGATCGAAACGATGATCCACCAGCTCAAGGCGGTCGTCGGCTTCCGCGAGGAAGAGCGCGAAATCGCGCAGAACACCTCTGACATGGGTCGCATGGAGAAGAACGACAAGAATGCACCGATGGATTCTGAAATGTTGAAGACCCGCATCACCGAGCTCAACCTCCCGCAGCGCGTGGAGCAGGCACTCGACAATGCGTCGATCCGCACCGTCGGCGGCCTCGTACGCAAGCGCGAAGATGATCTCTTGGCGATCGAGGGCTTAGGCCAGAAGGGTTTGCAGGATATCAAGCGCTCACTGTCAAATCTCGGTCTTACACTTCGCACACAGTAATTTTATGAAGCACCACAAGGCAGGCAGAACACTCGGACGAAAGAAGGGGCAGCGCACCGCGCTTTTGCGCTCTCTTGCTCGCTCGTTGGTGCTTCAGGAACGTATCACGACGACCGTCGCTCGTGCGAAGGAACTTCGTCCGTTCGTCGAACAGCTCGTGACTCGCAGCAAAAAGGGCGACATCGCATCGCGTCGCTTTATCGCTTCACGACTCGGCAGCGCTCCGGATGCGGTCAAAAAGCTCCACGACACCTATGCTGAACGCTACGCATCGCGCGCTGGTGGCTACACCCGCATCGTGAAGCTTGGTCCTGTCGGAAAGCGCCAAGTTGATTCGGCTGTGATAGAGTTTGTTAAATAAGCGTATAGAGTATAGGGTATAGAGTATGGATGGAAAGACACAAACAAAGACAGTAACGATTGATGCAGCAGGTCGCTCACTTGGCCGCGTGGCATCGGAGGCTGCCAAGGCTTTGATGGGCAAAGCGCATGCTGATTACACGCCGCACATCCGCTCTGATGTAAAAGTGACGATCGAGAACGCCGGCAAACTTCGCACGACCGAGAAGAAGCGCCTCCAGAAAACCTACACGACCTACTCCGGCTACCCAGGCGGTCTCAAGAAGGAGAGCTTGGGCAATTTGATGACGCGCAAGGGCAATCGCGAAGCGATCCGTCGCGCGATCAAGGGCATGCTTCCGCGCAACACGATGCTCGTCGCTCGTCTTAAAAATTTAAAAATTAGTGAGTAGTTCGAAAACGATAGTACGTAGTTATGAATGCAAAAAACAATGAATATACGGAAGCAGTTGGCCGTCGCAAAGAAGCGACCGCACGCGTGCGTCTTTCGAACGCCAAGTCGACATCCGTCACGGTCAACGGCAAGGATGCGGATAAGTATTTCCCCCTCGCCGACATGATCAGCACCATCCATGCGCCGCTTAAAACGCTTGGCGTCGCATACGCAGTCTCTGCAAAGGTGCAGGGCGGCGGCCTCAAGGCGCAGGCCACAGCGATGCGTCACGCGATCTCCCGCGCGCTCGTCGAGATCACCCCTGATACCCGCAAAGAATTGAAACTCCGCGGCTACTTGAAGCGCGATCCTCGCGCCAAGGAACGCAAGAAATTCGGCCTCAAAGGCGCTCGAAGATCCCCACAGTGGTCCAAGCGCTAACGAGACGGCTCCGCAAGGAGCAGTTTTCGTTTGAGATATTCTTGCTATAATCGGCACGCTATGAACGATTACTCCGATGATGATGAGTTTGAACAAAATGACGACTCGAATGAGGCGTTGGGGGCGAATGCCAAGATCAAGCAGCTGCGCGAACAGCTGAAAGAAGCACAGCAGAAACGCGATGAATACCTGGCCGGATGGCAACGCGAAAAGGCTGATGCGATCAATAGCCGAAAAGAAGCACTTGCGGATGGAGATCGTCGCGCGGCGCGCGAGAAGATGAGCCTCATCGAAGATTTGATACCCGTATTAGATAGTTTTGATATGGCGGCAGGGTCTGAAAGCTGGAGTGAAGTAAGCGACGGCTTTCGCACGGGCATGGAAGCGGTACGCAATCAGCTTCTCGACGTACTCTCTCGCAACGGAGTAGAACGTTATGGGAAGGTAGGTGAACAGTTCAATCCGCGTACAGAAGAAGCGGTGCAAGAGGTGAGTGACGCACCAGGCGAGCCGCATTCTGTCGTAAGAGTGTTGCGCTATGGATACAAAATGGGAGATCGCATCATTCGACCAGCGCAAGTGATTGTGAAAAGCGCCTAACGCCGCCATTGAATATTCATCCACATTTGCTATTATTTTCGTATGAATCAATTGACTCTGGAACAAGAAGTATCTTTGCTTCGTTCGGCCGTGATAGGATTGATCGGGCGCGACAAGGAGGGCGAATATCGTCCTGAATTTGTTGAAGAAACGTTTGCGGCTCTCGCCGAAAAACCCGAGTTTGTTTTTTCTTCCCCGGAAGAATTTTTGGCACGACTGGAAACAAAAAAGAAGACGGAGAAAGTGAAAAGAGCATGAGGGTCGCATATACGCCTCGATTCCTTAAACAAGCATCGGATTTGCCGAAGACTCAGCAGGGAAAGTTATCTGTACTCCTCAAACTTCTGGCGAATGATCCTTTTGATTCGCGCTTGCATACCAAGGCGCTTCAGCCGCCATTTTCGGGCACATTTTCATTTCGTATTACGCGTGATTGGCGAGCGTTGTTTCGTTTTTGTCGATACGCAAACAGTTATCTGTCTCATGGTAAAGCACCGGAAAGATATCTACCGTTAAGAAAATTTGACAAGCTTTTTTGAAAAACGTATATAATACTATTCATGACATTTCTCTTACTAATTAATTTCAACTGAGCTATGAGTAAAATTCTTGGAATCGATTTGGGTACGACGAACTCCGCGATGGCAATTGTCTCCGGCGGCGAGCCGAAGATTATTGAGAATGCCGAGGGTGCGCGCACGACGCCATCAGTCGTCGCAGTATCAAAGACGGGTGAGCGACTCGTCGGATTGCTCGCCCGCCGCCAGGCGGTAACGAATCCGAAGAATACGGTGTATCAAATCAAGCGCTTTATTGGCCATTCGTTTGACGAACAAGGCGTAAAAAAAGACGCTGAATCAGTACCGTTTGATGTCCATAAGAGCGACAACGGTGGCGTAGAGGTCACAATGGCCGATAAAAAGTACCGCCCGGAAGAGATTTCGGCCATGATTTTACAGAAACTTAAAGCGGATGCCGAAGCAAAAACGGGCGAGACGATCACCGAAGCAGTGATCACTGTCCCAGCATACTTCAACGACAGCCAGCGCCAGGCCACCCGCGATGCCGGCAAGATCGCGGGGCTCGAAGTAAAGCGCATCATCAATGAGCCGACGGCGGCCGCGCTCGCATATGGATTCAACAAAAAGAAGAATGAGAAGATCGCCGTTTTCGACTTTGGCGGCGGCACCTTCGATATTTCGGTACTCGAAGTAGGCGATGAGGTGATCGAAGTCCGCTCGACTGACGGCGACGCGCACCTCGGCGGCAAGGATTTGGATCAGAAGATCATGCACTGGATCGCCGATGAGTTTAAGAAGGAGAGCGGCGTCGATGTACGCAACGACGCCTTGGCGCGACAGCGTCTCGATGAAGCGGCGGAAAAGGCCAAGATCGAACTCTCCACCGCGATGGAAACGGAGATCAACATTCCGTTCATCACTTCGACCGATGCCGGCCCGCAACACCTTCTTCTCAAAATTTCCCGCGCAAAGCTTGAGGAACTCTCTGCAGAATTCGTTGACCGCGCCCTCTCAATAACGAAGCGAGCGATGGAAGCATCGCCCTTCAAGGTAGGCGACATCAACGAAGTGATTCTCGTGGGTGGTCAGACACGCATGCCCGCAATCCAAAAAGCAGTGGAGCAATTCTTCGGGAAGAAACCGAATATGTCGGTCAATCCTGATGAGGTTGTCGCCGTAGGCGCAGCTATTCAAGGTGGCATCTTGCAGGGCGATGTGAAGGATGTACTCCTCTTAGATGTCATCCCGCTCTCTCTCGGCATCGAGACCCTTGGCGGCGTAGCGACGAAATTGATTGAACGCAACACGACGATTCCCACCTCTCGCTCGCAAACATTCTCCACCGCATCCGACAATCAGCCATCTGTCGAGATTCACGTGGTGCAGGGCGAACGACCCATGGCAGGCGACAACAAATCACTTGGCCGATTCAATCTCGATGGTATCCCTCCAGCGCCACGCGGTATGCCACAAGTCGAGGTCACCTTCGACATCGATGCCAACGGTATTCTCACCGTGAAGGCAAAGGATAAGACCTCTGGCAAGGAGCAATCGATACGCATCGAAGGATCATCGGGTCTTTCGGAAACGGATATCGAAAAAATGCGCAAAGATGCCGAAGTAAATGCGGAAGCAGATAAAAAGAAGCAAGAGCTCATCGAAGCGCAAAATGCGGCCGATCAAGCGATCTATGCAGGCGAGAAAGCTCTGCGTGAGCATGGCGGCAAAGTCGGCGAAGATGTAAAGAAGAACGTGCAAGAAAAAATAGATGCACTGAAGACCGCTCGCAATGGTGACGACAAAGAGGCGATCAAATCATCGACCGACGCGCTTTCGACAGCAATGAGTGCCATCGGGGAGGCGATGAGCAAAAATCAGCAGGAGCCACCAAAACCAGGAGAGGGTAGCACTGGCGAACAAAAATAGTATAGTGGCGGGATGAAAGATTACTACCAAATTCTTGGCGTTGCGAAGACCGCGTCGGAAGACGAGATCAAAAGCGCGTTCCGCAAACTCGCGCAGAAATATCACCCCGACAAAAAGGGCGGGGACGAGGCGAAATTCAAAGAGGTGAGTGAGGCGTATTCGGTACTCTCTGATAACAAGAAACGTGCAGAATACGATACATACGGCAAGACGTTTGCCGGTGGAGCCGGGCCAGGCGCAGGATTCGGGGGCTTCGACTTTTCTGGCTTCCAACAAGGCAACGGCCAGGCGTTCGAGTTTGATCTCGGTGATATCTTCGGTGAATTTTTCGGCGGCAGGGGCGGCAATCAACGTCGAGGTCGCGATATTTCGATCGATATCGAATTGCCGTTTAAGGAAGCGATTTTCGGTACCGAGCGCCGTGTACTGGTAGCAAAGCTCGGCTTGTGCGAAGAATGCAGCGGCTCCGGCGCAAAGCAGGGAACCAAGATGAAAAGCTGCGCGTCGTGCAATGGCCGCGGACAGATCCACGAGACGCGCAACACCTTCTTCGGCCAATTTTCGACAGCGCGCACGTGCCCCACGTGCAAAGGCAGAGGAGAGGTGCCGGAAATACCGTGCCCGAAGTGCAGGGCAGAGGGCATCTTGAAGCGCGAAGAGGAAATCCGCATTGCCATTCCGGCAGGCGTTGATGATGGAGAAATGATCCGCATGCCAGGCCAGGGCGAAGCAGCAGCCGGTGCACCCGCAGGAGATTTGTATGTGAAGCTCCATGTAAAATCCGATGCACGATTCACGCGCGAGGGGAATAATCTCTCTACCAAACTCTCGATCAAACTCTCCGACGCACTCATCGGCGGTGAGTACACGATTCCGACACTCGATGGAGATGAGGAGATTTCCGTCCCCGCAGGCATCGTGCATGGCGAAATGATCCGTGTACGTGGCAAAGGCGTACCGCATGGCAGAGGAAACCGCGGCGATCTCTTAGTCCGCATCGATATCGAATTCCCGAAGAAACTTTCCAAAAAAGCACGCGAACTTATCCAAGAATTGCGCACAGAGGGGATCTAAAGGCATTTCGGCGTATCCAGAAGCGGGTATAATAGCGGCATGGAGGCGATACAGTCTCTTTTTTCGGTATTTGCCGGATTCTTAGCGATTGATGTCGTGGTCCTTGCGGCAGTGGTGGTCGCCGCCGGTCTCGACGGCATTCGTGCGGGGACGCGCAGAGCGTCCGTTTTTGTCATTGCGGCACCGCTTGCAGTCGTTCTCTACGAGGCTGCGTTTCGCACTGCGTATATCGGAAATATTGTTCTTCCTCTCAATGCACTGCTGAAGTTCGCGCTTTTTGCGGCGATATTCGTCTTTTTGTACATACTTTTGTATCGCATCGTGCCTGCGTCTTTTGGCACCGGCCCCGTTTTTGTGCAAGGACTTTTCGGCGGCCTTGCGGTCGCGATCACAATCGCGATTGTATGGCTCCAAGTCCCTGCATTGGTAACGCTCTACGAGCCTTCCGCATTCCTTCAATCCATTTTCAACGCCTCTTATCGCGCACTGTGGCTCCTCGTAGCACTTATCCTTCTTGCCATTGTGCGCCGGTAGAACTGTCTCGCTGTGTTGGCATTTTTCTATGTAACGAGAGCAAATTAGACTGGTGTCTTACCCATTAGCTTACCCATTTGACAGTACCGGAGAAAAAGAAGAAAGTGCGTAGACGAGCTCTTTGATATACGGGGAGCCACATCAAAAAAGGACTCGGTCATGAACGCAATCATTACCAGACGCGGCCTCATTTCGGCCGCGGCGCTGAGCGTGTTGCCTGGAGCGCGCACCGCCTTACGTGAAGTCGACCTGAAGCTCGTCCTGGCGCTCGATGTATCGGCTAGTGTAAACGAGGAACGCTGGTTGATTCAGCGCACTGGACATGCTGCCGCTTTCGCCGACCCACGGGTGCAGCAGGCGATTTTGGGCGGCTCGATCGGAGCGATTGCTGCGACAGCAGTTCTCTGGTCGTCGACGACGTTTCAGGCGCAGGTCATTCCTTGGACAGTGCTTTGGAATCAGGCAGCGATCAATGCATTTTCGTCATCGCTCGGAGCTATGGATCGCAGGTTCAATGCGGGAACTGGACTCGGCGCGGCCATTCAATTTTGCGGTGGTCTGATCCAAGAAGCACCGTTTACTTCGATCCGATCTGTCATCGACGTTGCCGGTGACGGGTACGACTCAGACCCAATCTCTCGCGACGGAGCATTTATTCCGCTCACTGCTGTGCGTGACCAGGTCGTAGCGCAAGGCGTCACGATCAACGCGCTGGCACTCCTTGGCGCCACCGACGGAGCGGCCCATCCGCCTTTCACTAACGTCGCCGAAGTCTACGAGGCGGAATTGATCGGTGGCCCAGGACATTTTCTAGTGGTAGTCGAGAATCCCGATCGATTTGACCTCTTCCTGGAGTGTCTTGTCAAGAAGCTCCGCATGGAAATTGCCTGATGCGGTGGCTTTCCACCGCTCTTCGGCGGCCCGTACGCCATGTCCGGGCCGCCTCTTTTTCGTGCCTGCCTATGCATGGTATTGTATGTGCTCTATGCCCCCAGAGAGTGAATTCTCGAATTTATTTCATCAAATCTCAAAAAAATCACGGGGGAACATTCCGCAAGACTATAGCCAATGGCCTGCAGAGTGGACCACTATTAGATACAAGTCCTATCCGCGATTTCCGAAGATTGTGCTTGATAAGACTGATCCATCTATAAATCTCGCAAAAGCATTGCGAGAGAGGAAGAGTAGTCGGGATTTTGCACAGCGGTCAATAGGTAAAGCACAGCTTTCGACTCTGCTTGAGTATTCATGCGGCAAGAAACAAGAAGGTGAGCCGTATAGGGTACATCCTTCCGCTGGAGCGCGATATCCGCTCGAATGCTATCCGATCGTATTTTTGTCGAATCCTTCACTTCCCGCGGGACTTTATCACTACAATGTCGACGATCATGCACTTGATGTATTGATGCCGCAGAATTTCAAGGCCGATCAGATCGATCGTTTTTTTACATATCCATGGGCAAAAAATGCGTCTATGGCGCTCGTCATAACGGCCATATTTTCTCGCACCACACAAAAATACGGAGATCGCGGATACAGGAATGCATTAATTGAAGCAGGTCACATGGGACAGAATTTGTATCTCGTTGGGGTATCGCTGGGCCTGAAATGCACCGCGATTGCGGGTACTCGAGATGAAAACATCGAATCATTCCTCGATATCGATGGTGTCACCGAGTCGCTCGTTTATGCGCTTTTGTTTGATTGACCATGTTCCCATTCAGGCCATTTAATAATCAGATACGCGAGGTTTTCAGCTGGATTAGTACGATAGCAAGTGGTGATGACGTAATTGTGGTAAACGCGGACGGTCGGATGCAGCGCCACGCGTTTACCTTTCCACTGCGTCGTGGAGATGTGCCTAAAAAGGTGAGAACGGATAACTCTCGGGAAGAGACATTCGTAATTGTAGCATCGTCAGAAGGTCGTGCAGAACAATTGGCGGGAAAAGCCTCTAACGGCGAATGGATCACCGTATTCAGCTCACCATGTATTCTCGTGCGAGAGAAACGATCGCGCCGGAAAAACTCGATACCGCTCAGATTTGGGCTTGAAGCGGAAGAGCGCTCAAAGCTCGTGCAGATTGCGCGCACGGCTATAGAACAGTTTGTGAACACAGGTTCGCAACGAGTGGCGTTTGATGCTAACTCAGTTCCCGCAAGACTTAATCTGAAAACCGACGTCGATGTCGCATTATTTGTAAACGGGCATCTGCGCGGGTCGACCATCATTGAAGGCACCGGCCTTGCAGAGGGAGTGGCACACGCTGCGGTGCGTTCTTGCATAGATGCTCGATTTAAGCCAATCGGCGCGGATGAGATCGGTGATCTCTGGATTGAGATTACCGTGATGCGCGATCTGCATATTACGCTTTCACTTCTTGAACTGCGAAAAGATCGCATATATTTTGAGAAAGGGTATATGCTCATTTCTGAAGGTCACAAGGGATATTTTTTGCCTGAAGTCCACAACGTTACAAAATTTTCAAGTCTTTTTGAATTACGATTGCGTCTTGCCTCTGAAAAAGCAGGAGTTGCTCCATCGATACGCGCTCCGATTGCGGTGTTTGAAGTGGAAGATTTCATCGCGTCGCCGGAAAGCACAGGACCAATGCCGCTTTCTGGGCCAGTAGTCAACAAAGTCTACATCGATAAATTCGATAACGTGCTTGCCGTGGGGCATGCAGCCGCAGAGTGGCTCGGACGCATTCAAGAAAGCGATGGCAATTTTCCTCCGACTATCAGCGCAGTGTGTGATACCTCTCCTCGTGTGGATTTTGCGCGTCTCGCATTCACGGCATGGTCGCTTGCCGCATTTAGTGCAGTCACGAAAAATGATCTCTATCGCGATACAGCACAAAAAGTCCTCGTATTCCTGAAAAAATATCTTGTTGCTGGCAAAAGAAGGGTACACAATGAATCGCTTGCATTGGCCTATACTGGTCAGCTGGCGCGAACAATTGACGATGAAAATTTGAGCGTGGCAATTGAAAGAACTATGGTTCAAATGCCGTATGTTTCTGCAGATACGATTACTATCGCTCAAGTCGCGAGTTTTCTCTCCGGCTCGCGCGAAGGAATAGAAAAAGCAGAAGCATTGCGACATGAACTTCGGGCCCGATTTGAAAGAGGAATGCATCGAAAGGAGAATATGGATTTAGCTGTGTTTGCCGAGCTCGTAAACGTTTTCCATGTATCCGATCCCATATTTTCAAACAAGGTTGTAGAATGGCTCATCAATCAGCAAAAAAACGATGGCTCATTCCCCCAATCCACGACGTCCGCCTTTAGCTATACACGCGGAACGGGAAAAATATTTGAGGTACTTGCGCTTGCCCCGCATGATCACGAAAAGCAACTTTTTGATGCTGTGAACTGGCTCTCGAACATGCAATATGACGAGCAGAATCTTTTTTTCGTAATCCCGCAGCGACATGATGTATTGCGAGGAGGGTTTCGACACGATTACCAAAATCCCGATGCATGGATTGATGCGGCAGGGCACGTGTTGCTTGGCATATCACGCATCATGCATACTATTGAGCGCCTATGACCGACAAATCACAAGAAGAGTCGCACCTCAAAACAAATACGGATGACACCACGTTTTTTCTGCCACGCATAGCGCGGCTTCTAGAAAGTACAAATGAACCGGTGGCAGGAAATAATTATGTCGGACGGTACAAACTCCCGGTTTCAATGCATGATCGACTTCTGGACCAGCTGAAAAAAAGGATTTTTGAACTCGTCGGTCAAAATACAGCAGATTCATCTGTTGTTCTTGCGACGCCTTCGTACCCAATACCTCCAGGGTGGCGCAAGATTACCGAATATCTGCACCGCGCGGGCATACTCCAGCATCCACGTTTTACCTTCGACCGTATTTTCAACGATGAACCGAAAATTTATGCGCTTCGTCTGTGGGCGGCACCATCGCCTACGGATGGTGGCACGATGATCTCCAATGGCGGATACAGCAGAGGAGTCTCGCACGATTTTGAAGAAGCGATGTCGAAAGTGATTGGAGAAGTACTCGAGCGGTATCCGCAGACCCTTTACCGCAATAAGGATCTCATTCGCGCGTCGGTCGCATCAATGCGCAAAAAGAAAGCAGTATTTCTGGACCCCTTTATCGCGGATCACTGGTCTCCCTGGCAGAAAAAGCGCTTCCCCTCAAGAAATTTCGATGAAAACAGCATCTTTTCTTTCGTGAAAGGCAAGTCACTCATGCGAAAAGGCAACGCATATATACCGGCGCAAATGGCATACCTCAACTACCGCTTTGCGGAAAATGAACCGATGCTCCGGCATCCCAATAGCAATGGCGCAGGCGGCATGTTCTCCTACGAGGAGGCGATACTCTCGGGATTGTATGAACTCATCCAGCGAGATGCCTTCCTTACAAAATGGCTCGCTGGTATCACGCCGCGTCGGATTGATCTGTCGACTCTCAAAAATCCAGATACCCAGCGTCTCTTGAAAGATTTTGCCCGCTACCATCTTGATGTGCATGTGGTCGAAACAACGTCCGATCTCGATGTACCGGCATTTGTTGCCGTCGTCATAGATAACTCTGGCGTTGGACCTGCAGTAACGCTTGGTGGCGGGTGCGGCTTTGATCAAGAAAAAGCAATTCTGCGAGCACTCACTGAGTCGATTGGCGTACGCAATTGGCTACGGCTTCGCCGCAAAGACCATCCAGGAGATCTGCTGCCAAGCGTGAAGGGAAGGGAAGCATTTACTGAAGATTGGGGGTCGAATAAGAGGCTGCTTTTATGGTATGGCACCGAAAATATTAACGAAATCAACTTTTTTCTTGGAGGGGTACATACCCCCATTGATTATTCTAAAGATCGCTTATTTAAAATGCCCGACGAAGAGCTCGCATATCTTATTGATCTCTTCAGATCACGCGGAGACGAATATGAGATATTTGTCTACGAAGCACAACACGAAGCGTTGAACGTACTGGGCTACCATTCAGTAAAAGTATGTGTGCCCGCGCTCTTGCCGCTCTATTTGATGGAAACGTATGCGCCGCTTGGATCTAAGCGCCTGGCCGATGCACAAAAAGAGGCAGGAAAAGAGGGAATACCAGCCACTCCTTATCCACACCCGTTTCCCTAGATTCCGATATGGGGAGTACTACTGAAGGTGATAGAATGGCCGTATGAGGAAGGTTGCCCATATTCTCTTTAATCTTGTGTCTCTCGCTGTGCTCTTTGCGCTTGTTTTTTTCGCGAGCGTGTTTAGGTTTAACAAAGACAGCGGGAATATCGCTACGCAAAAGGATAGCTTCCACAACTATTTCGAGCTGAATACCGCTTCCGCCGATGCCGCCCCCGAGGCCGGACCCGAATGCTTTTCTGAGGACCCTGGCGAAAGTGCGTGCGAGTGCTCTGCCGAAGCTGCAGAGAGCTGTTAGCGAAACAAATGTGAACAACGATAATTTTTCAACGGAGACTAATGTTGCCCCTAAAGTTGCGGGCAGGTTTTGGATTCTTGTGGCCTTAGGGAGTCTACTCATTTTGACCCTTGCAGGATTTTGGTACTATGAATCTAACATGACGTTATTCAGCACGATGTATAAAAATGCTTTCGAGATCCATAAGTCCGGCGATTACACGGCGTCTATTGAGGCGTTCAAGCAAACAATGGATGAAACAACAGACAAAGGCGAACAAGCTCGTGCTCAAGAAATGATCGCCTTTGACATGTTTTTAAGGAATGAGGGAGATGATCGAATACAGGCCATTCGAATGTATAAAGATATAATCAATGACAAGACATATCCGGCTTCTGTCCGCGCCCTTATGCTTGCGGATCTCGCCTTGTTGATGAGCGATCAAGGAAATGATTTTGCGAAGCAACATTTCTCAGCAGAGCCATTTGATTATTATGTCGAGTCCTCGAAAAATTCTCGATATAGCGTCTATACAACAGCCATTGAGATGCTCAAAGCATCCGACTCCATATATGAGAATTCCTTAGCTGAATATGCGGTTGCGTATAATTACGCTGTGCTTATTCTTAATGATGCACTTGGCACGAGTACACCTGAAGCAACAGCAAAATTAATGCAAGACTACATTAAGAAAGGTGACAGTAATATCGACGATATGCATTATCAGCCCAGCAATGTAGCACGCCAGTATTATTATCGAGCCCTAGCTACATCAGTAAGTGGCAAAAGACTCAATAATATAAGCCTAGCCGATCGAGAAAGCGCCTTCAAGCTTGTTCTTTCGAAAACTGGAGCGGCAGAGAACACTGATAAGCAAGTAAAAACCGTGCTAATGCAAGCACGTCTAAATTACGCAATATTTCTAATGCGAAACGATTTTGGACTCGACCGAAGTAGCGACATTAGAGCTGTCCTTCAAGCTTTTGCACCTTCAACCGGCGGCGATAAGGATTTGCTTGTCCCGACGCGTGCCTCATTGATGGCTCTTGGCGACGCACCAGATAGTAGCTTTATGAAAGCAAATGTTATTAAGCTTTCTGCAATTTCTCCAGACCTAAAATTATTTCTAAATAGCCTTGGTTGGAAATTATAGCCGTGCGCAGGACTTCCACAAACCACAATGCGTACGCAATATTCAAATCTCGCTTCCCTCGAGATCTTTCGGTTGTGCTCGCGGAGCGCGAAAGCGGAACCTTTTGCGATCTTAGAGAAATTGAAGATGCGTCGAGTCGTCTCGCGCGTTTATTCGAAAACTTAGGAATACAACCAGGCGATCGAATTGTTATTCAAGTCGGAAAGAGTCTGGAGGCGGTAATGCTCTATATTGCATGTTTGCGTTATGGTACAATCTATTTGCCTTTAGGGATGTCTCTCCAACGGTTGGAGATTCAATATATCTTGAACGACGCGGCCCCCTCATTGATTGTTTGCGACCCACAAAAAGAAAGTCTATTTGCTGACTTCGCCAATGCAAATAATGTTGGGCTCCGTACGCTGGATATCTATGGAAACGGGTCGCTTACTGAAGAAGCACATTACCTGCCCGCAAAATCACAAATTTTCCCATCAAGATTGACTGATACCGCATGCATTCTCTATACTTCTGGTACAACAGGCAACCCGAAGGGGGCAATGCTAACTCACGGCAACTTATGTTCAAATGTCTCGGCACGCGCTGAAGCATGGAACATACAAAGCAATGATGTGATTCTCCATGCTCAAAACATAGCACACATATCAGGCATTAATTCTCTCAATCTCGCACTTTTCGTGCCCTGCAAATTGCTTTTTGCTCAATACAGTGTTGACGAGATCATAAGACTCTTGCCGAAGGCAACCATTTTTATGGCCAGCCCGGGTGTATATGCGGAACTGTTGTCTCGAGAAGATTTTACGGATACAGTTTGCAGTAATTGTAGGCTATTTATCACAACCACAGCACCTCCTCCAGAAAAAGTATTTGACGAGTTTAAAGTGCGAACCGGCAAGACGCTCACCGATAGATATGGGATGACGGAGACGGGTATTAATACTTCAAACCGATCTGGAACCGAGAGAAAGGGTAGTTGTGGCCTACCCCTTACTGGTGTGGAATTACGGATCGTAGACGATGCGGGTACGGCACTCGCACCTAATGAACAAGGACATATAGAAGTAAGAGGTCCGAATGTGTTTAGGGGTTATTGGAATGATCAACAAAAGACAAGAGAATCGTTTACAGGCGATGGTTTTTTTAAGACGGGCGATTTGGGGAGACTGGACCAAGACGGTTATCTGTGGATCGTCGGAAGAGCAAAAGATGTTGTTATGAACAATGGTATTACAGTGTATCCAAAAGAAGTTGAACAGTATCTTGCGTCTGTGCCCGGGGTTGTCGAGTCAGCGGTGTTTGGACTTCCAGATCCAATTACCGGCGAATATGTTGTAGCAGCCGTTAAACGATCAAATCCACAACTTTCGCAACAAGATATTCTTCGCATATTGAGAAAAAATATCGCGGCGTATAAATTACCGCAAAAAATATTTTTTGTTGAGGAATTTCCCAGAAATGAAACAGGAAAAATAAGAAAAAACGTATTACGCGAGGTATACGCACGAGACAAATGACCTTGCGTTATCCACACAAGAACCCCCGAGTTCAACATAATAAAGCAACACCTGCGCGTTAACGGTAACGTACAGGACATATGGCAAAGAAGAAGCGTGCAGCCCGAAAGCGCAAAAAGCGCT
>QZIY01000034.1 GCA_003599175.1 Candidatus Parcubacteria bacterium
GCTAATAAATTGGCTTTCAACAACTCAATTTTAGCAAGCCACCCGTATTCTTGGCTCAATTCCTTGATTCTTCTGGGGATGGAAGTGTGGGCACTTCAGATCCACGCTTCATTGACAAATCATTAAAATTAAGGCATCATCACACAGGAGGTCTGAGAACATCGGGTTCTCAGAATCAAAAGGAGACGGAAATGACTCGAACTCGAAGCTTTTTGTTGGCCGCCATTCTATTATTGTTGTTAGGCCTCATGGGACCTGGTGCGCTTATGGCGCAAGGATATGGCAGTTCTGCGAATCGGTCGTCGGCATCCGCCGGGGTACCAGCGGATTCATTCGCGCCTGGCCACTATGTGGCCAATATGTTCGATCCACCGATTCATTTGGTTATTAAGGGAGTAGACGAAAGAGGTTTTGTCCAAGGGGGTATGTCCGGGATCAATGATTTGGGAACGGGTCCATACAACTGGGCGTACGAATTCAATGTTCTGGATCCGAAAATAAACGCGGAAGCATATATCGGTCGGGACAATGTCGGGTCTGTATTGGTCATCAAGACCCCGGTAGGGTCAATATACCAGCTGAGAGACAAGGGAAATTGCCTTGCCGGTCCTTATCTTTCGGGCATGAGTTCCCGGTCCTATCCTCAGATACCGTTTTGCAGGACACCGACAGGATGACGGGATCGGGGACGAGCATGAGCTCGTCCCCTAATTTTTCTCAGCTTAAAATGAGACTGTTATCGTATGTACTGGCTGTTCATACGGAGGATCGAGATCAAGCAGCGAAACCAGGGCGTCGTCATCAAATCCGGCCATGGGCCGGCTTTTTAATTTGAGCGCTGTTGCCGCAAGTAAAATGTTCTCAGACATATGCCCTGCTTCCAGCAGGGCAAGCGTGTATGCAAAGTCTCCATACTTTGCCGACGATCGTTCCCATACGGCAGTGAATACAATGATCGATGAAAATAAAAGATCCTGAGGCGATGGAGCGAGATCTTTGATGTTGAAATCCGCAGGCAGTTCCCACAGTTTTTCCAGCGCATGCTTTCCCGGATTGTAGTGAAAGACGCTCGGGGCGAAGTTCGCAATGGTTCCGATGATATACGTCTCGATAGGGTAGAGAGCGCCTCCGGAAGGATAATTTCGTTTATGCGAACCGTCTCTTTTCTTGAGCGCGAGTCCGAGCAGAGTCCCCCATGTGTCCAGTGAATTTGATCGGCTTTGATCACCTCCATCTCGATAAGAGATCCGCGAATTCAAGATATGCGAGAGAGTCGCTTGGATCGCTGCGGGCGGAGGTAGCTCTGTGAGTTCCATTCGAGGATATGATTTGTGCAGGCCTTGTGGCACATCTTCCGGCGCGTGCGTTGCTCCGCGGCGTACGCGGCGCGCTTGGCGGAGATCGGTGTGGAGGTGCGAGAGGAAACTCATGTGTTTAGCAAAATGGATGCGGTGCCTCTATGAATGGCCGTTCCAGCGGTTTGTATCCATACTGTTGTGGAATTGTTTTCCACCGCTTGCCGCCCAAATGCTGGAATGACTCATGCAAATGCGTCGGATGCAGATCGGGCATGATCACCATCTCCACATGCCATGGGAGTGGATTTGCCGCAGAAATGCCAAGCGGTACAGAAATGTATTCGAAAGAATGAGAACGGCACCATCCGATAATCCGCGCGGCATGCGCTTCGATGCTGTCCTTCTCCCATTCCGCGGACTCGGCGTCTGTTTCTTTTCCGCGTATTAGAAACTCAAGGCGTGAGGCGTTTTCCGGCCTTGCCCAGTAGAAAGTGCGTTCATGATGCCCGATTTTTTCTAAAGGAGTGTTTGGATCCCATGCATCTGATTCTCGTGCTCGGCTGCGATAGCTGCGGCGCGCGCGCAGCGCCTCCAGAATAGAGCCTTCGACCGCATGCTGGAGCGATCGATGGGCTTTCAATCCCAGCATGAAACGAGGCGCGTGTCCGCTCGTATCTTCCACGACTGCGCAGATTGCATGGGTCGGCGCGTCGGTGATCATGCGGATCGCGTGCGCCTTGAGGCGGTATCGTTCGCACATGGTCAACAGCGAATCGAGGGTTTTATGCTTTGCGCGCATCGTATCCAGAGCAAGTCGTGGCAAAGAAAGCTGATTAAACCACATGATCATATACGCCTCGCGCTCTATGCACTCAAGCGCTCCGGCGAGCTGCGCTCCGATCCGGGTAGGCCATGTGGCGAGGCCGATGGTCGTTTGTTGCCGGACCAGCGGTTCCCGGTCGGTGCCATGCGCTACGTGTATGGCTCCGCTTGCCACCTGTGCAGGGATATAGACTTTTGAATTGTTGACCAGTGAATCGCCTTGGATCCAGAGATATGAATCGTCGCCGCGCAGTTTGAGATCGGCACGCTGGTCGCGCTGCGTTTGTGAAAAGGAAACGAAGCGTTCAAGCGCTACACAGCGCCCGTGTCGTCCGATTTGCGCCACTGTCGCCTTGCGGGGTTTGCGAAAATAATCGCGCTGCGTAAACCACAGGTAGCGCTCGAGCGCTTCGCCGACTACGGCCCGCAGCGCTGCATCATCGCTCAATAGAGACCCGCCACCTACGTGCGATTTTCCCGCATTGTTGCAGACCGCTCCCCAGAGCTTGAGCGGCGGTTCGTCCGGCAACGACGTGATTTTATACAGGTCGGTGATAATGCCGTGCTCTCGGAGCATGCCAGCGAAGGTAAGGGCTTCTTGCAGATCAGGGCGCTCAAAAGGGAAGTCTCTATATTTGTATACGACGCTTGCACCAAGTTTGTCCGCAAAAAATTTCACGAACGCTCGAAGTGTCTTGAGCCGGGTATCAGTGCCATTCAGTGTGGCATATTCAGCGTACGGCAGCCCGTCGATAAGCATGCGTGCAGTATATAAGCTGGCGAGAAAAACCAACAGACCCACAGGTTATCCACTGAGCGGGTGTGTATTTTGCGCCCACCGCAGTATAATTGTATGCGTTATGGTAGTTGTGGAGAAGACATACCATGGAGTACAGCGCTTGGTGCGCAGATGGTCGGCTCTCGTCATGATAGTGATTGGTTTTTTGATGCTGTTCTTCGTTTCGTCTCCAAAATCGGTGGGTACTCATACGGTCGGAAGCACGGGCGTGGCTTACGCCGATTCCACCAACTGCGAATCCAACTGCATAGACAGTTGCGATATGGGGAGCGAAGGATGTGGTTGTGGCGATGCGAGCGGCTCTTGTACATAACTTTTATGGGTAGATATGCTTTTGTCGTAGTTGTCATTGCTCTGGTTCTGTTTGCTGCGATTTTCGTATGGTATTCTCAAGGCGGCATTGCTTCTAAGTATTCAAGCACCAATACCCCTGGAGGTGTTCTTACGAGGGAGAATGAAGCCTACGCTCGCGCTCAAACACTTTCGCGGGCTGGCAATCACGAAGAAGCCATAGCTGCATACAACGAAGCTCTCGTCCAAGCCGCCGATTATGTTCAAGAGGCACAAATTAGATTCAACATAGCAGCTACTAAATACAGACAAGGAGATGCCATAGGTGCCGTGAGAGATTTTAAAGAGTTGGCAGAAGATAAAAACAACATCCCCGTGCTCCGGGCCTATGCGGTACAGTGGATTGCCGATATCAATAATGCGGGCAATCCTGAAGCCGCGAGAGAGGTTTTCAGTTCTTCTCCCTACTCCGAATTTGTTGTACCGGGCGATATTGCATTGACCAATCGCAAGCTTGCAGAATATGGCTCATCCATCTATCCCCTCGGGTTACTCGAGATGTATATTGCGATCTGGTATGCAGAAAAGTTGACCGAAACCCCTCCGCCGCAAGAGGCTGCCTCCTACGTTCCCATCATTAAGCAAAAAATGGATAATGCGGAAAAAGATATAGAGCGCACAAAAGATGACGCGAATGGACGAGGGAGCACGCCGCATATACTGCAGTATGAGGCTCGCGTGAAGGCCGCCCTTGCTATAGCAGGCGCTGGATCCGCTCAAGATGCCGAATACCAATTTAAGCGGGCTTTCGAGGCGGTGGCCGCCTACGGCCTGCCCGCATGGTACGATGATCATCCTCGCCTCAACTACGCGATTTTCTTGATGCGGATGTATGGAAATGATCGAAAATCAGATATACACGCTACGCTTTCTCCGATTTATGAAAATCCCGTATACAAAACGGCGCCGATCGTTTCGTACTTAAAAAATATCGCCGCGGGAGGACCGATAGATCCCAAAAAGAAGCAATATATCGGGCAGCTTGCAAACTATGATACGGGGTGGAAGACATATCTCATTTCCCTCGGCTGGAAGGAAAGCGACTTCAAGTGACGGATGATTCGCAAGCATCGGCACCTATTCCTTGCCCTTGCGATCGCTGCGATCATCATTGCGGGAACTATTTTCTATAATGAATATCAAGCGAGCCGTTATTACAATCGCACGAGTGCGAACTGGTCTTTAATCGTACCTGCAGTTACTGCTGAAGATCACACGATCGGCGATATGGAAGCGCCAATACAGGTGATCGTGTACTCGGATTTCAATTGCGGCTACTGCCGCCGCTTCTTCTCGGAGACGCTCACACGCCTCTCGAGTGCGTTTGGCGATCACATCGTTGTTGCGTACCGTCATTTGATAATCTTAGGGGGCGAAGATGCGCGACAGAAGGCAGAAAGTACGGAGTGCGCGTATCAATCGGGCGGCGATGAAGCATTCTGGAAGTTTAAGGACGAGATGTTTGCCGCAGAGAATTTCCAAAAAAGTATCGGCCCGTCTCGTTTGCGAGACATCGCCGTTGACTCCGGCGCTGACCGAGTTCTGTACGAGCAGTGCATTGCCGACGGTAGAGGAAAAGAGCGCATTGAACGCGACCAGATGCAGGCGTCTATTGCCGGACTCACGCAGACGCCGGGTATCGTTCTCAAGTCGAAATATCGCGCCTTGATTATCAGGGGCGATTACCCTGCACAGATCGCGACGGGAATCGCATACCTTCTCAGAATGCAATCGGAAATCGAGCGGTCGAATGCACAAGGGCAGCACACGAGCATGGTACAGTAATGATGTTATGCGCGGTCGATTCACGCTCGTTCTCTCGATACTTGCCGCCATTGCGGCAACGGCGTTCCTTATCTATCTCACGCCCCTCAAGCACGTCACGCTCATTTCGCCGACGATGCATGAGGTGGATCCGAGCGATTTTTATGCGGAGTATTCCAAGAATCCCGACGACTATATCTTCATCGACGTCCGTTCTCCGCAAATCTATAACTCTGCGCACGCCAAAGGCTCCATCAATATCCCGATTGAGAACCTGTTTGACGAACATTACCGCCTGCCGAAATACGGCAAGAAAATCGCACTCATTTGCACCACCGGGCGGCTCGCGGGAGTCGCGTACGGGTACCTGCAAAATTGGGGTTTTATGAATCTCATTCATATCGAGGGCGGTGTCGCAAATTGGTCCACCGAAGGATTGCCGGTCGAAGGTGCCAATATTGGTTTGCCGCGCGGTTCAGACGATGAGCATCAATAGCGCCGACGCGTGTATGCGATATCCGCTCAAACGGCAACAGCGACACATACAATCGTTTATCGGGCGCAATGCATGGGTACTCATCATAATATTTGTTTGTAGTATCATAATCGCAGCCTACCTACTCTCGCCTCTCATGTTTCGGGCAGGTGTCAGCATCTCCGAAAATATTGCCTTTGCGCTCGATCCGAGCGCCGAGCGCGCCTTTGAGTACGGCGAGCGTCACTTCAATGGTGAAGACACGTCCATGTATGACGTCAGACGCGCATCGAAATTTTTTCAAAAAGCTGCTGCGCTTGATCCTGATCTTCTCTATGCCAATCATGAACTCGCTCGTATTGCCTTCCTCCATGCCGACTTCGGCGCGGCGCTCGGCTACATCAACGTGCAGATCGCGCTTCACGGCGAAGAGACGCCGAATTCCTACTACGTCCGCGGACTCATCGAAGGCTACATGGGCGATTATGCGAGCGCGGCGGAAGATTATGAAAAGTTTTTGAAAGTTGTTCCATACAACTGGGCGGCGATCAATGACTATGCGTGGGTGCTTCTTAAGGCCGAGCGATTCGAAGAAGCTGCTCGTGCAACCGAAGAGGGTTTGAAGTATTTCCCAGAAAATCCATGGCTGCTTAACTCAAGCGCCATCGCACTGTATGAAATCGGTGACATCGAAAAAGCGCACGAGCGCGTACAGAAGGCCTGGGCGCATGTGCAAAGTGTAAGTAAAGAAGAGTGGCTCCACAGCTATCCGGGCAACGATCCGGCAATTGCGGAGACAGGGATCGCGACGTTCCGGGCCGCCGTCGAGGACAATATGCACAGGATAGAGGTAGCGGTTGCTTCAAGTACGGTACAATAGAAAGACGTATCGCGTATGGAGTATTCCGTATGCCGCATACAGATTCATGTCGCACTTGAGCAAGCACTGGCACCGTCTTCTGCGTCTCCTTCGCAAGGAGCACGCGCTGGTCCTTGGCTGTGCCTTTGCGATCGTGCTCGTCGCCTCTTTCTCGCTTTACGCCACACGAGAGTCTTTTTCTTCTGCCGAAGTAAAATTCACCGACAATTCGGCAAGCGGCCTCTCCATCATGCCCGCATCATGCCCCTCTGCCATTGACGCACATTGGAACAACGAGTGCGATCTCGAAGGCTGTGTCGTATCAGTGAGTCCTTCTACCATCACTGCAGGACAGACGAAAACGGTAACCGTGAGCTGGATGGTGGGGGCGCCGCCCATTTTCAATATTCAAGACTCGTTAATCAAGAATATTCGCGGCTGGATCACCGGCATCGGTGAGGTCTACCCCTCGGGCACGCTTGAAATCGCAGCGCCTTCCGGCCCCTTCGACTTTACGTTCTCCGGCAGCTACTACGACGCTCTCGGCAATGAACTCGACACGTTTAGGTGCAGCACGCGCCTCACCGTCAATGACGCTCCTCAAAACGACCTCTACATCAATCAGGTGCAGCTCTATCGGGCCCCCGGCTCCAGCGTCAACCCGGGAGATCGCATCGCATACCGCCTCTACGTTCAAACGACCGGCGACCAGAACTGGATGATCGTGCGCGACCGCATTCCCGCGCACACCACCCTGATCTGGCAGGGCGGCGGTACCGACAACGGCAACAGCTGCAGTCAGATTCCGGCCTGCGTCGACGGCAACGGCGACGTGTGGTGGGCGCAGCAGTACGCGCCGAGCGGCTGGAGCGGGTATGTCGATTTCACTGTGCAGGTCAACGCCGATGCGCCGAGCGGCACGCAAATCTGCAACGTGGGGCGCGTTGAATCGCAGGAGGTCGCAGTCAAAAGTTCCAACCAGATTTGCAATCCGGTGGCGCAGCCGCCGACTCGGCCTACCGTATCGCTCACCGCGAATGGTCAAACGGAACACCTTACGATCGCGCGTGGCGAGAATTACACGCTCTACCGCAACGCGACGAATTTCACGTCGTGCGTGCTTACGAATACGCGTACAGACGGTTACCCGGAAGAGTCACCCGAACATTACGCTCCAGGCCAACTGCCGCTATCGACTCAGACTGGACTCCTTGGCACCTATACTTTGGCGTGTGAAGGGCCGGGAGGATCGGCTTCCGCGAGTGTTACAATAGACGCTTCAGGTCCTCCAGTACCTCTCGGATATTTCGACGGCGCAAGCTGCTCCACGCTCGACGGATGGGCGTATGATCCCAAGGCGCCGACTAGACTGATCAATGTGCACCTCTATGCGGACAAGCCGCCGGTTCCCGGAGATTTCAGCGGGTATGTGGGCCAGTATACGACCGATCGCTACCGCCCCGATGTGAACTGCGCCATGAGCGGCGGCACCTGGGATGCAAACGCAAATGCATGTAATGGCGGAGACGGACACGTCACGGGCAATCACGGCTTCTCGATCCCGACTCCAGATGTACTGAAGGATGGCTACACGCATACGCTCTACATCTATGCGATCAATACCGACAGCAGTGGTCCGAATCCCCAACTTAATCAAAGTCCCAAAACCATTCAGTGCACGGGCAACGGGTGCCAGCTCAATGTATCTCCGGCGGAACTAAGCGGTCCCGGCACCGTCACGCTCCGCGCATCGATCGACACGTTCCTCATGACGAACTGGACGGGGACGCTCACAGGCGTGGGCGCGGTGGGGAGCGACAATCCGGGTCCGTGGAGCGGCGTATCGATCAACAAGACAACAGATTTCACGCTTCAGGGCAGGTACACGTGGTTCAGTATTCCCATGGGTTCATTCTCATGCTCGACACGAGCGATCGTTAAGGGCGATAACAACAAATGCCCCAATGGCGACCCTGCGCCGGACGGCGATAAGAGCAAATGCACGTGCGAACAAAATCTCCAGAACAACTGCGAAAATAAAAATAAATGCAAGCCACCTCTCACAACTCGCTGCAGCAAGGATCGTACCTACTATACGCAGTATGACAAGGATAATAACGTGTGCGGCGATCTGACCCGCTGTCCCTATGCGGCGCAGGGATACCTCTGCATTGAGCCGGAGCCGGGTAGAGCGTATTGCCCGACTCCAACGCAGCCTGGTGTGAAAGTTGGCGCTACGCCCATGCTTCTCCATAAGAATGAAAAAACGGTCGTCTGGTGGCACATCGATCCGAATACGTCCCGCGCTTCGGACGAACCGATCAACTGCACCATCACCGGGACTAATGGAGACGGTCCATGGACGAATAGGCGCATAGGAGGAGATACAAGCAGGGTAGAACGCGATTCGAGACCAATCGTCGCGCAAACGATCTTCACTGTCAGCTGTGTGGGCGAAGTGACCGGCCGTCCGATCGATTCCAAGAGCGTCACCGTCAATCTCATCCCTGATTTCGAGGAGCGGTAAGGACATGCCAAAGCACCCCCAGAGAAGAGGGTGCTCGGCCTAAGAGTTGCGTTCAACCGAAAACCGACTATACTGCGGCCATCCCAAGTCCAGCCCCAATTTTGGGGAATAGAAATTTCTAAACTCCAAAATTGGAGCTGGACCAATGGCTAGGATCATGTATCCGCGCCATTGCGCGGATTAATTCTTTTATGGCAGGCAAATTCAACAATAAGTTTTTCTTGGGCACCAAGGGCAAAATGACCCAGGTCTTCGACGAGGCAGGCAATGTGGCTGCCGCGACGATCATTTATGCCGCCCCGATGACGGTGACTCAGGTCAAAACGGCTGACAAGGATGGCTACACGGGTGTGCAGGTAGGCACGGGTATGCGCAAAGAAAAGAACCTCTCGGGCGCGGTCAAAGGCCACCTCAAGGACCTTGGCTCATTTATGTACCTCCGCGAATCGCGTGAGGTTGCAGGTGCAGCAGAGATGAAGCGGGGCGACAAAATCGAGCTTTCTGTCTTTGTACCGGGTGATGTCGTGGAAGTGTCTTCCACCTCAAAGGGTAAGGGTTTTCAGGGTGTCGTGAAGCGCCACGGTTTCAAGGGCGGTCCTCGCTCGCACGGTCAGAAGAACAAAGAGCGCGCACCGGGCTCTATCGGCGGCGGCGGTCGCGCAGGCGGTCGCGTCGTGAAGGGTATGCGCATGGCAGGCCGCATGGGAGGAGATCGCGTCACGGTCCGCAATCTCAAAGTCTTGCAGGTGGATCCGAGTTCGAATACGCTCTTGATCTCAGGCGCTATTCCGGGGAGACCGGGGACATTGGTCGAGGTCAGAGGATAATGGAAAATTGAAATCTCAAAATGAAAAATGACAATTTAAAATCTAAAGTGTTCTGCTTAGATCGAATAGCGGTCATTTTTAACTTTGCATTGTAATTTTACATTTTGAGATTTACATTTTGATTTTATGGAAGCGAATATTTACAACAAGGAAGGAAAGAAGGTGGGGACTATACAGCTTCCCGAATCGATTTTTAATGTCGCGTGGGGCGATTCCCTTATGCACCAGGTCGTGACCTCGATGCAGGACAATGCCCGCACCAATGTCGCGCACACCAAAGATCGCGGCGATGTACGCGGCGGCGGCAAGAAGCCGTGGCGCCAGAAGGGCACCGGTCGCGCTCGACACGGCTCCACACGCAGCCCGATCTGGGTCGGCGGCGGTGTCGCGCACGGTCCCCGCAATACCAAGGTCTTCGCACGTGCAATCCCCAAGAACATGCGCAACAAGGCGCTCGCGATGGCGCTCTCGAAGAAATTTGCCGATGGCGAAGTGCTCTTCGTTGAATCATTTGGCCTTTCTGCGCCAAAAACCGCAGAAGCCAAGAAGGCGATCGTGGCACTCGGTGGCGTGAAGGGTTTTGAGAAGCTTTCTCAGAAGAAAAAAAATGCCGCGCTCATCGCGCTTTCTGAAAAATCGGTAGCCACAGAAAAGAGTTTCCGCAACATCGGCTCCATGGCTGTCGTGTCGGCGCAGAACTTGAATCCGGTCTCCGTCCTCCGCAACACCTTCCTCATTCTCGAAAATCCGCAAACCGCACTCGCTACCATTGAAGGTCGTCTTAGCAAGAAATCAAAGCTAGAAGCTAAGAGCTAGTCCCTAGAAGCTACTTGTATGACTACCTACGAACACATTTTGAAACACGCTCGCATCACCGAGAAGGCCTCCATGCAGCAGGCAGGCAATGTGTACACTTTTGACGTGGCATCGAATGCAACGAAGCGCGACATCGTGCGCGCGGTGCAGGCCCTCTACAAAGTGAAGCCGCTCAAGGTCGCGATCGTCCGCGTGCCGGAGAAGAAGGTCCGCAGCATGAAGACCGGCAAAATCGGCGTGAAGCAGGGAAGCAAGAAAGCCTACGTCTACGTCAAACAAGGCGAATCGATCACGATCAGTTAATGGAAAATGTAAATCTCAAAATGAAAAATGACGATGCAAAATTAAAAAGTTTTCAACTGTAGTTTTACACTTTGAGATTTCAACTTTAAATTATCTTTATGTCACTGAAGCAATATAAACCGAGAACGCCAGGCATGAGAGGGATGTCAACTCTGAACTACAGAGAGACGCTCTCCGGCCACAAGCCGCACAAGGCACTCATGAAGGGCAAGAAGCGCGATTCTGGTCGCAACTCGCATGGTCGCATCACGACTCGTCATAAGGGCGGAGGCCATAAGCGCGTGCATCGCGAGATCGATTTCAAATTCGATAAGAAAAACATTCCTGCACGTATCGTCTCAATCGAGTACGATCCGTTCCGCTCTGCATTCATCGGTCTTGCCGTGTATGCCGACGGTGAGAAGCGCTATGTGGTTCTCCCGCAGAAAGTGACGGTGGAAGATACGATCATCGCGTCTGAGAGCGCCGCGCTGACGCCGGGCAATCGTCTTCCGCTCGGCAAGATCCCCGTGGGTACCTTTGTCTACAACATCGAATTGAAGCCAGGGAACGGCGGCAAGATGGTCCGCTCTGCAGGAAGTTTCGCGGAAGTCATCGCGCAGGATGCGGGCTACACGCACCTCAAGATGCCGTCGACCGAAGTGCGCCGCGTGATTGATACCTGCTGGGCATCGGTGGGAGAAGTATCGAATCCAGAACACCGCCTCGTCGTTATCGGCAAAGCAGGCCGCACACGCTGGAAGGGAATTCGCCCGACCGTCCGCGGTACCGCCATGAACCCTGTCGATCACCCGCACGGTGGAGGCGAAGGCCGCCAAGGCCGCGGCCACCGCCGCGCTCGCTCGATGTGGGGTAAGCCGACAGGCAAGGGCCAGAAGACAAGAACCCCTAAGAAATATTCCAACGTGTTCATCGTGTCTCGCCGCAAGGTAGGTAAGCGCAAGTAAGAAAAAAGTAAACAGAAATCCCGCACGTGCACTGGCCGTGCGGGATTTTCGTTTTTGAGACGGAAGATGTGCGAGGGTGTTACCGTCGCAGCGACTCGTCGCGTTGGCGAAGAATGCTTTCGAGCATTGCACAGGGGTCGAGCGCATTTTCGAGGAGTCGTTCGACGTCGTCCGCGCCGGACACGTATCCAATCGTGCTCGCCAGCAAAAATTTGCTATATGACGGACACGCATCACTCAATTGTTGCCGTCCTGCTTGTACGCAACTCGCGAGTGTGGCCGTGGCAACGAAAAGCAATATGAACCTCATGATCCTTTCCTCGGAGAGCTTTCAAAAGTACTGCTCCATGCCGTACCTGTAGTAAGCGTAGCACGGTGGTCCGTCCCTCTCTCTATGAACAGGGCATGAAGAAAATGCTGGCCATGTGGAAAACGAGGTATACACTTCTCTTTAGGAGGCAGGCAACGGAGTCTGCCGGGAGGTAGTAATGGCCCCGTGGGTCGAGAGTATCGATGTAGTATCGCGTCACGACGGGTATGCTATTCGCAGCAGAACATGGATTGGTGACGAACCGCATCGTCGTTTGGCCACCACCTACGAGAACGGCTATAAGGCTGTTGAAACTGCGACAGCGGACGCGCTCGCACGTGCCAAGAACGTAAAGCACATTCGTCACATTGGTATTGAGCAAGGCAACATCATCCGCTCAATACAGATCTGGTAGGGAGGAAACCATGGCTTCGAACTTTTGCGTTCATCCCGGTAGCGAGGGATGGGTGATTACGATCGAGATCGACGGGCAAAAACCTATCGATCACGAAGGCTTCTATGGCGAACCTGTGCTTGCTGAGCTCGACGCCGTGGACATGGCGCGCGAGACGCAAGATGCCGGACATCAAGCCTATGTGTACGTTGAGCGTCGCGGGGGCTGAAGGAGCGTATTTTTTAAGACAAACGAGCGTCTGGCTCGTGACAATACAAGGGGAAGAAATCGCGCGTCGACTACGAGCCGACGCGCTTCTCTTTTTGCGATAAGAAAAAAAGAGGGTCAGTTTTACTGACCCTCGACTTAGCTGCAGTAAATCGCAGCTATAGTTTCAAGACTAGACTCATTATTTGGCGGTGTATCGCGCCCGCATCCTGAGTACCATCAAGGATGTGCCATTTACGAGTGTTTGCCAGCGTGCAATACGATCTCTGCAATATTTCATAGTGGTCATCGGCACCTTCACCGAATCTCGACTTCTCTTCACGCAATTCTCGCCTTTGACGAGCTACTTCCACGGGAATTTTCAGAATAAATCCAATGTCGGGAAGTACTCCTTCAAAGACAAGAGAGAATAAGGGGAGTCGCAAATCCGGTCGCCGGGAAAGCACACCAAAGTTCTCGTAATGGGCCAGATATGTCTCATCCCAGCGATCGGTTATTACAGTTCTGCCATCAGCCAGGGCTTTAGTTGTTGTGGCGCGTTGCTGCGCATACAGCGCATGAAAGAGAAACAATATTGCTGCATCATCCTCCCAACTCTCAACGAACGGTCGACACGCTCTCTTCGTGGCGTCATCGAACGCCTTGACTGTAAGGGGGTCAAATCCATGTTCTTGCAACCCGCTTTCCAACATCTTTACCTGCGTAGTTTTACCACTTCCATCAATGCCCCCTATCGTGATCAGCATCGATCGGCTCCTTACTATATTGGCTTGCAGTATAAAACCACAGAGTCCCTAAGTTGCCAATGTTTGTAATATTTTCCTGCACTAAATATTTTATGTTGATTTCTGTCGTTTATATTCTATTGTGGACCTTAATGGTAAATAAAAAAACCCTAATATCGATTAAAACTGCAAAGGTGTCAGATGCGGACTCCATTGTAAAAATACTCAGGACAACTTGGATGGCAACTTATCCAAACTCATCGCTTGGGATCGATGAATCGAACCTCAAAGTTTATCTAAGAAAAGTTCGACCACAGGCAATACGTGACTCGATTAGTCATCAGTCTTCAAATGAATTTTTTTGGCTGGTCCGCGTAAATAGAAAACCGGTCGGTCTCTGTAAGGTAGTGAAAGAGGAAGGGGAAGTTCGTATCAAGATGTTATATATTCTCCCCAAGTACCAGGGTATTGGAGCCGGAAGTGCTCTCATGCAGAAGGTTTTACGAACATTTGGTCATCGGTCCAATATTGTCTTGAATGTTGCCCGGTACAATAGGCGCGCGATAGCTTTTTATATCCGATTTGGATTTATACGAACCAGACGTAAAGTGCAGACATCGCTCGATAAGTTGCCAGGCGGGATAGTTATCCCAGAGGTTGCTATGGTTCGCCAAAAAAAGGATTAGGTGTACACTCTCCTTGGTTAGCCAGGTACATGGTGTACTCGATGGCGAGCCTGCTTTTCACGAAGAGGCCACAATGATCGTTGAGACTACGAGCGGCCAGAAGGCCGCAACTATCACCACAGCAACCGCTATCAATATGGTGTCGAGCATCAAGCTCAGTGCCGTCAAGGCGAAATTGATCGCCAAGACCGGATGGGGCGAGCAGCGCGTAAACGCGGCTGAGACGAACTATCGGCGCTTTCTGGCGCTGTGCCTGATGTTTCCTGAGGCTGGTTTAGTGCCGCCGGCTGATGTCGATGAAATCTGGCACTGCCATATCTTGCATACGCGTTCGTATGCTGCCGACATGAACCGGATTTTCGGACAATATCTGCATCATGAACCCGCCGATGCCGTCAATTCGGCGAGCGCGATACACGGCTTATCGCGTCTGAGTGCGCATACCCTCGCTCTGTACGAGACCTTCTTCGGCGGCATCGATTTGGGAGAACCGGCCGAGGTCACGTGTATCAGTGCTCCACGGCAAATCGGGGAGCAGACCACCTGTATCAGTCGGCCCGTGCACGAGATGTTCAGCGCGTAGCAAGCGCGCGCGGGATTCGCAATAATCGGGGGCGTCTTTCCAGACGCCCCCTTTCTCATACCCGCGAATATTCAGGTAGAGTGCCTTCTAGGGCTTTTTCAGCGATTTCAAAATACATGGCACTGCGATCCTGTACGTTTTTGACCATTGGTGGGAATTGAGATACTTGGCTAGGTGGCACTGTTAAATATGCATGCATGATGCTGGTCATGTCGATGCCAAGCATGTGAGCTATTTCAGAACGGTATATGTTCTGAGACGTAACCTCATTGTATCGCTGCAAGAACGAATCGAGATTCGCCAGAAGAGCATCTTGGTCTTTAAATAATACACCCCTGCAAAATTTTGCGATGTCCATGCTCCTCCTGCCTTTTGCAAGTCCGGGATCTATGAGTGCGACACGCCCATCAGGCATAAATATCAGATTTTCATCCTTGAAATCCCCGTAAACAATGTCTTCTGAGTAGCTGTAGTCATTATTTGCAATCGTTCCTTTTGCTTTTTCAACAAGAGCAAGATATCGATTAGCAAGGTTTTGATCGGAAAACTGTTTTTCCCATCCTTGCAGGGCTAGAGACGCTGTCCTGTACTTAAAGAAAATAAGACTGTTCCCCGGATGATCCGATGGGACCGTGAAATGCGCAGGAGTTTTCAATTGATCCTTAGCTGCAATATCGTGAAATTGCCCAAGTACCTCAGCTATTTTTAAAAAATCAGATTTATTTAGTCGCTTAGCATAGGTTATATCAGAAACAGTTTCTCCTTGGATGTACTCAAATGCCATCACGGCACCATTCCTGCCTAAGACTTTAGGAGCGTAGATGAGCGGCGAGTTTTTAAATATTTCTCCGAGATATCGCACTTGAGAAATCTCATCTATCGCACGGTCCTCTTCCGGCTCAGCATCAAACCTAGATTTTCCTTGGCGAGCGAGTGTTCCAAGTGGCGTCTTTAAAAAGGCCTTAAAAATAACAAGCCCCACACCGTCAACATTTACTATATTTGTAATTGAGGGTTTTGAAGTCAGCGAGGATGCAAGATTTTCATCGAAAGATGGTGTCCGTAAGTCATCTTTTTCAAATGTCTGGGTGTCAGCAGCATGACCGAATATATATGTAGGGTGAGATTGGGTTTGAATTTCGAAACCATCATAGGTAATATCGCCTTTTGGGGAGAGATAGACACGCGCTTTTCTATGTGTGTTATACGGAAGCTTTTTTCGCTTGAGATAAGCTTCGATCAAATCGCTCGCAACCGGAAATTCAAAAGGTGTTCTGTGCTCCGTGCCCAGAGAGTCAATAGTTTCTCGTGCGCGTTTGATATCATCAATAGATCGCGATTCCCTAAGTGCTTTTTTAGCCTGGCTGTAGGGCAACTTTTCCATCCCATCATTGTTGCAAGTAAACCATATAGGTCAAGAAACCCTGATAATCCCTTCACCGCTATAGCTCATTTAAAAATGCGACCCTGAGGAATTCCTGAATTTCCTGTTCCCATGCCGTTTTTGAATCGCGAATAATTCCTTTTTGAGTCTTG
>QZIY01000040.1 GCA_003599175.1 Candidatus Parcubacteria bacterium
TTGTTGAGGGTCGTGTGTACGTAACGGTTCCATTCACCCCCGCACTCCGTTCGTCGACAACGTGCCTGGGTTCGTGCGGGGTTCTCTGGTATGTAAAAGACTCCCCAATGGGGAGTTTTTTTATTGCCAGAGAGGAGCGGTACTCGTCCTACATGATCATCTCGGCATCCTTCCCGAGGCCACTGAAGCCGTCATAATTTTTGAAGACAAGGTTGGTTTCTTGACGATCTTTCTTCACCATCTCGATGAGACGCTCAACGAGTGCTTTGGGATCTGAATCAAAAATGATGCGCGCATTCGGACGATGCGCGGAGGTAATCATGTCGCGAAGAATTTCGTCGGTATTCCACGTCCCCTCGATAATGCCGATGGGGCGTCTATCCTCGAATGCGACGGCAAATTCGTTGAACGTGCCGATTCGTCCGCAGCCCACCATAAGCGCGTCCGATGAGCGCACCAGCAAGAGGTCGCGTCCTGCATACCCAAAACCGGTATAGACGACGACGTCCATATATTCGAGTGGGAGTTTGTAGGTCTCGACATGCTCTCGCTCGGTAGAAGCCGGAGAAAAGCCGATCGAGAAACCGCATTCGTCCTTGGCGCCCATCGCGGCGTACATGGGGAAGCCAGTCGTTGCGCCCGTGGTGATGATTGCACCCGCACGCGCGATCTCTCGCCCCGCTTCTTTCGCCTTCTCATATGCATCGAGTCCGCAGTGCCCTGTCTCGGCGGCACCGGAGACGCCAATTTTGATGATGCCGTAGCCGTCGGGCAAGCGACAAAAATTATTCGGCACTTTCGTGTGATTCGGATGCGCAGGTCGGCGAGCCATTTGAAAAAGTATAGCACCAAAAAATCCGCATACGCGGATTTTTTGGTGCGGACGGTACGGCAAGCCTGGGATTTGGATACCAGGTGGGTTTCCGCAGCAATCACGCCAAGACGTGAAGCGATATAAGAATCCCGTACTTGAACCAAGCAGGTTTAAGTACCGACCGCTTCGCATAGTATACCCCTTATTGTGTACGTTTGATGAATCCCGTTAGAAACTTCTGTAGACAGCGTTCAATGTGTATATAAACTCCCTTCGACGGCTTCGCTTGTTTCTAACGGGATGAACAAGCAAAAGTGGAGATTCAACGAATGACAAACGTGTGCGAAGCCGGGTTATGCGCAGGGTGCGCGCTCGTAGTGTGCACCTTGTCTCCCTTAATCTCGAAGAGCGCGTGGGGCGTCGCACCGCCAGGGTGATGCTCTGTCGCAAAGACTTTATCGCCGTGGATTGCGTAGATGGGCTTTGAGAGATCCGGGCGGCCTTCCTTGAGGTCGTAGATATGCCCCCTATCCATTGCCATGACTGGCTTCAAGCTATGCTCGCCGCCTGCGTGACCGTACGTAGACTGGTGCAGGTATTGCATGCGCGACTCTATTCTAAAATGCCGTCAAGGTTAACGTCGTAGAGTATCTGTTCACCCACGAGGCGGTATTCGGTCATTTCTTTGTCGGTGAACCAGATCGGGATCTCGCGCTTTGCCTCGTCGACATTTTCAGAGCAGTGAATGAGGTTGCGCACCGCGCGATCGTCGACGGCTGCGATGCCGTAGGAGTCGACGGTGAGGTCGCCGCGGATCGTGCCGACATCGGAGGTAGCCGGTTCGGTGTCACCCGTGATCTTGCGTACCACAGCGGCCGCCTGATTGCCTTCCCAGACCATCATGAGGACAGGGCCCGAGGTCATAAACTTTACGAGCTGACGGATGATGTCCTTGCCGTATTCGATCGGCTCTTTCTCCACAGGAAGACCGGCCGCCTTTTTGTCTTCGGCGATCTTAGTCCCCTTCTTGAGGAACCAGGCATCATCTTTGTTGTAGTGATCCCAGAATTTCTTTTCTTCGGCGACGCCGAATTTCACCCCGACAAGCTTAAGGCCGGTGCGCTCATAGCGCTTGATAATTTCGCCCACGAGTGCGCGCTGGACGCCGTCGGGTTTGATAATGACAAATGTGCGTTCGTCTTTGGGATGTGGCATGAGCGCCACTGTACCACAAAATGTATTGTTTTCTAGCAGGATATGAATCTCGGCAGCTATCCGCTTGATACCAATCTTTTACGGGCATCGCGATAGACAATCGAGCGATGGCCGATAATGAGCGTGCGAACGTTTTTGCCTGCAACTTGATAAATAACCCGATAATCGCCGACTCGTAATTTGCGAAACCCCTTCAGATCTTGATGAAGTGCTTTACCATAGAGTTCCGGATGACTCATGAGTTTTTGTCGTATCGAGTCACGGACCTTCAGTTTCCATGCTTTATCAAGACGCGGAATATCCTCCTGTATAACCAAAGGGTGGTGAATGATTTTATAGCCATCTATTCCCATACCGTATCGCTGTCAGGTATCCAGCGTACCTTACCTTTCAAGCGATCGTTTGCAACCTGAGCAAAATAGTGGTCTTCTTCGATTTCAAGTGCCATTTCCAAAAGATCCGCGGCTTTGGTAGCCACCGGCTCCTGATCACGCTTCGCCAGACGCTCGAGAGCGTCGTTTACATCGTCCGAAACGCTTATGTTGATCCTTTTTTTTGTCGTTGCCATAGGACCAAGTGTATCAAAAGTGTATCAGTATGCAAGGTGAAGATCATTGGTACGTTTGTGCGGAGATATCAGTGGGTTGCGGCGGCTTGATGCCGTACGCGGCTTCGAATTTGCGGCGGACCTCTGATTCCACTTCTACTCGCGGACGTCCGAAGGTCATGTATGAGAGCTGCTTCAGTGGATCAATGCGTGAATAGTCGAATTGTGGGAGATCTTGCGTCGTGATGGTGAAAGGTCGTGCCGGGACGCCGGAGACGAGGAGCGATGCGACGCCCGTACGATTCGGAAGATTTTCGAGATCTTGTGCCGTGAAGACTGGTGCGAATTGCTTCTCCAAGAATTCGGCGTCGGTGGTGCCGATGCGCATCGAAATTTTCGTGCCGACGTTGCCGATCACCGCATCGCGGATCTGCTCGTCGAGCTGCGCGATGAATTGGTGTGCCACGGTAAGCGAGAGCTTGTACTTTCGCGCTTCGGAGAGGATGGTGGCGATGCTTGGCGTCGCGAAATTTTGGAATTCATCGATATAGAGGTAGAAGACCGGGAGCTCTCCTCTCGTATCGACACGCGAGAATGCGGCCTGCAGGAATTTCGATACCAAGACGAGACCTAAGAGAGACGTATTGCGATCACCCAAGCGTCCTTTCGAGAGATTGGCGAGGAAGATTTTCTTGCCGTCCATGATTTCGCGGAAATTAAATGCCGATTTTTCCTGCGCGATGATCGGGCGCATGATGTCGTTGGTGAGGAAGACGTCGAATTTCGAAGTGATATAGGGCGCAACGTTTTCAAGTGAGGGATCACCCTGCGCCTGTTCGGCGATTTTGCGCCAGAACTGCACGATGATCGGATTGTTGCAGCGCGAGAGCTTGAGCGCGCGAAATTGCGGATCGGCAAAGACACGCGGAATTTCGACAAATGTACTGCCGGAATCCGGATCTTCCACTACAAGCTGCACGGCGTTGCGGTAGTACTGCTCAAACATCGGACCAAATGCCTCCGGCACATCCGCATAGAGCTTGCGGAAGATGCCATACACTTCGTCGACGACAAATGTCTTCATCTCCGGCCGATTGCGATCATACTCGAGCATGTTGAGACCCATCGGCCGCTCGGTATAGCTAGGATCAAAGTAAATCACGTCCTTTGCACGCTCGGTCGGAATCGCCGCAAGCACATCTTCGATATCGTTGCCGTGCGGATCGATGAAGGCGACGCCTTCTCCATTGCGAATATCCTGGATGATCATATTTTTGATCAGGCCAGTCTTTCCGGTTCCCGTCTGTCCGATCACATAGCAATGGCGAAGCCTGTCCGCCGGCGCAAAGCGCACCGGTGTTTCTTCGGCGCCGTACGCATTGATGCCCACCGTGATGCCCTCGCTCGAAACGTTGACCGGCGCGGGGGCCTGCTTGGCGAAGCTGCGCTTCAGCTCACGAGAAGTGGTCACGCGCTCCGCCGTGAAGTGGAAGAGCGACGTAATTTCCGCGAGTGAAAGCGGGATCGTGTATGAGTGTTCAAATTCGCGAAACGTGAAGTCTTGGAGAAATGCGTCCATGCTCCAGCTGCCGACGCGCTTGAATACCAGATGATTGCCGCGCGGATTGTCATATTGCGAGAACGGAGCTTCCAGATTTTCCAAAATTTCATCTGCCCGCTCCTGGGTCAAGGCGGAGCTCACCAGACGTATAGAAACAGGTGCGATGCGCGTCTTGATCTTGCGACCGACTTCCTCATTGGCCACCTGGTCCGTCGCCTTGCGGAATTCGCGCTCCTTTTCTTCTTTGCGCTGATCCTCGGACTTAAAGAAGCTCAGAGCTGTTTCTTTGAGCGCCTCACCGAGTTCTGTTTCCGGAATTTTGACTGCTTGTGCCAATTGCTTTCCCTTTTCGAGTTCACGGATCACCTTTTTGTAGTGACGATTGTAGCGGTCGCCTTCCGTCGAGACGGTGATCTGCATCGCCGCGCCCTCGCCGTGCTTCGCGATTTTGGAAAACGCGGCAAGCAAGACGTTCATCGGATCGTGCTCGAACATATCGGGCGTCTTCAGAGGGAGCTGCGGGTAGGTGGCAAAGGTGGCATAGCTTGCGGCTGTCGCGCCGTCGTAGTTGAAAATGTTGTAATCACCACGGCTCTCGGAAATGCGCGCATTGGGGAAGACCGATGAAATGAGACGTTCGGCAAGCCCTTTCTTTTCATGCGGCATTGCAAGGTACAAAAACGCCTCTTCGCTCCCTTCTGGCACCGCCAATTCAAGCGAAAAGCCTTCGCCTTCCTCGATAAGACCCATGAGACCCGCATAGAGCTGCTCGGATGAAGAGAGGAGTTGCTCGAGCTTGTACTGCGCCTGGTCCTTGCCTGTTTCCCCGTGCGCCTGCGGCTGGATTTCGAAGAGTACCATGTGGAGCGCGCGGCTCACCTTTTCGGGCAAGCTCGATCCGACATCGGGCAAGCCTTCGGCTACGTAGCGCACGAGCGCGCGGTGGATATCGTCGTCGAGATGCGGATTTTTGATCTTGGAAGCAACGGCGAGCGCATTACGGATCCCCTTTTCCACAACCAGCTTCAAAATTTCATCCACCTGTTTGTCGTGCGTTTCCGGCTCGAGCTTCAGCGCATGGTGAATGATATCGGGCTCCGGCATGATCGCGTTTTCATGCAAGACGGTCTCGACCGGCCGCTGCGCATACTCCTTGACCTCGCGACGCGCGATGCGGTCTTGATCAAAACGATTCGAAGCGCCAAGCTCGAGGCGCTCTTCCTGCTCGCGAACTCTCTCACGCAAATATTGCAATTCTTCATGCGGCGTCTGAAATTTCTCCGGCATCTGGATGCGCGGTTTCTCTCCCATCGTGGCATTTGGAGGCATGGAGGAAAGTATACCGTATTCCGTATATCGTATTCAGTATAAAAAGAAGAGCCGCCGAGGTTGCCGAGAAACTCGGCGCTCTCCTCAGCGGCTTCTAGTCGAGCAACTCAACCCCCGCAGCCAGACAAAGCATCCGCAGCTTCTGCTCATGCGAACCATCGACAAATATGGCACCGTCCGGAACCTCCTCATTTCGAAGCACAGACGGATCGGGGTCCGGAATGTAATATTCCACGGCTCCGGCTCCCAAACTCGGGTTAATTCTGAACAAAAAACCCTCTACCCTTTCGCCCTCGGCTTCGCACCATGAGGCACGAATGATCGCGAGCGACCTTTGTAGGGCACTGGCCCGTTCCATCGATCTCCTCCCGTCGGCGGAAATACCAATTATCTGGGCCCTGTTCATCGAAGCCTCCATTGCGCACCAGGTTAACTATACACTTTTTTGCGAGAGTGCCTTTGCTCCGATGTCACGTCGCAGATACTTGCCTTCAAAGTGAATTTTTTTCGCCGCCGCATAGGCTTTATCAAGTGCTTCTTTGAGAGAATTTCCTGTTGCAGTGACGGCTAAGACGCGACCGCCATTGGTTACAAGCTGGCCGTTTTGCTCCTTAGTACCCGCATAAAAAACAACAATGCCTTCCATCTGCTCTGCATTTTCGATGCCGGTGATGGGCAAACCTTTTTTGTAGCTGCCAGGGTAGCCATCGGACGCGAGAATAATATTCGCTGCATGGCCGGAATTCCATTCGACATTGCTCGGCAATTTTCCATCGACGATCGCTTCACAGATATCAAGCAAGTCCGTCTTGAGAAGACGCATATACACTTCGCACTCCGGCTGACCGAATCGGGCGTTGAATTCCAAGACTTTCGGGCCGTGGCTAGCCATTTTGAGTCCGGGATACAAAACCCCCTGATACGGCGTACCTTTTGCGACAAGCGCTTCGAGCGTCGGCTTTACGATTGTCTTGCCGATTTTCTCGAGCTGCTCGTTCGTAACCCATGGCACCGAAGCAATGACACCCATGCCACCCGTATTGGGGCCTGTATCACCTTCCCCTACTTGCTTGTGATCTTGCGAAGCCGGGAAGAGAATGAACTCGGTCCCATTGCAAAACGCATGGATAGAAACTTCCTGCCCATCCAAAAATTCTTCGATCACGACTTCATTGCCTGCATTGCCAAATTGTTTATCGAGCATGATCTCTTTCAATCCTTGCTCTGCTTCTTCGATCGTTTTGCACACATAGACACCTTTGCCGAGTGCGAGACCACTCGCCTTGATCACAATTGGCGCTCCTTTAGTCCGAACGTAGTTGAGGGCCTTTTCGTAATCCTTGAACACCTGGAATTCAGCTGTCGGCACGCCCGCCTCTGCCATCAGCTGCTTCGCAAATGTTTTGGAACTTTCGATCTGTGCGGCAGCTTTTGAAGGGCCAAATACTTTGAGACCGCGCGACTTGAATACATCGACGATGCCACCGCCGAGCGGATCATCGGGGCCAACGATCGTGAGATCAATTTTGTTCTCTTCAGCAAAATCAGCCAATTTTTCAAATTCCATCACCCCAATCGGAACATTCTCGGCGATGGATGCGGTACCGGGATTGCCCGGCGCAACATACAACTTCCCCAAGCGCTTCGATTGTTTTAGCTTCCAGACAATCGCATGCTCACGAGAACCTGACCCTACAACAAGTACATCCATAATTTCTTAACCCGTTACTTAAATATATATTTAAGTAACGGGTTCTATGAGACTCATAACTTCAGTTGGAGTGTTGGCAAATAAGACGTATTCCGCCAGTTTTTTTGGCAAGAAACCTTCCACGTCCATTCGATCAAGCTGCATTTTCGTGCCATCGTAAAAACCTCCGACATTCAAAAAAACGATTTCTTTCGTATGCGCGCCGTGTTTCTTTGCCTCCATCACATCGGTGACTTCGTCGAGCGTGCCAAGACCGCCGGGCAAGACCACGACCGCATCTGATCGCTCGAGCAGCTGCTTCTTGCGCTCCGCGAGCGTTTCGACGACGATCATTTCATCCACGCCATCCCGCTCTTGATGCTTCACATGACTCGCGATGATGCCTATCAATTTCGCGCCATTCTCTTGCGCGGCATCTGCGATGACACCCATTGTGCCTACGCGCCCACCGCCCCAAACGAGTGCGTGTCCGTTTTTCCCGATAAGCGCTCCGAGTTCTCTTGCAGCCGCTTTGTATGGTTCTTCGAGGTTGTAAGCGGAAGAAAAAACGCAAATATTCATACTACTCTTTCGTGAGTACTTCCGGCCCGTTCTTGGTGACGATGATGGTATTTTCTACATGCGCGCTCCTTGAGCCGTCTTTGGTGCGGTATGAGTGGCCGTCGGCATCCACGAAAAGTTGCCCGGTGCCAAGCGTCATCATCGGCTCGATTGCGATCACGAGTCCTTCAACGATCTTCTGTCCTTTGCCCGGCTCGCCAAAATTGGGCACACGCGGCTCGTCGTGCAGCACTTTGCCGACTCCGTGTCCGCAGAGATTCTTGGGGTAGCCAAATCCATACTTATCGGCGATTTGTTCCACCGCAAAGCCGATGTCGCCGATCGTATTGCCGATGCGCGCCGCATTGATGCCTACTTCGGCTGCTTCGTACGTGCCTTTGATGAGTCGTTCGTCGTCGGCATTCAGTGCCTTCCCTGCGATCATGGTGCGCGCCATATCGCTATAGAAACCTTTGTGGATGATGCCGAAGTCGAGTGTCACCACATCGCCTTCCTGAAATCGCGCGCCGTTTTGCCCCGCAGGAGAGTGCACGATGACATCGTTGACGCTGCAGCAGAGGCCCGAATCGTACGGTGCTTCATTGGGACTTGATTTGTAGCCGTGGAACGCGAGCTTGTCGCCATCCTTCTCCACCATCTCGCGCGCTTTCATTTCAAGCTCGTACGACGTCGCGCCTGGCTTCACCATCTCCGAAAGTATGCGGACATGTCGCGCCGTGCGGCGGCATGCTTCACGGATCGCTGCTACATCTTCTTTCTTTTTGAAAATCATAGGTTAGTACGTAGAACGTAGTACGTAGTTAGTTCAACTTCAATGCTTTAAGAATGTTTTCGTGGATCGTCGCCACATCGGGCTCACCATCGATTTCGTGAATGGTGCGGCCACGTGTTTTCAAGAGTTCGAGCTGCGGCATCACATCGGTCTTCGTCCATGCCAATCGGCGACGGATCGCCTCCTCAGTATCGTCGTTGCGGCCGCGCGCCATCAAGCGCTTCACCGCCGTATCGTCATTGATCACGAGATTGATGATCTGGAGATCGTCGCGCTTGAAGAATTTCATCGCGTCGTCGAAGCCGCGTGTCTGATCTTCACCGCGCGCGAGACCGTCGGCAATGATGTGCTCCTCGCCGGAAAAATTCTCGACGAGTTTTTTGGTCTGGAGATAGATCGGCATGAAATCCGGCATGCGCGCACCCGCATTGATAACCTCGCCAGTGAGCTGGCCCGCGTAAAGGCCCGTATCGCGCAACGTGCGAAGCTCGTGGCCCATGTCGATGCGTATGATACTGCGATCACTCTTCCCCTCGAGGAAGTCAATCAGCATCTGCACCTGCGTGCCCTTGCCAGCCCCTTGCGAGCCAAAGAATAAAACGGTTACGGGATTCATTAGTCGAGAGTATATCCTTCTTTTTTAAGAATTTCTATGATTTCGTCGACGGCCTTCTCGAGCGCTCCATCGGCATTTACGACACGGTAATCGAACTGCGGTGCATCTTCTTTGAGCTCACGCTCGGTGATCTGCATGCGCGCTTCGAATTCTTGTTCACTCCACTCGGGATTTCGCGCGCGGAGACGGTCGCGAAACTGCTCGATGGACTCCGGCATTATGAAAAATGTCGTGGCGTTGAAACGCGATTTCACGAATGGAAGCGCCTGTACATCAACTTGTGCAAACACAACAGGATGCGTCTTCAATTTCTCTTCGAGATCAGGTAAATAGAATCCATAGTACGTGCCAAGCGATGGCACAAAGCGATGTTCGGGAATATTTCCCGATGCGAGGTCCGCCTCGAATTTTTCTTTGGTGAAAAAATGATAGTCGACACCATCTTGCTCTCCCGGGCGCGGCGCGCGCGTCGTCGCCGTCACTGCACGGACGCAACGAGGAAAACGCTTGAGAAGTTCCTCAATGATGACATTCTTGCCGCTTCCCGAGGGACCGGCAATGACGACGACATGTTTACCACTTGAATCCATGACCAAATCTACCATAAACGTAAAATCAACAAAATGCGGTCAGATGCGAGGCGCGGGAGAAGTGGGTTTGGAGACGTATATTTATACGGCGACAAACACACGTGGGACCCGCAACGATGCAGATGACTGCATTTTGTTGATTTTAATATTCGCGGATCGAGGTCTGTGCATCAACCTTCTTCACCACATCGAGCACAACGGAGACGGTAATGAGAAGCGCGGTACCGCCGATCGTGAGCGCGGTGATGCCCGTAAGACCCTGCAAGATGAGCGGCAAGACGGCGAGCGTACCGAGGAAGAGCGCGCCGACCAAGGTGATACGCGTGATGATGTTGGCGAGATACTCGGAGGTCTGCGTACCAGGGCGCACACCCGGGACGAACGCGCCATTTTTCTGCAAATTCTTCGCAATCTGATGCGGCTCAAAGGTGATTGCAGTATAGAAATAAGTAAACACCACAACGAGTACGAAGTACATGATGCCGTAGACCCACTGGTTGGCGAGCCAGCCGCTCACGGTCGTCGCCATCGAGGCGATCGACGCGATCGGGCTGTGCGCGAGGAACGTGACGATCATTTGCGGAAAGAGGAGGAGCGAGAGTGCGAAGATGATCGGCATCACACCTGCCTGATTGACGCGAAGCGGCAAGTAGGTAGATACGCCGCCCATGACACGCGATCCGCGCACACGGCGCGCATAGGTGACCGGAATCGGACGCTCCGATTCAGAGATAAAGACGACACCGAAGAGAATCACCGCAGCCGCTGCGATGAAGCCAACGTACGTCGGAATCTGCGCGACATCGAAGGCGAAGGCGAATTGCGAAATCTGGCTCGGGAGCGAGGCGACGATACCCGCGAAGATGATCAACGACACGCCATTGCCCACGCCGAATTCAGAGATGAGCTCACCGATCCACATGAGGAGGATTGAGCCAGCAGCAATCACGAAGACGTTGGTAATCATCGCAAACATCGAAAGCGGCATGACGATACCGCTCTGCTGCAAGAGGAGAAGGAAACCAAACGCCTGTATGAATGCCATCGGCACGGTGAGGTAGCGCGAGTATTGCATGAAGCGCTGACGGCCCGAATCCCCTTCTTCCTGATATATCTCCTTGAGGCGCGGTACGAGGATCGTCATGAGCTGCATGATGATTGATGCGGTGATGTAGGGGCCGACACCGAGCATGACGATCGAGAGCGACGAAAAACCGCCGCCGGAAAAGACGTTGAAAAGCGCCAGGAAACCATTGCTCCCGAGCGCCGACTGGAGCTGCGCAACATTCACGCCCGGAATCGGGATTGCAGCAAGAAGGCGAAATACGACGAGCGCCGCGAGGACAAAGAGAATGCGCGTGCGGATGGATTCGTCGGTGAGGACGACTTTCATCTTGTGGACAAATGTTTCCCACATGTTAGAGATTCTTAGTGAGTAAAAAGAACTTAGAAGCTCTTACATCCCGCTCCAATTTTGAGCTCCAGAAGTCTGTGCTATTCAGGTTCATAATCGTGACGTTGGGGTGGTTTTGCATATGGATCGTCTTTTTCAAAATTGGGGCGGGATCAGAAAATTATATTCGCTTCGCTCATTAATGTATCTGACCGCCCGCTTGTTCAACGGCTGCACGAGCGGACGCTGATATACCAATATTCTTAATGGTGAATTTCTTCGCTTTTTCGCTGCCTGCGACAATTTTCACTTTGGCACCACCACGTGCGCTCACGATGCCACGCTCCTGAAGTGCCTTGAGTGAAATCTCGGTACCCGCATCAAAGAGCTGGTTCAAACGATTGATTGAAACCGCGACCGGCGCAGGCGTCGCGCCGCTCACGGTGCGAGCACGATTCTTACCGTAGCCGCGGCGCTTCGGAAGCTTCTTGATGATGTCGCGAAGTTCCGGGCGACGCTTGTTGCCTGCGCGCGCTGTCTGACCCTTGCCACCGCGACCGGAAGTCTTCCCGCGCTTCGAGCCCTGACCGCGACCAACGCGGCGGTACGAGCGCTTCGATGTTCGTTTAAGTTGATTGAGTGTAGCCATATTAGTTCTTTTCGCTAAGAGACGAATCCCGTTTGGGGGAGATGCTCTTGAGTGCCTCGATGGCGGCGCGTGCATTGTTGATCGGGTTCTTGCTGCGTGAGAGGAGCTTGCCGGTGACGTCGGACACACCGGCGAGTTCGAGGACGGTACGGACGGAAGAACCCGCGACGAGACCGCGACCCGGAGCCGGACGAATTTCGATGACGGATGCGCAGTACTTCGCGTGCACATTGTGTGCGATCGAGCGATTCTTGGTGAGCTTGAGCGAGATCATGTGACGCTTGGCGGCGCGAGTGGCCTTATCGATCGCGAGCTGCGTATCGGCTGCCTTGCCGAGGCCCACACCGACGCGACCCTGCTTGTCACCGATGACCATACAGACGCTGAAGTTGAAGCGGCGACCGCCTGCCATAACACGGGCGACGCGGCGGATGGAGATCATTTTCTGCGCGAATTCACTGCGTTCGCGGTTGTCGCGGTTTCCTCGGCGCGGACCACGCTCTCCTCCGCCACGGCGATCAGCGCCACCGCGGCGCGGCGTAAATGCGCGGTGCTCGGACGCGCGCGGCACCTCGTTGTCTACCTCGGGGGTGACCGCTACATCGGTCGCTGTATTTTGTATGAGTGTTTCGTCTGCCATATATCTTTAATTAAAATTTCAATCCTGCAGTGCGTGCTGCATCCGCAAACGCCTTGATCGTACCGGCGTATTGGAAGCCACCGCGATCAAAGACGACTGTTACAACACCGATCTGTCCTGCTTTCTTCGCAAGCGTCGCAGCTGCAGCTTCGGCACGCTCACGCGGAGTCTGGCCGCTTTCTATGCCCGAGCTTACGGCTGCCAAAGTCTTGCCTGCATTGTCGTCGATGAGCTGTGCGATCACGCGCGTATTCGATTTGTAGATCGAAAGGCGCGGGCGCTCCGCGGTGCCGACGACCTTCGCGCGAACGCGTCGGTGTCTTACCTCTCGCTGCTGTTGTCGTGATTTCGTTGCCATAAGATTTCAATTTTGAGATTTGAATTAGGCAGCTGCGCCGGCCTTCTTGCCCTGCTTCATGTGAATAACTTCGCCTTCATAGCGGATGCCCTTGCCCTTGTACGGCTCCGGCTTCTTGATTGAGCGCACATCGGCAGCAAACTGACCGACCTGCTCCTTATCCGGACCCGAGATTGAGATGACGTTCTTCTCGATCGCAACCGTGATGCCTTCCGGGACCGGGACCAAAACCGGGTGCGAAAAGCCGACCTGCAATTTGATTTGCTTGCCGGAGAGTTCGGCGCGGTAGCCGATACCTTCCACCTGGAGCTTTTTCATAAACGGCGTATTGACGCCCGCGATCATGTTGCGCACATGCGATGCGTACGTGCCCCACAAGGCGCCTGCGAGACGAGACTTGCCGGCCGGCTCGATCATCACCGTATTGTTCTCAACTTTGACGCTCACCGAAGGATGGAGCGGGCGCACCAAAGTGCCCGCCTTGCCTTTGACGTTGATTCCACCGTCTTTTACCGATACTTCGGTTCCAGCGGGTATTGCGATAGGTCGCTTGCCGATACGTGACATACATTAATTTGTGTGACTCACAGATTTGCGCACAGTTCGAGGCGCGGAGAAAGCGGCCTGCGAGGCGTACGAAACGTACGACGAGCAGGACGCAGAGGCTTCGCAACGATGAAATGTGCCAAATGTGTGAGTCATATAATTTACCAAATTTCGAAGAGTGCCTCACCGCCGATTTTCTCTTTGCGTGCTTCCGCATCGGTCTTGATGCCTTTCGGCGTCGAGAGGATAAGGGTGCCGTGACCGTAGCGGATCGGGCGAATTTCATTGACTGATTTGTACACGCGGCGGCCCGGCTTCGAGACGCGCTTCACGCCGGCAATTTTGTGGACACCTCCTTCGTTGTACTGGAGAACGACATCGAGCGTCTTCTTGACCTTCTTGCCCTTCTTCTCCACGGCCTTTACGTAGCCCGCTTCTTGCAACTTCTCCGCAACCGCCATCTTGAGCATAGAAAAAGGTACCGAAACACTCTGTTTCTTAACGGCGCCACCATTTTTGAGGCGAATGATGAAATCTGCGATAGGGTCAGTCATAAATAATTTAAAGTTGAAATCTCAAAGTGGAAAGTTTGAATTCAGAAATTTTAAATTTTGCATTGTCATTTTTCATTTTGAGATTTACATTTTCCATTTACTACCACGAACTCTTCTTTACTCCAGGAATATTCCCTTCTAATGCTTCTTCGCGGAAGCAAATACGGCAGAGGTTGAAATCGCGCATGAAGCCGCGTGGACGGCCACACTTGAAGCAACGGCGAACAACCCGCGACTTAAACTTGGGCGGACGTTGCGACTTTACGATCATTGATTTCTTTGCCATGTTACTGATTCTTATGAGCGAAGCGAATTAGAAGCAGTTACATCCAGCACCTTTCGCGAAAGGTGCTGGATTGTGAAAATCATAGTCGCATGCTTCGTCTGCTCCTTGATTTTCTACAATACCCCGAAAGAGTGTCTGGAGGCTTGCATCTCCGGCTTGCGCCTTGAGATTATGGCACTCCAACGCGTGATCCCCTTCTTCGTCCAACCTGTGGTTGAAAAACGGGACCCCCGACGAGGTAGCGGCAATATACGCGAGTGCCTGTAGAAAGTCAACGAGCGGGGCTTGCATTTATAGATAATATGTGTTACTATGATAAGAGTCATTTTGACGCAACAGGAGAGTACCTTGACCAAGATCCTTCTTGGGTGCGGCAACGACAATCTGCGCATGCTCGTCTTGGACGAGTTGAAAAAAATCGCGTGTGGCATACAGATTATGTCCACGGCCGATGGCGTCGCGTTCCACGAATCCGCCCTCATGGGCGGCTACGACGTTCTCATTGCAGATAGGGAGCTTCCGAATTTTCCCGGCCTCTGCACGCTCGGCATCCTACGAGGCATGGCGAGCACCACGCGCTTTATCCTGTTGTCTTCCGACTGCAGCACAAGAGCGCAAGCAAGAGACTTCACAAATGCCGCGTCCTTGGATCCGACGGACCAGGCATTCACGGAAATGCTCCGGAGCGCAATTACCTTATAGGCAGGTATAGGCGGCCGCTTCTCCCCCACTAGATTAAGGGTTGAGGAGCGGCCGCTTCTTTGTTGTATGCAGCCAACCGCCAAATCGCGAAGAGAAGGAGCGCCACGCCTACAAACTGCATGGAGGACAGCGCACTTCCCGGAATAAAAATCCAGTTCACGAAAATCGCGGCCATTGGGAAGCCAAGTTCGGCGATCGTGGCGACGGATGCATTGGTCGTTTCCAAACCTTTGTAGTAAATAAAAAGTGAGACGACGCCGCTTGCGATCGCAACGATGCCGATGAAAAGCGCGTCGGTCCAGGTCAAGCTCCCCGCTTCGGGGAACGTACCCTGCACGGTATTGAGAAGCAGAAGGAAGATAAACGCACCGACAAATCGCAATGCCGTCATCAATTTGAAATCGATCGTAGCGAGGACGAATTTACCAAGCACGGTCGATGCACCCCAAAGGACTGCCGCAACGAGCGCGAGCGCGACGCCGATGACATTGGGATTAAACGCTTCGCCAGGGAAAAGTTGCGGAACGAAGCCTGGGAACGAAATGATGTACGCGCCAAAGAGCGCGAGCCCAGACCAGAGCCAGAATTTCGGCGCGAGCGGCTCCTTGAGTAAGAGCCATGCGAGCGTGATCGCGATGAGTGGCTGCAACTTCTGGAGAAGAATGGCGACCGAGGGATTTACATAATGGAACGCCTGCGTGAATGCGACCGATGCGAGCGCACTTCCGCCGACCGCAATGACTGCAACGGCGATCCACTGCTTCCATGACAGACCTTTGAGTGCCTTGTATCCGAGCACGAGGAACGGCAAGACGATAAGTACGTCGATGAGGTGCTCGCTAAGGACGATGAAATTACTCGAGAGACCTTGCGTAAGATGCAGGCGAAACGGTGCATCGGTCGCCCACAGCATCGCTGCGACCAACACCAGATACGGTCCCCAGCTTCTCATGTGCGGAACTGTAGCACACTTAACAAACGAAAAGATGTCAGAGCAAAGCGATTAGTGCATCTTGTGGAGTTTTAGCGGGCGTTGTGTGATTTTTTCGCAGTTTCTGCGGCCGCTGCCTTGCGCCACGGATGA
>QZIY01000007.1 GCA_003599175.1 Candidatus Parcubacteria bacterium
GATCACTCACACTGCATTGCGCACGCAGTTGAATGGTTGCCATCTCGAAAGTATGGCATGGCGCGTATTTAGTTCAATGGTTAGTTGGGGATGGTATGAAAAATCGCGTCATCGCCTCGCGAGTGGCACGATCATACCGATTGGCGGAATTTAAATCCCAGGCGTCTGCAGCTCGCACGATCTGAACTTGATCGCCCATGTCCATGCGGAGAGTCCGGCTCGCCCAAGAGTGCGCCCAGCTTACCGGACCCAATTCCTCGAGGCCGCGATCAACGATATGTGCCCGACCGATGCAAAATCTTGCGCGGAACCGCCGAGACCATCGCAACCACCGGCCACGCCAGGTCTCCCGCTCGTAGAGATCGCACATTGCTGCAAGCGGACAAAAGAGCACGCCGCCGCGCTGGAGGCGTATCTTTTTGCCTTCAGGCTGTAGCTCGTAACCAGCGAGCTTTAGTCTCCTCATCTCATCAGCAAATGCATTCACGTCCATCGCAACCTCCATTTACACCATGGTGAAAGTACCACAAATCGGGCGCGTGCAATACCCTTACCGAAAGTCAGTGACTAGTTTTTCACGGTGCCCCTAAAGCCGACAATGACTCCCCTTGTCCGTCATGCTTAGCGCCCGGCGCGCAACTGGAGGTCCGAAAGCGCGTTCATGTATGCGATGTAAGCGTCGTACGGCGATTCATAAGGAGAGAAGTAGGCGTGGACGTCGCCATCGGCAAACCACTTGGTGCACATATAGTAGAAATGATCCGATGTCTGCATGCGGCGCCAATCCTCGAGGAGTTTGTGGTCGTTGCGTGCTAGTACCTTGTCTTCGAGACTATATAAGCTCTCAATCGCTGCACGCTGCATCGGATTCCCCACCCATGCGGTGAGATCGCGATCAGTGTCGGCCCAGGTCACGATATGCGGCATATCCACCTCATCTTTGTGATCGTAGTGCGCGATAACTTCGGAAGGTGTTTTGAAGTTTACATTAGGGATTTTAAGAATTTCCTTCGGCATCTGTTCAAGGAAGTGGAAGATACCTGTGTCTTCCCACTGGTGTTCGCCAAAGGTCTCATAGTCCATAAAAAGGTTGATCGTGTCGCCATCCGCCGCCTCGATCCATTTGCCGTACTTTTCCGCAGTGAGCGGCCACTCGCTCCAGTTTTTCGAAGAGAAACGAAATGCGACATCGTCGGAGAGACGATAATTTTTGAGAAGAAGCGCGATGCGCTCGGCTCCCTTGGGGCGATAGACATGATTGGGGCTTCGCCAGCCCAAGATCGGATCCCATCCTTCCGCGATCACACCGGCGTACCCTGCACGCTCGGCCCAATGTCCCACATCGTTGCGATACGAGAGTTCTGTATTGCGAAACACACGTGGCCACACACCGAAAATCCGGCGCACCGCATCGCGATGCATCGCGACTTGCCGTTCAAATTCAGGGAGTGAGTAGAAAAACGCGAGCGAGTGGTAGTAGGTCTCGCCTAATACCTCGACTTGCCCCGTATCCACCGCCTCCTTGAAGAGCGCGAGTGCCTCTGGGGCATAACGCTCAAGCTGCTCGAGTGCGATACCGGAAAATGAGAACGATACTTTGAGCTCCGGATGCTCTTTGAGGAGCTTGATGAGGAGCGCAGTCGTCGGGATGTACGATTTGCGGGCAACTTTTTCGACAATGCGGCGATTATTGAGATCACTTTCGCTTCGGTCATTGAAATACTCGGCATCGTTGCCTACATCGAAAAGCCGGTATCGCTTTACGCGATACGGTTGATGGACTTGGAAGTAAAAACAGACACTCTTCATAGAGTAAGTTCGTAGAACGTAGAACGTAGAACGTAGTTGAATCCAAAGAGATGCCGTCTGTCGGCTGCGGTCATGGCAATATTGTACCACCCTAAAAATGCGCTACCGCGAAGATACCAACAGATCCTGCACGATGCCGTTTACCTTGTGCGCTGCATCATCCCAAGTGATACGGTTGGCCTCACGCTTGCCGTGTTCGCCCATCGAATACTTGAGTGCGGGCGATTTGAGGATCGAAATGATGCCTTCGGCCATCTTTTCCACGTCCCAAAAGTCCACTTTGAGCGCGTTATTCACGACCTCCGCAATCCCCGACTGTTTCGAGATAAGCGTGGGCTTGCCCATGCGCATCGCCTCAAGTGCGGCGATGCCAAACGGCTCCGAAACGGACGGCATGACAAAGAGATCGGCCGCCGCATAAATCTCGTCGCGATCCTGGCCGACCAAAAAGCCCGTGAAAAAGACTCTGTGCGCGATGCCAAGTTGGCTTGCGAAAATCATCATGTCCTTCTCCATATCGCCCGAGCCGGAAACGATGAAAAAGACGTCTTTGTTGTATTCAAGTACGCGCTTTGCGGCGCGCAAAAAATAATCAGGGCCTTTCTGTAGTGTGATACGGCCGAGGAAGAGCACCAGTTTTTGTCCACTCTTCTTGAGTGCTCGCAGGCGCGAGAGATCTTCTTTGTGTCGCGGTGCAGTCGTCTCATCGATGCCGTTATAGACGACCGACACTTTCTCTGCGGGAACGCCGTACTTCTCGACGATGATGTTCTTGGTGTACTCGGAAACCGCGATCACGCGGTTGGCCTCATGCATCCCCGCGCGTTCGATGTCATACACGTGTTGGTTGACCCCTTGGCCACCAGTGCGATCAAATTCGGTTGCGTGTACGTGCACGATCAGCGGTTTCCCGCTAATCTCCTTTGCTTTCATGCCGGCACCGAATGAGAGCCATTCGTGCGCATAGATCACATCGTATTCTTGGCTGCGTGCGATCTCTCCCCCGTATTCGGCATACCGCGTCACTTCCGAAAAGAGATCCTGCCCGTAGGTGCCGCTGCCTTTGTAATGTTCGTCTGTCGCGTATGCTGAGAGCGCCGAGTTGAACTGGTCGAGAATCACATTGTCGGCAAAGACGAGTTTTGCCCACGGAGCGCCCACATCAAGCTTTTTGGGCATGACAAAAGTGATTTGCGCACCGGTTTGCGCAAGTGCGCGCGTGAGACCGAGGCAGGCGACGCCAAGACCACCGCTGTTGAACGGAGGAAATTCCCATCCGAACATGAGGACACGTGTAGGCACGCATACATTTTAGCACCTTTGTGCTAGTCTTTGCTGATGACGCATCCACAGGCGGTCCTCTTCGACCTCGACGACACGCTTGCGGAAAGCTTCCAGCCCCCCACACAGGAAATGATCGAGCGATTACATCGACTTTTGGAGAAAGTCCCGGTCGCTATTCTGAGCGCTGCGGGCTTACCGCGTATTCAGCACGATTTTCTTGAGCATTTGGCCGACTCTCCCTCTATCGACCGTTTTTTCGTCTTCTCCAATAGCGCGAGCGAGTGTTTCCAATACAAAGATGGCGTCTGGCAGCTGCAATACCATACCGCCTTCACACCCGAAGAACGTACGCACATCAAGGCGACGATCGAGACATGCGCCGCAGAAGTCGGCTATCGCCATCCCGAGTACGAGCCGCAGATGTGGGATCGTGAATCGCAGATCGCCTACGCGATGATCAACTCGCACGCGCCGCAGACGATCAAAAAGAGTTGGGACCCCGATCAGGCAAAGCGCAAACAAATCAAAGCATGTCTCGACAAGGTGCTCACTGACTGCCAAGTCCTGATCGGCGGCAATGTCACGATCGACATCACCAAAAAAGGCGTCGACAAATCGCACGGTGTGAAGTGGCTTTCAGAAAAATTGGGTATCGAGCCGGGTGAGATGCTCTACATCGGCGATGCGCTCTACCCAGGCGGCAATGACTCGGTCGTCATCCCCACTGGAATTCAAACGAGAGAAACGAGCGGACCCGAAGAGACGATGACCATCGTCGACGAGATTTTGAAATCCATTGACTAGAGCGTGTCTGCGCGAAGCACTGGTTCCGAATGTTTGCCCGAAGGATCGGAGTGTCCGCTTCCCAGGGCCTCCCCGCTCGACAGGAGTGCTCCCCGAACATCTGTCCACGAACTTCCTGGATGCGTACTGAGGTACAAAACCGCAACTCCCGCAACATGCGGTGAAGCCATACTCGTTCCAGAAATCGATTTATAGCCGCCACTCAACCATGTGGAGTTGATATTGACGCCGGGGGCACCAATATCAACAGCGCTTCCGTAATTGCTGAATGATGCAAAGGTGTCGTCGGCACCATACGACGTACCACTCCCTCCGCCACCTGATGTACCGTCGGTATCGACAAGCGCCGAGACCGTAATTACCGCATCGTCATAAGCAGCCGGCACGAAGCCGCTCGTATTTTTGCCCTCATTGCCAGCGGCGACAACGAGGATCACACCTGCATCGCGTACACGACAGACAGCCTTATGGAGCGCGTCGTTATTGGAATTGCCGCAATTGTTGTCGGAAACACCGCTTCCACCGAGACTCATATTTGCAACGGTGATCGATCCGCCATTGGCAGGACCCTTACTTGCCACGAAATCAAGGCCGCAAATCACCGATGACCACGACCCGTACCCATTGCGGTCCAAGACGCGTACCGACCAAAGCTTTGCCGCCGGTGCGACGCCGACGACGCCCTGCGTGTTGTTGAGCGCTGCGATCGTACCGGCAACGTGCGTCCCGTGACCATTTTGATCACCGTAATCGGCTGGCTTGCTCGATGTGCAATTTTTTCCGCCCACGATATTCGCTTGGAGATCAGGGTGTGTGAGATCGATGCCTGTATCGATAACCGCCACGTGCATGCCAGTGCCGGTATTTGCTTTATTTTCAGCATTGATGCGATCGACGCCCGTTGGCAATACCTGCGGCGGCGGAGGCGGTGGTGTGCCGCGACGCCACGAGAAGAATGCATTCTCTCGGGCCGAAGCGGTGGTAGATACAAGTCGATCTTCACTCACAAACGCAACGCGCGGATCATTCTCGACGACAGAAAGTTCTTCCTCGGACATCCGCACGGCAAAGCCCGAAAGCACAGTACGGTACGAAGCAATCCGCTCACCACGAGCGCGCCCTACGATTTCCGCTTCGACTTGATCAAGATTTTCAACATCTTCTTTTAATACGACGATGTACTGGCCCCCGATACGATCGTCCTCGCCGCGGCGCGTTTCGGCCGAGACAAGCGTGGCGAAACCAAAGATGATTAATGTAACCAATACAATAATGCTGCTAAACGATGCGGAAAGAGCGAGAGAGCGACTTTTCATACACTCATTCTAGCACTGCTGAATCCATGCAGAAGAGCCAACGTAATAAACCGCTATGTTCCACACATCAAGGAATTAATTTTCTCCTGCGTGCGCGCATAGACGCTGCCAGTCGGCGCCGTGAGGCCCAAGGGCGCCAAGATATCCTGCGCATACGCGCTTTGGAATTGACTGACCGCAGCGCTCGTCATCGGCCCGAAGAAGCCAGTCGTCGGCAACCCGGCTCCTTGGAAAACATTGAGAAATACTTGGAGCTTCACGACTTCATTGCCTTGCACGCCAGATTGCAGATAGGTTGAAAGGTATGGGCCGCTGCAACCAACAACGGGAGATGATGTGGCCATTTGGATCGTCGATGTTGCTGCACCCAAAACTGATCCTTGTGTGCCGAGCGTAATACTTGCCTCTCCTTTCACTGATACCTTGCCGCCGCTTGGACTCTTGTTGCGCCCCGTGATTTCCGCGACATTTCGATAGACGCCGGGCTCTGTAGTCGTCGCAAACGAGACTGTGTACGTGAGCGTGATCTCATCGCCGGGCGCGACCGTGCCAAGTTGCCATCCGCGCGTGAACATCACTTCTCCAGCAGGGTTGTAGAGCGTGTCCGTCAGCGCAGCACCGTAAGCTGCGCCTTCTGACTTTTTGTTGTACACCTTCACCTGGTAATCCACATAGCCGGGTGTTGACGATGCGGTTGCAGTTTTCTTGATAGTGATCGATGAGTTTTCTGCCGATCGCGTCGATGCGTTATTGCGGCGGCTGCTCGATGAGCCCCCACCTCCACCTCCTCCACCCGACGATCCACCGCCGGGCGACGATACCGTGAGATTGACGCTTGCGGTGTTGCTCGGGATCGGGCTTGTCATCACATCATTGACTGCCACGGCCGTAAGCGGCACGTTTGCCGTCTGCCCAGCAGGGAAATTGCTCCCGACGCGCGCCGTAAAGCTGAAGGTGCGCGACTTACCTTGCGAAATGAGTCCAAGATCCCATGATTGACCGGTTGTGGTAGTCGTGCCGACGACGCGCGCATCCTCAAACGTGAGGAGCGTGTTGTCGAAACTTGTTTGCAAGGCGACATTTCGCGCACTTCCGTTGCCTGCATTGGTGACCGTAAATGTATACGTGACGGTGTCGCCTGGAGCAGCGTTTGTCGGCGAGACAGAACCGCTGATGGAGAGAAGCGGGCTGCCGCCGAAAACGATATCGCCGCTCATATTGCCGAAGACATTGAACACGCCGAAGATCCAGTTTTGTCCCACGATGTTGGTGTTGATGAGATTGACAACACTCGCCGACGAATACGCATTGCCCGTATTGATAGATGCGGTGCCGGATTCCGTCTGCGCGCTGTTGCCACCTGTCGATGCCGATACATCGACATTGTTTTCGACAGAGGCGGTTGACGTCGCCTGCGCGAGGAAGTGTGATGAATTATATTCCTGCAGCAATTCTCCCGCCGGCGTCGAGGTCGCGCCTCGCGAGACAAAGGTGACGATCGTATCGCCGCCGATTAGCTTGCGATCCTCTACCAATCCGTCCGGAATGCCGACGACTTCGCCGGTCCAATCGCCGGCGACACGGAACATAAGAAAGACCGCCGTGCCGCCGATACCGGTCGTGTTTGCCTGGTTGAATGTTTGCGACGACGAAAACGCATTGCCCGTGGTCACCTCTGCAGTGCCGGGATCGGTCGTGGTCGCAAAGGGATCGGTAGAGGTTGCTATGTCGAGTGTCGTTGAGGCGACGTTGTCACCTGTCGTAGCTGAGGCGGTCGTTGTGCCGGTGAGCGTCACGTCATTGGTATTGTCGACCGTATAAGTGCTCGAATTCATCGTAGAACTCGCATAGCCGCTTGCGAAAAGCTTGTCGAAAAAAGCGGCACCAGGGAGCGTCACGTTTTCTACGAGATCGCCAAACTGATTGAACGCGATGAGCAAATAACTTGAATTGATGATGTTGGTGTTGACGAGGTTGACCACATTGGCGGCGGCATATGCATCACCTGTATCAATCTCCGCATCCTCCGTGGAGGTCGCTGTGTTGTCACCGGTCGACGCGCGGACGATTACGGAATTACTCACGACAGCATCGTTCTGGTTAAACACATTCAAGGAGCTCGAGTTGAGGCATGTCAGGAGCGTACATTGCGACTGTCCGTTTGCATCGGTCGTTGGGCTCGCGCCAGGGCCTCCCGCAAAAAAGTACTCGAGATCGTATTCCGTGAGGTCGAGACCGCCGCCGAACATTTGATTGAGAAAGAGGATAAGGCCGTCCGAGTTGAAGATATTGGTGTTGACCTCGTTGATCACGTTGGCAGTCGAGACCGCGTTCCCGGTCACGATCAAATTGGTGCCCTCGCCACCTTCGATCGTGTTGTCACCGGTCGCCGCAGTTGATGTCGCGCCAGAAATTACGAGGGCGTCGTTGGTCGACGTCGAGGTGAGGTTGGAAGAGTTCATTTCTTCGTTCGGTGCGTCTGGAAAAACCTCGCTGTGATTCGCGGTGTTGTCGATGGTGGTCGAAGCGGTTGCGTCGCCAGTCTCAATCGTGCCGCCGGTATTACTCGCCTCCCCTCCCGTGCCATCGGTCGAGGTGGCGACGGCGGCCGTTGTCGTCGCAGTACTATCATCGGCAAGCGCGCTATACATGCCGGGCACGAAAACGAATACAATAGCAGCAAAAGAAAACACAATGCCGACAAAAAGACGCACGCTTTGCTTCGAATCCATATGATATAAAATTTTTATCTTTCTAATGAACTCCCTCTCTGAGACCTCGTGCGAGACCAGATCTCATGAGAAGGGGGGACCGCTTTACCTCGAGTGTGTCGAGAGGTCCCCACTTCTACGCGATTAGCGAACCGTGCGAACGATCGTCGAATTGAGAATGTTGATTGTTCCCGAATTCGATGTCGAAGCGCCCGTTTGCACTTCACCGCCCACGCCGCCGTCGCCGCCTGCACCGCCGTCGCCGCTTGTCGCGCCGCCGTTGTTGCCGCTGCCAGCGCCGCCGTTTATGCCGCCGGCATTACCTGCGTCGCCGCCGACTGAACCTCCTGCCGTGCTGAGGCCTGTTGCCGCGCGCGAACGCGTCGAGTTGGCAATGGTGCTGCCGGTATTGGATGTACCGACCGCAAGTGCCGAGCTGTTCATGTTGCCATCGGCAGTGATTTCAACTTCCGTGGTGTTGAGCGAATTAACCGTGCCGGAATCCGCATTCGCTTCTCCCGTCACGACGAGTCCACCGGGGCCTCCTGCGCCGCCGTCCCCTCCGCTGCCGCTTGTTGCGCCACCGTTGTTATTGCTGCCCGAGCTTGCTACGCCGCCGCCGTTGCCGCCAGCGCCTCCCGCGGAGCCGCCTGCTGCATTGCCGCCTGTGAATGCGAGCGAGTCGGTCGAATTGGCAATCGTACCGCTATTGCTCGTCGAGATTGTGATCGTACTTGAGTTCATATCAGCGAGCGCAGCCGGAGCTGCGATCGCGAATGCCCCAAGTGAAGTTGCGGCAGCCGTTGCGACCGCCGCTGCTTTTTTGAGTGTAATCATATGTGTGTATGAATGATTTATTTTTTAATATCTTCTGACTCGTGAGAGTCATGCATCGACCACCTGTGACGTACGAAACGTTCACAACTAAAACGAAGCATGACAGTTGAGCGATGAACGCAACGTGAAATATTTCATCGACGCTGCTGCTTACAAAAAAATCTCCAGCATCTCGCCGGAGATTTTTGCAGGTGTTTTGCGCAAACATGCTCTAGAATTTTCTGTGCAATCCTGGAGTGGAGTATCGGAGGTATGCGAGCCCGCCGAACGCGAATGCTCCCGCGATTAAGAGCGTAACAAGAGATGAGCCGCCCACACCGGTATCGGGCACCTCGGGTACAAATCCACCCACGGGCGGATTCGATGTGCTCGCGCCGGCAACCTGTCCGGGACCGCTATTTCCGCCACCGCCACTGCTTCCCCCGCCTCCACCCCCGCCGTTGCTGCCACTTTCGCCACCGACGTCCGTGGAAACGACCTGTCCGGTCAATGTCGAACCGATAATCACTTCACCGGTGATGGGACCACCGTTGGTCGAAGAGGAAGGGGGTGTCGTCCCTCCCGGACCTGCGATTACTTGTCCGGTGAGTCCTCCGCCCGTTTGATTGCCCGGGGGCGGAACGAAGTTTGCGCACTCTGTCGCAAAATCAGGGATTGGCGGCCCAACCTGCTGGAGAAGTACGCACTTGATATAGAGCGCGATCGGCGTGCCGATTTGAGATGTCGGAATACCAGAAAGATCGGGAATTACGGGCACTGATTGCGCGCGCGCAAATTGCGGTACAAAAAACGCAAACGAAAGAGCTGCGAATGCAAGGAACGTAAGGTACAAAGAAAGCTGACGTTGCATACAAAAAAATAACGAGTCAATAAGACCTGCACTATGACTCCGTATGCGTGAGGATTTTGTGAGATCTTATCCAAACGTGAATGTGTACGCTTCGAGACCGGGTGAAAGAATTTCTATTTCGATCGTGTGAACACCATAGGCGGAATCACCGATGAGGTGATAGAGACCATCTTCCGACACGGTAACTTCCCCGTTTTCTTCCACATCCACGCCTCGTGCTTCTCCCAAGGGCTGCCCACCATCGCGCGTAACTTTGATTTTGACGGGACCGTTTGTCGGAGCCGCGACGAAGTAGACATTCTTTGCTTTGTATACAAATTGTATCTGCGCTTGTGCGGAAGTGTTTGCGGCGAATTCCTCGGCAAGATTCCACGTACCGCCAAGATAGAGTGCGTTCTGTTTGAGATCCTCGGGAACGGTGAGCGATTGCTCCCCGATCCTGCCACGACTCCCATTTGCAAAGTATTCATTGCGTGCTGCACCAAAATAAATTTCGGGAGAACCGAGTCCGTATCGATCTACCTCGACCGCATCCACCGACGTTTCTTCAAATTCCGATGGCATGCTCTCGCCGAGCCGCTTTGCACGCTCGTTGAGCGCACGCTCAATCGCTACCTCCGTCTCTTCGTAGCCACCCTCGCCCGTGTGGTCATAGACGATGTAGCCGTCGATATCAATCAAATATTTTCTCGGCCAGTATTGATTACCAAACGCGTTCCAGGTCGCATACTTATTGTCGAGAACAACCGGATACTCTAGGCCAAATTTCTGTACCGCCTGTTGCACATTCGCGAGCACGCGCTCGAAGGCAAATTCTGGCGTGTGCACGCCAATAATTTCGAGGCCCTGATCGTGATACTTTTCATACCACGCCCTCAAGTACGGCAGCGTACGCTGGCAATTGATACATGAATACGTCCAGATGTCGATGAGCACCACTTTGTTACCGCGGAGTTGCTCAAGCGTAATCGGCTCACCATTCGTGTTGATATATCCCTCTATACCGGTCAGCTCTGGCGCTTTTTTGAATACCGCTACTTTCATTTCTGGCGAAAGCGGCGCATTCAATACGCCAACGCATTCGCTCGTGGTGCACTGCGTTGGCGTCGGGGCCGTGGACTTGAGTAAGCGCTGCTCAAGCACCGTGATATCGAATCCATTATTCAAAAGCCACGCCTCAGCACGCGCCATCGTACCGGTGGCAACAGCGATACCAACGATGAGGAACAAAATGCCGATCGCGCGACGAAACCATCCGCCCGGCTCGATCGTGACGCCAAGCGTATCTACCAAGCGCTGTCCCACGAGCGCGATCAAGAGGAGTGTGCCTGAAAGCCCGACCGCATACGCCACAAGGTCGACAAACCCCATTGCGAAAGATACGGGCAAGACGGTCGCAAGAATCACGAAGTAGGTCGGACTGCAACTTGAGAAGACCGGGCCGAGCGCGGCACCCATCACGACGTCACCCCAAAAAGAATTCTGCCGGTATCCGGCACCGAGCAATTTGTTTGATTCACGATTTAAAAAATTGACAAATCCGAGCCGGTCCCACAATTGCGGAAAGATCATGACGACACCAAAAAAGACGAGAATAATTCCCGAAATCAGCTGCCAGGTACTTTGCGGGACATCGATAAATGCCGTCGAGACCTTGAGCAGCATCGTAAAGAGAATCACGGATATGCCGAGCGACGCGGTGATTGTATAGGCCCGTCGTCTACTTCCACCGGCGATCGATCCGCCGACGATAACAGGAAGGAGTGGTAATACACACGGCGCGAGGGCACTGAGGATGCCGGCGATGAACGAGATAGCCAACAGAATCATTGTATATATTCTACCCTATCGTTACTTCTACACGTTATACTTTGTTCATGTCTTTGCGCGAAGATCTCGCGAAATTAATCAAAGGTGACGTGGTCGACGATGCTGGGTCGATCAAAATATATTCGCGCGACACGAGCATCTTCGAACGCGCACCAAAAGTCGTCGTCTTCCCCAAAGACGCCGATGATGTGTCGGCCGTCGTCGCCTCTGTGCACGACGCGAAGCAGCGCGGCGAGCATATTTCTATAGCAGCACGAAGCGCCGGCACCGATATGACAGGCGGCCCCTTGACTGATTCGATCGCGCTCGTCTTTACCAAATATATGAACGGGGTCGGGCCAATAACGGGCGATCAGGCAACAGCCGAGCCCGGCGCGTACTACCGTGATTTTGAAAAAATGACGAAGAGCGCGGTCGGAAAAATCCTCGCCTCCTACCCTGCTTCGCGCGAATACTGTGCGATCGGCGGCATTGTCTCCAACAACTCCGGCGGCGAGCTGACCCTTCGCTACGGCAAGACAGAAGATTATGTCCATTCGCTTGATGTCGTCCTCTCCGATGGCTCGCAAGTCACGATGAAACCGCTTTCGCCTTCCGAGCTTGCCATGAAGGAATCAGAGCGTACGTTTGAGGGAGAAATCTACCGACAAATTCATGATCTCATTGTGCACAATGAGACAAAGATCGAGGTCGCGCAGCCGCGTGTATCCAAAAATTCCTCCGGCTACGCGCTCTGGAACGTGATCGACAAAAAGACGGGCTATTTTGATATGACGAAGCTCATTGTGGGCTCGCAAGGCACACTCGGCATTGTCACGTCGGCGACGCTCGGCCTCATAAAACCAAAAGAACATCGCGCCATGCTCGTCATTTTCCTTTCCGATCTCGAAATCTTGCCCGAGATCGTACGCCGTGTGCGCCAGTTTGATCCGGAGAGTTTTGAAAGCTACGACGATCACACCTTCAAGCTCGCCGTGCGCTTTATGCCGCAGATCGTGAGTCAGCTTGGTTTCGCGGAAATGATCCATCTTGGACTCGCCTTTATTCCCGAGGCATGGATGGTCCTGACCGGCGGTGTGCCCAAGCTCGTCTTGATGGCTGAATTTGCGGAAGATACATCGCATGAAGCGCTCCACAAAGTCGAGGCAGCGCGTGATGCACTGGACGGGCTTGCGGTTCGTACGAAAATCGCAAAAACGGAAGTCGGCGCACAAAAATATTGGAAAATACGCCGCGAGAGTTTCGCGCTTTTGCGTAAAAATTTGCGCGGCCTCTACGCCTCACCTTTTATCGACGACATCGTCGTCTCACCCGATGTCTACCCGCAATTCATCCCCGAGCTCAATTCCCTCCTCCACAAGCACCACCTCATCTATACGATCGCCGGCCACATCGGCGACGGCAATTTCCACATTATTCCGCTGATGAACCTCTCTCGCGAACGCGACCGGCGAGAAATCCTCGACCTGCAACCCAAGGTCTACGCGCTCGTCAAAAAGTATCGCGGCTCAATCACGGGCGAGCACAACGACGGCATCATCCGCACGCCGTATATCGAAATGATGTTCGGGAAAGAAATGTACGATCTGTTTGCCGAGGTGAAGCGCATTTTTGATCCTTTGGGGATACTCAATCCGGGCAAAAAGGTAGGCGGTACAATGGAGGATATCGAATCATCTATGATTCGAACGCAATGAAAAATGTAAATCTCAAAGTGGAAAATTGCAATGTAAAATTAAAAATTGCTGCAGTTCGTTCTCAGCAGGACATTTTACTTTTTGGACTGTCATTTTTCATTTTGATTTTTTCATTTTGCATTCCTCAGAGCGTTTACGCTCATGAGGTGTACGTCTTGCCGCACGATGTCGTAGCCGAAAGCATCGCATCGCCGCCTTTCAGCATGATGGCAACAGCGATGGACAATTTTTCATTGTTCATCTTTTGGGGATTTGTCGCGTGCATCGTTATCAGCACTATTTTTTTTATTTCCGTCTTCCGCGTGTTTGAGCAACGCATGGGACCTCTCTTCGCCCGCCTCAAGAGCTTCGCACCAGCGGTTGCGCGCGTTACGGTGGGTCTCGGCTTTATGTCTGTTGGCTATTTCCAAGCGATCTTTGGACCGGAACTTCCTTTTGAGCCGGTATTCGGCGCGTATTCCCACCTGGTGTCTGCGGCACTCCTCGTCACGGGCACACTGATCGTCATCGGTTTCTGGGCGCGCGCGGCGGCAATCGTCGGCCTTCTCTTCTTTGGTGTCGCCACATACCACTACGGCGCATACATGCTCACCTACGCGACGTACCTGGGAGAGATGATTGTCCTCTTACTTATCGGATCGCATCGCGTATCCGTTCACTCGTTTATGGGCATCCCTGAACGCTTCCATCGCTCGTACCACGTGTTTGCGGACAAAATAAAACATCTCGCATTCCCCATTCTGCGCGTTACTTTCGGCCTCTCCCTCATCTACTCATCTCTGTATGCAAAAATCTTGCACAACAATCTTGCACTCCAGGTCGCATCCATGCCGCTCGCAGGCCATGAACATTCGCTCGCGTACTACTTCGGCTTCGATCCGCAATTTTTGGTGCTTGGCGCAGCGATCATCGAGCTCATTGCAGGAATCTTTTTCGTGTTTGGTCTCGCGATACGATGGAACTCAATCTTTCTGCTTTTCTGGCTCGGCATGTCGCTGTGGTACTTCGGAGAATCGGTCTGGCCACATATCGTACTCATCGGTATCCCGATTGCATTCATCATGCACGGCTACGACAAGTATTCGCTCGAAGGGTTTTTCCTCAAAAAGCGCCGAAGCGAGCCGGTCTTATAGGGCAAAAAGTGAACAAGCCCCCTATGGAGGAGGCTTGTTAAGATTTTGGCGCCAAGGTCTAAAAGGTTGCACTTCTTTGAGGCGGGCAACCAACCTTTCGACGCGCTCATTTGGCACTTGCGGACGTGGTGCGAGTTGAACCCCTAGGCTCGAATTGAGCAACATCGCAACGATGTTGTATGTCGACGGATACCGGTCGAAGACCGCGTCGAGGCGCTTTGTTACCATGTTCAGACTGAACATTGATCGCTCCTGTGGCTGGCTACGAAGAGGCCAGCACTAAGCGCGTCGATACACAAACAGCATCAGTACGATGAGCGCCGCGAAGATGCTTACAGACATCAGAGGAAATGTCATGTAGCCGAGCTCGAATAGGAAGCGCGCAGAGCAGTCGGTGCCTGGAATGGCATCACATGGTGCGGCAGAAGTGATACCGATCTGGAGAAAATGCTGGTACAGCGCAATGCCACCGCCGATCACAGACCCGATAATACTTGCGATCGGTGCAACGACGCGCTCCTTGTACCACGCGGCAACGCCAAAGAGGATGACTTGCGGATAGAGACAGATACGCTGCCACCAGCACATGATGCATGCGGCAATACCAAGAACGTCTGAATAGAAGAGTGTCATCAAACTTGCAGCGAGTGAGAGCGCGAATCCGATCCACAATCCGTAATTGCTCAAAAAATCGACGATTCCTGCGAGATCCGGAAGTCGTTTGCGGAACAAAAACAAAACCAAAAAGGCAACGGTGAGAATCTGCAAAATCATCACAGCGATTGCGAGAAGAAAATTGATTTGTTCCAAGGCCATATTTGTCTTCTACAAGCTCCAAGCTAAAAGCTACCAGCTACGCTACGCCGGCAATTGGCATCCCGTTTTTTCCGAGAGTTCCTGCAGGGTGCGCTCACCGGTGAGAATGCTGCCATCGGGGAAAACCCACGTCGGGTAGCTTGTGACACCTTTTTCCTCACAGACTGGAAGCTGACCAGAACCATCAGCTGTCGAACATTCGACATATGGGAGGTGCTTGGCGGCAGAGCCGAACATGGCCTTGGTCGCCTGGCAATGCGGGCACCAGAAGGCGCCGTAGAAGATCGTGCCACTTTCCTTGATGCACTGCGCGAAGGAATCGAGCTTGTTGGGACGCGCCGATACCAAGAACGATGATGCGACTCCGACCACGATGAGAACGATGATAATCCCCCAGAAGATCCAGATTCCTTTTTTCATCCCGTTAGAAATAGGACGCGGATACAGAGCTTCCGCCTCCTATTAGGCTAGATTTCATAATATAAACGATCCCGAAACCGGATCTGAACACAAGTCCGCGATTTCTAACGGGATTCATGGCAAAAGTATACCCGAGCATCAAAATTGGTACAATGCCGTCATGAATCCCGTTAGAAGCCGCGGACACGGCGTAATGTCTCAAAGGAGTATGGATCGGTCGATTTTATATACGAGTAACCAAGCAGGGTGCGGCGCAGAG
>QZIY01000031.1 GCA_003599175.1 Candidatus Parcubacteria bacterium
GACCGAAGCGTGCCTCCCGGCACGATGAGGTCGAGACGAAGTTCCGTGACCGAAAATTCCGGCTCCGCAGACAGGGCGGGGTTATTTGATGGGCTCTTATATTCTAGGCATTGTTATTGGCGCTTCACTTGTGAGCTTCGCTCTGCAAAACACCGCAGATGCGACGGTCGCCTTCGTCGGCTGGACGCTCTCGCTTCCCCTCGCGCTTCTCGTCACCGGCGCGCTCACGCTCGGCGCGCTTGGCACGATCATCGCGATGATCCCGGGCTTCATCAAGAACGAGCGCTACATCAAGAAGCTTGAGGCAGATAAAAAAAGCCGCGGAAGATGAGCTCGCCAAATACCAGATTGTGATCCCGCTCGCTCCGCCCGATCAAAGTAATTCCAAGATCCCGGTATACGTCAGACCGTTTTCCCCATCGCAGAGAAATAATTGATGCGGAGTGCTGTGTTATTTTCAGAACAGGTCCGGTGGACCCTCAATTTCATAAATTGCGTTTCAAAAGCGTAATTCGAACTCTCTGTTAGACAGCATCCTGTGTCTTATGCATGGAAGCCCGTAGGAGCAGTACTTCGTATTGGAATGAGACCGCCATGATCTTTGAATCGAGCCGCAGCAATGCGGCTCGATGCGCGTCTGGCCAGATACAAAACGCATGGTAGAGTGGCCGTGGGACACTACGCGTCTCGCTATTTGGAGCAAATTGATGCCGCCTTCACGACGCCAGAGAGGAAACCGGCCAGGAAAAGAGCACAAAAAGAAACCTATCCAAACTGGGCGGCAACCCGGGGAAGCTGCCGAAACTCCTGCGATCACACCGCTTATTCTCGAACCCGAGGTACGTTGGCGTGATACCCGTGAACGCGTCGATTGGGAATTTTTTATCAATACACCGATCTCGTCATTGCGAGAGTGGTGGCGTGATCACCCGCTCAACAAGTAGACAAGACCAACCCTGGCCGGAGCTTCGTGCTCCGGCCCTTTTTTATTGCGATACACTGAGATATACGGGGCTCGAAAGCATGGATGCGGCGCATGAGAAAAATTTGAATAGTTTGCACGATCAATTTGAGGGCAAGCACGAGGCCGAACACATTGCCGATACGTACGAAAAGACCGTAAAAATGTTCCCCGAATTTTCGCACGACGAACTCCTTGAACAGGCCGAAAAACGCCTCAAAACAGAGCTAATCAAAACCGTCGACTAAAGAAAAAGGTGACCCTTTCATCTTTGGGTTTTTTCACTTGACTTTCATTCTCCACCGCTTCGTATCGAAGATCCGTGCTTGGTACCTTAATCAGGACGTCGTCAAGTAAAGATCACCCGTTCTTTTCCGTGAGATAGACGAAGATCAGTAACTCTTGAGCTGCTTGGCGCGTTCGTGGAAGCGAATGCGCTCAAGGGCTTTGGCTTCGACCCCATTAGAGAGCTTCGCCTCTAACGGGGCAAGTTTGGCGGATGACTAATAGCTTTTCAATTGCTTTGCCCTCTCGTGGAATCTAATTCGCTCTAGAGCTTTCGCCTCAATCTGTCTGATTCGTTCGCGCGTGACGCCGAATTCGCGCCCTACTTCTTCGAGGGTGTAGCACACACCATCTTCGGTGAGACCGTTGCGCATTTCGAGAATCTTTCGCTCTTTCGGAGAAAGCTCGTCCAAGATTTCCATCATCTGCTCGCCCAAGATACGGCGAGAGGCCTCCATATCAGGAGCTGCAATCGTGTCGTCGGCAATAAAGCTGCCGAGCGTTGAGCGCTCATCGTCGTCTTCGCCCACTGGGCTTTCGAGTGAGACGGTGTCCTGATTGATTTTCTGAATCGTGTAGATCTTATCCACATCGAGTCCCATTTCTGCGGCGATTTCTTCCGGCAGAGGGTCGCGGCCGAGGTGCTGCGAGAGTTCGCGCACCTTTTGCTTGTACTTTGCGATCGTTTCCACCATGTGGACAGGGATGCGGATGGTGCGGCTCTGATCGGCGAGGGCACGAGTGATGGCCTGGCGAATCCACCAGGTGGCGTAGGTCGAGAATTTGTAGCCCTTGGTGTAATCGAATTTGTCGACGGCCTTAAAGAGACCGAGGTTGCCCTCCTGGATGAGGTCGAGGAGGGTGAGATCGGGGCTGCGGTTGACGTATTTCTTTGCAATCGAGACGACGAGGCGAAGGTTACTGCGGGCGAGAATCGCGCGCGCTTCCTCATCGCCTTCCACGATGCGCTTCGCGAGTGTCTTTTCTTGCTCACCATTGAGGAGCGGGTACTGACCGATTTCGCGCAGGTACATCTGCACCGAGTCGAATCCCGCATCCGAGCGGCGATTCTGGAGCTTCTTGCGCTCGAGCACAAGATCAGCAGAGGAATCTTCGAGCATGCCGCCGCCTTCCAAGACATCGATACCAGCTGCATTGAAGCGCTCATACATCTCTTCGAGCAAGACGACGTTTTCTTCGATCGTCGGGAATTCGCGGAGAATTTCGTCGTAGGTGACGTAGCCGCGCTCGCGACCGAGCTGGATCAATCCCTCAACTTTGTTTTGATATTTACCACGACCCGCTTCACCTCCGGAAATTTTCAATCCAGGGAGTGGCTTCGTCGCACCTTTCTTCATCGGCGCCGCGACTTTGACCTTGGTGCCCTTGGCGATCGCGGCGCGGCTCGCGCGTGCAGTCACAGATTTTGAAGCAGCGCGCAATGACTTGCGGGCCGACTTCGCCTTGGTCTTTTTGGCCGCCTTATTCGTTTTTTTGGTTTTCTTTGTTGCCATGAGATTTTAGGGTGGTGTTTTACGCAAAATGGCGCACCCACCTGTGCAGGAGGGTTCGCTATCTATATGACGCACTTCACCAACCTTTTATTTCATACTCACGTGAAGTTAGCGTGAGGCAATTCTACACCCTCTTGTTCAATTGTGCAATTTTGCCTGTTAATAACTTCACCTTCTTGTTCAAATCGGCCAGTTCCTCCTCATTTTTGCCCCTCTCAGCCTCTGCAAGCCCCAAGGTGGCCTCCGCAAGTTCCTTGCGGAGTCGTTCCTCATGTAGACCCCGGAGAAGCTCCTTGGCGTCTCGAGCCACGTTCTGATTGTTCCCGAGGAGCCGCTCCACGGTGAATCGCATGATCTCCCGCTCTTCCTGCGAAATGCTCTCGAGCTTGGCCATTCCTTCTTCCCCTATCGCCTCCGAAAGGGCTGCGCGATATTCGGCAGTATCAAATTGTCCTTTGGGGAGCGCCTCCTGCCAGAGAAGAATGCCGAAGGCATGCTGTGCCCTTCCGAAGCCTTGTGCGGAGGAGGGATTGGCACGATCGCTCGTTTTTGCCAATGTTCCTTCCGGCTTTAGTTGCACGGGAGTCGCAGGGCTCGTCGGTACCTTGTGAAGTGCTTCTTCAATCGCATGCTCCGGCACCTCAAGTCGTCGCGCGATTCCGCGGACGTACTGCGCACGTGCGATAGGGCTTTGCACATCGGAGAGGAATGGGAGCACGACGGTCTCTACGCTGCGGCGGAAACGATCGGGCATCGAAGCGTGTTTCTCCAAGACGTCGAGGAGGAATGTAATGATGTCTTTTGCCTCGCGAATCGCTGTGCGCCACTCTTCGGGATCTTTGAGTATGAGATCGGCCGGGTCCAAGCCATCGGGCAATTGCGCGACCTTCACATTGAGACCGCTCGCGAGCGCTGCACGTGCGGCACGGCCTGCCGCCTTTATGCCCGCCGCGTCCGCATCCAAGGCGAGCACGAGATTATCCGTCATACGGCGGATCAATTTGGCATGGTCTTCCGTAAATGCGGTACCGGATACCGCGACCGCATTGGCCCACCCCGCCTGGTGGCTCATAAGGAGGTCCATCTGCCCCTCCACGAGTACGGCACAACTCACCTTTCGCATCGCGACCTTGGCGCGATCGAATCCATAGAGAATGCGGGATTTATGGAAAAGGATCGTCTCGGGGGAGTTGAGATACTTCGGCGCTTCCGGCGACGCATTCTCACCAAATATTCTGCCCGAAAAGGCGACTATGCGCCCAGCAGAATCGGCGATGGGGAACATGATGCGATTGCGGAATTTGTCGGTGAGATTCCCCCGCTCGTTTTTCTTCGCCAAGCCCGCATCCACGATCTCTTTGTCGGTATACTTTTTGCGTTTCAAAAAGTCAGAAAGCTCACTCCACTCGCTCCCCGCATAGCCCACACGAAACTCATTGATCGTGGCATCGTTCACTCCCCGATTTTTGAGATACTTTTTTGCATCATCGGAAAGCTTCGATATGTAAAAAATCGTGGCGGCTTCCATCATTTCAAACAACCGATCGCGCTCGTCTTTGTGCTCTTGCCGTTCATAGACCAAAGGCACGCCCGCCTTTTCCGCCAATACCTTAAGGGCACCTTTAAAATCGAGTCCTTCGATTTGTTGGACGAATGTAAAAATATCCCCGCCCTGATTGCAGCCAAAGCAGTGATACGTACCGCGATCGGGAGAAACGAAAAATGAGGGCGTCTTCTCCGCATGAAATGGACACCGCGCACGCAAGGTCGAGCCCGCGCGATCGAGCTTCACGTATTGAGAAACAACGTCCTGGATGGACAACCTATCTTTTATTTGTTGAACAGTGTCGGACATAGAGGCCACCTGTCCCGTGAGAAGACAAAATCTTTCTCATGGGATAGCCCCATTATGCTCCTGTACAGGAGGAAAAGCGAAACCCGTCAACCAAAAGACAAAACCCGGGATTGCCGGGTCTTGTCCTTGGTAAAATTCTGCGGTTTAGGCGCGTTCTACTTCGCGTTCGGGAGCAGGAATTGCTGCTTCGCGAGCGGCGACTTCGGCTTCCATCTCAGCGATGAGCTCGTGCTTCTTGGATCCACGGAAGCCAGTTCCTGCCGGAATGAGGCGACCTATGATGACATTTTCCTTGAGACCAACGAGTCGGTCCACGGCGCCACCCACGGCTGCTTCTGCCAATTTGCGTGGTGTGTTTTGGAAGGAGATCGCCGAGAGGAACGACGCGCGAGTCAGCGACACTTCGGTGATACCGAGGAGGAGCTGCTTGCCCTTCGCACCTTCGCCGCCCTGCTCCTTCTGCTCTTTGTTGAGCTGTTCGAATTTGAAGTCGGCCACGATATCGCCTGCGGACACGCCGGTGTCACCTGCAGTCGTGATCGAGATGCGGCTAAACATCTGCTTCACGATGATTTCGAGGTGTTTGCGCGCCGTCGAGACACCCTGCAATTCGTAGATGCGTGTAATTTCGGAAATAATGTATTCCTGCGTGCGCTCTTTGCCAGCGAGGAGGTAGAGCTCGTCGAGATCGGCCGATCCGTCCGTGAGGAAGTCGCCCTTTTCAACAGCTTGACCCTTCTTCACGACAATCTGGCGAACACTCGAGATCGGATATTCAGCATCACGCTTCGCTGCCTTTGCCGTCTTCGTGGAAGCGGTTTCGGGCAGGATGTGGATGATGTGATCATCGCCTTCGCGAACGATGTCGGTGATGACACCGGTGACGCGCGCGAGCACGGCCGGAACTTTCGGCATGCGGCATTCGAAGACTTCTTCGACACGTGGAAGACCCATCGTGATGTCGCCGCCCGCTGTCGCGACACCTCCCGTGTGGAAGGTACGCATCGTGAGCTGGGTACCCGGTTCACCGATTGCTTGCGCGGCCACCACGCCAACTGCCTCGCCAAGGTCGACGATTTCACCCGTGGTGAGATCGACGCCGTAGCACTTCTGACAGACGCCGCGTGCGACTTTGCATGTAATCGGAGAGCGGACGGTAACCTGTGCGATCGACGCATCGTCTTCGATCTTTCTAGCATCATCGCGATTGAGGAGACTATTTCGCTTGAAGCTGCCTGCCTCTTCGGCCAAGACGCGGCCTGCGACGCGATCAGCGAATGAGCCGCCGATGTTTTCTTTGCCCGGACGATTGATGACGACACCTTCCTTGGTACCGCAATCTTCGTCGAGGACGACAACGTCGTGCGCGACATCGAAGAGACGGCGTGTGAGGTAACCGGCGCGCGCCGTGTTGAGCGCGGTGTCGGCGAGACCTTTACGAGCACCGTGTGTCGAGATGAAGTACTCGATCGGAGTGAGACCTTCCTTGAGCGATGATCGGACGGGGAATTCGATGATTTCACCGCGCGGATTGGTGATGAGGCCCTTCATACCCGCCATCTGGTGGAGCTGCACGATGGAGCCGCGCGCACCAGAGGTGATCATGTCGTGGACCGGACCATTCTTGTCGAGCGCCTCGACGACGTGCTTACGCAAATCGCCGGAGGTTTTCGCCCAGGTCTCGATCGTCATGCGCTTGCGCTCCTCTTCAGTGAGAAGACCTTCCTGGTAGTTCTCCTGTTCGCGAGCGACAGCGGCCTGACCTTCGGAGACGAGCTGCTTCTTGATCGCTGGTACCGGCACATCGGAGATGGACCAGGTGATACCTGCGTGCGTCGCGTAGCGGAAGCCGAAGCGCTTGATCGAGTCGAGAATCTTCGGAATACCGTCGAGCGAGTAGTGCGAGACGAGGTTGTGCACCAATTGCTGCATGCGCTTGTTAGTGATTTCCTCGTTCATGTACGGGAAGTCGTTGGGAAGCACGGAGTTGAAGAGGAGGCGGCCGATGGTCGTCTCGAAGACCTTGCCTTCAAACTGCGCGTACTTCTTGTTTTCGCTCGGAAGTACTTTGATCTTCGCGCGCAGATCGATCGCGCCGAAGTCGTATGCGGTGATCGCGGCGTTGGTCGACGGGAACGCTGTCCCCTCGCCCGGGAGGCCTTCGACTGATTTCGTCATCCAGTAGCAGCCGAGGACGATGTCGAGGAGCTTCGATGCGACGACGACGTCGCCCGAGCCCGGCTTCAAGATGTTCTTGTTGGCCGACATGATCTTCGCAGCTTCCATCTGCGCAGCTTCAGAAAGCGGCACGTGGACTGCCATCGCGTCGCCGTCGAAGTCTGCGTTGTATGCAGGACAGACCAAGGGGTGCACCTGAATTGCGTTGCCTTCCACCAAGACCGGGCGGAATGCCTGGATCGACTGGCGGTGCAAGGTCGGTGCGCGGTTGAGGAGTACGTACTTACCCTCTATCGCCTCTTCAAGAATCGGCCAGACTTCCGGCGATTCATCTTCGATGAGGCGGCCTGCACCGCGGATGTTGTATGCAAGTTCGCGCGCAAGGAGTCCCTGGATCACGAATGGGCGGAAAAGCTCCAAGACCATGTGCTTTGGCAAACCGCATTCGTCGAGTGCAAGGTCCGGACCGACGACGATGACGGAGCGACCGGAATAGTCGACGCGCTTACCGAGAAGGTTTTGACGGAGATAGCCGTGCTTACCCTTCAAGTAATCAGCGAGTGATTTGAGCGCGCGGCGGCGACCACCGAGGATGCCTGATACACCTGCGCCGCGGCGCATGCTGTTGTCGAGGAGTGCATCGACGGCTTCCTGCAAGATGCGCTTTTCGTTGCGCAAGATGACTTCCGGCGCATTGATCTGCTGCAAGCGCTTCAAGCGGTTGTTGCGGTTGATGACGCGGCGGTAGAGATCGTTGAGATCCGAGGATGCATGACGACCGCCTTCGAGGGCGACCATCGGGCGCAAGGCCGGCGGGACGACCGGGAGGCGTGTAATGAACATCCATTCCGGACGCACATCGGATCGCTGGAGCGATTCTGCGAGCGCGAGGCGCTTGCGGAGTTTCTCGCGATCAGCGGCACCAGAGTTTTCATGCTCTTCCTTGAGACGGGCGACGAGCTGCTTGAGATCGATTTTGCGCAAGATATTGAAGAGCGCTTCAGCACCGATCGCGGCGCGGAACATCGCACCGTACTTCACTGCATACGTGTGGTACGCAGCTTCGTCGAGGACGACGCCTTCTTTGATCGATTCGATTTCCTTTTTCGCTTTCTGGGCGAGATCCTTGATGCGGGTCTTTTCATCTGCATTCGCAGCGGCCTTCGACTTCGCATTCAATTCCTGCTCGAGCTCCTTGAGGAGACGTGCGCGTTCGGTTTCTTCGACCGAGGTCACGATGTACCCGGCAAAGTAGACAACCTTTTCCACCTCTGCCGCGGAGAGGCCGAGCATCAAAGCGATACGCGACGGGATGCCGCGGAGGAACCAGATGTGTGCAACCGGAGTCGCGAGGTCGATGTGACCCATGCGCTCTCGACGCACGATGGCGCGCGTGATTTCGACGCCACACTTCTCACAGACGATGCCGCGGAAGCGGATGCCGCGGTACTTGCCGCAGTAGCATTCGTAATCCTTTTCAGGACCGAATACGCGCTCGTCGAACAAGCCGTTCTTTTCCGGGCGCTGTGTGCGGTAGTTGATCGTTTCCGGTTTCGTGATTTCACCGTAGGACCAATCGAGCATGCGCTCGGGAGATGCCAATCGCATGGCGACTGCTTCGAAATCCTGCGGAATTACGTCTTTTCTTTTGTTTTGCATATAGCTTTGAATTTAATTTCCAAGATACAAGAAACAAGAAACAAACAAACTCGAAATTCAAAATTCGAATTTGGAACTTGTAATTTGTTTGGTCATTGTTTCTTGTGATTTGGTTATTTTGTTAATTATTCGACCTGATTATTCTCCATAAACTCGATATCAATTCCCAAACCGCGAAGATGTCGTACGAGAACATTGAATGTTGCTGGAGTATTTGTTTCTTCAATACGCTTGCCGGAAACGATTGCGTCGAATGCGGCGGAACGGCCGAGGATGTCGTCTGATTTGATGGTGAGAATTTCTCGGAGTGAGTAGGCAGCGCCGTAGCCGAGGAACGCCCACACTTCCATTTCTCCGACACGCTGACCGCCGTTTTGCGCTTTTCCGCCAAGCGGCTGCTGCGTGGTGAGTGAGTATGGACCAATCGAGCGCATGTGGATCTTGTCTTCCACCATGTGATGGAGCTTCAACATGTACATGACGCCGACGGAAACCGGCTGTGCGAACGGCTCTCCAGTGCGGCCATCAAAGAGCGTGCGCTTGCCGTCTTCGCGGAAGCCCGCCTCTTTGAGATCCGATTTGATTTCTTCTTCTGTCGCGCCAGAGAATGACGGCACGACTGCCTGGTAGCCGAGTTCATCAGCAGCAAGACCGAGGTGCAATTCAAGAATCTGACCGAGGTTCATACGGCTCGGCACGCCCAAGGGGGTGAGGATGAGGTCGACGGGCTGACCGTTTTCATCAAACGGCATGTCTTCTTCAGGCAACACGCGGGAAATAACACCCTTGTTACCGTGACGACCGGCGAGCTTGTCACCGACTGATACGGTGCGGAGCTGTGCGACTTCGACGTGCACGCGCTTGATCACACCTGACTCGAGCTGATCGCCTTTTTCGCGCGAGAATACTTTCACGCCAATGACGCGACCGCGCTTGCCGCCTTCCATGCGGAGTGAGGTGTCTTTTACATCCTTTGCCTTCTCGCCAAAGATTGCGTGCAAGAGGCGCTCTTCTGGTGTGAGCTGCGTTTCGCCCTTCGGCGTTACTTTACCCACCAAGATGTCGCCGGGCCTAACTTCCGCGCCAATGCGAACGATGCCCTCCTCATCGAGATTGCGGAGTTTGAATTCTGAGACGTTGGAAATGTCGTGCGTAGTTACTTCTGGCCCAAGCTTGGTGTCGCGGACGACGCAGACGAATTCCTCCATGTGGATCGAAGTGAATTTCGCTTCCTTCGCCAATTTTTCTGAAATGACGATGGCGTCTTCGTAGTTGGCGCCGAACCACGGCAAGAATGCGACGCGGATGTTTTGACCGATTGCGAGCTGGCCGCCGACCGATGTCGACATATCTGCCAAGACCGTTCCCTTCTTCACGCTGTCACCGACAGAAACAGCCGGGCGCTGGTGAAGCGTCGTGAAGCCGTTGGTGCGGAGGAAGTTGATGAGTTCATAGCTCTTTGTTTTGCCATCAGTATTTTTTACTTTGATGACACGCGCATCGGCATACGTCACTTCACCCGCTTCTTCTGCGAGGACGAGTCGGCCAGAGTCACGTGCGGCAGGTGCTTCGACACCCGTCGAGACGACCGGTGCCTCAGGCACGACAAGCGGTACTGCCTGCTTCTGCATGTTGGAACCCATGAGTGCGCGGTTGGCGTCGTCGTTTTCGACGAACGGAATCAAAGAGGTTGCAACAGAGAACGGCTGATTGGTTGCGACTTCCATGAAATCCACTTCGCTGCGGGAAACGAGCGTCGGCTTGCCGCCTTTGCGAACTTCCACCATCTCGACGGAGATCTTACCGTTTTCTTCGCGCGGCGTTGCAGCGTGCGCGATCGCGTATTGCTCTTCTTCGAGCGCATTCAAGTATTTTATTTCTTTCGTCACACTGCCCTTTTCGACGACTGCGTACGGGGTCTCGATGATGCCGAATTCATTTGGGCGAGCGTAGAGCGACATGTGGAGAACGAGACCGATGTTCTTACCTTCCGGTGTGTGAATCGGACAGACGCGGCCGTAGTGCGATGAGTGTACGTCGCGAACTTCGAGACCTGCGCGCTCGGAGGTGAGACCGCCGCGACCGAGCGTGGAGAGCGTGCGGAGGTGTTCGATCTCGTCGAGCGTGTTGTACTGCTGCATGAGCTGCGAGAGCTGATCGGTCGTGAAGAATTCACGGATCGCAGCCTGGAACGGACGCGGGTTGATGAGCGAAACCGGCGTGGAAAGATCGGCATCTACCATCGCCATGCGGTCCTGGATGTTGCGCTTCATGCGGGAAAGACCCACGCGCATGCGCTGCTCGAGAAGCTCGCCGACGAAACGCACGCGGCGGAAGCCGAGGTGATCGATGTCGTCACCCTCTGCTTTTGGATCAGCATTTTGCGCTGCGATGTGTGCGACGATGCGTGCAACGTCATCGAGCGTGAGCGTGGAGCCCGCGAGATCGGCTTCCTTGGTCGGAAGACCAAAGCGGCGATTGAAGTGGAAGCGGCCGACTTTGGAGAGATCGTAGCGTTCTCCCGAGAGGATCGAGTCGACGTGATCGCGCGCATTGTCGGGCGTCGCGATATCGCCGTCGCGAAGGCGGCGGTAGATTTCGACGTACGCTTCTTCCGGCGTCTTGGCGGTATCGACTTTCAAGGTGTTGGCGATTGCCTCCGACTCGACACCGAATTTCACTCCCCCTTTGGGGGATCCGTCTGTGTCGGAGAAGTAGCCCTGAATTTCCTTGTCGGTCTTGAGGCCGAGGACGCGAAGGAGCGCAGTCACCGGGAAGCGGCGCTTGCGGTCTACCTTCACATAGATGGCACCATCCGGATCAGATTCGATTTCGATCCAGACACCACGAGCCGGAATGACCTTGGCAGCGAAAAAGGTGCGACCTTTCATCGGAACCGCTTCGAAAAAGACACCGTAGCTTCGTGCAAGCTGCGGCACGACGATGCGCTCGACACCATTGATGATGAAGGTGCCGTGCGGAGTCATCCACGGGAAATCAGCGAGGAAAATTTCCTGCTCTTTTTCTTCGCCCGTCGTTTTGTTCTTGAGCTTCACGACCATCGAAAGCGGCGCCTCGTACGTGCGCATCCCTTTCTTGGCATAGTGCTCATCCCAGCGGACTTCGCCGAAGGCGAACTTGACCAACTTTAATTCAAACTTTTTACCTGCGTGATCAGCAATCGGCGAGAATTCCTTGAAGACGCGCTCAGCCCCTCCTTCAACGAATTCCCGGAACGATGCCAACTGGCTCTCCACCAGGTTGGGCATCTTGACCAAGGGCTCGCGAAACTTGCCGAAGAATTTCTGCGGCCGATTTTTTGTCTTTGCCATGCTTAGAGATTCTTATGAGCGAAGCGAATTAGAATCTCTTGCACCCAGCACCTTTCGCGAAAGGTGCTGGGTCGAGTTACGCCTCGCCCCCTTTTTATAATGAGTTGTGGATTATAAAAACCGTCTATGGCTTCCACCCCATTTCCGGTCCTCACTCGAAGTCACAGGCGTAACTCAATCAGCTTGCGAGCAAAAGTTGGTCCATTGTAGCTCTTTTTTGCGGAGGGTCAACCTTGACATAACGTGACATACATGTTATCAACAAATTGGCATAAGAAACTGTCTAAAATCTTTTCAATAAAATCCTGATAAACGCGAGCTGTACCATCGCGAGACTCGAAGCAACCAGCCGTTCGCAGTTCTTCCACAAGCGTCTGCATTTCTCCAGCCACGACAGCGAGCGCTCCACCACCCATCGTTTGGGTATGACTTTGAATGTGTGCAGTTCGTTTCGTTTTGCGACTTCCACCGTGGCGCCGATGAGATCGTTCACCGCTGTTCGGAATGGCTCGCCGGTGTACCCGCCATCGACGAGCATGTTCTCCACTTCAGCAAGGTTTTCCTTGTGTTTTTCGACCATTGCGAGTGCTCCCGCGCGGTCAGTGACGTTCGCGGCAGTGATGTGTACAGCGTGCGGAATACCTTCTGTATCGACGGCGAGATGTCGCTTAATACCGGATACTTTTTTGCCGGCGTCGTACCCTTTGGTGTGCGCGGTCTCGGTGTTCTTCACGCTCTGGGCGTCAACGATGCAAAAAGAAGTCTTGGGCTTTCTGTCATTTTTTGTACGCTCCAGTTCGGCCAATTTTTTTTAAGACCCGTGCGAGGGTCGTTTCATCCCGTCCGTCCGGCACCTCGCTCCATATGCGGAAGTAGTGATGGACGGAACGGTAGTCAGGGTAGTCCTTGGGGAGTGCCCGCCACTGGCAGCCTGTCTTCATCACGTACAGGAGAGTGTTAAAAACATCATATAAATCAAGGGTTCTCGGCCTTGTGTGTTTCCTCGCTTGTTCGAGGATTGGCTTAATTCTTCTAAATTGCGCACGACTTATATCACTGGGATATGAAGTCATCCCTCCATGGTATCAAAAGATTTGAGACGGTTTCTCAGAATCTTTTCGGTCAGCACATGAAGGTCGGGAAACTACGCGAACTCGAACCGTAGAGGCCAAGCCGCCGACTCCATCCGCAACAAAAAAAGCCGCGGAAGGAGGTGGCGGCTTTTCATTTTCGGCGACATCAACATACGTACATTTTATCCGATCGGATAAAATGTACGTATGTTACTTTTGGCTTTTTTTGGTTTTCCACTCGACTTTTGTATAAGGACTCCCCTTGGACAGATTTGGGCAAGGGTATACTGTACCAACACACGAACGAGCGTTATGCATGAAGCAAATAGGAACGCAGTTATATTTATATTCAATAACGAAGGAGAATTACTGCTTCAGAGAAGGGCGGCCAGTGACGATTCATATCCGCTGTGCCTCGATTTCTCGGCTGCTGGAAGTATCGAACAAAATGAATCTAAGGATGCTGCAGCGGCAAGAGAACTTCGCGAAGAGTTAGGGATTGAAACCGCGCTTCGTTACGTGGGAACCCACACTTCAGGCGAAGAGATGCTGGAAATATACAGAGGTGTGCACGATGGGCCTTTTCATCCAGACCCCAAAGAAGTACAAGAAGTCGCCTTTTGTTCCCTCGATGAGATTTCAAAAAAGGTAGAGTCCGGAGATCAGTTCCACCCCGAGTTTCTATCAGTATGGGCGGACCAACATCTCATGTCTCGAATCCTCCAAGCCACCTAGTTCTAGCGATCCCCTCTCGCCTAGGCAACTATTGACTCAGTATCTGAGTTATGGCTTACTCTGCTGAACGTGTTTTGCTTACCCATACAGGGCAGCATACACTCCCCCACTGTACGTCAAGATTAAAAGAGTTGTTACTCATAGTTGTAAATACATTATAACCAAAATATCATCATGAAGAATAAGTCATGGTATAAAAAACACCAGCGGTCGCAATTTATGGACCCTGGCGCTTTTTGTTTTTCCACGCGTTGATTTTGGCGTGATGGCCGGTGAGGAGGACTTTTGGAACTTTATAGTTTTTGCCTTTCCACGTGAGAGTTTCAGGGCGCGTGTAGACTTCCGGGCTTGAGACGCGCGATGCTTCGAGCGATTCGGCTTTGCCAAGTACCCCAGGAACGAACCGAGCAATTGCGTCGATCACTGTCGCTGCAGGCAACTCACCTCCTGTGAGGACATACGGTCCGACCGAAATCTTTTTGGCCTTCAAAATTTTCTGCACCCGCGCATCCACCCCTTCATATCTGCCGCAAATCAAAATGATGTGTTTTACCCACAAGTCAGACTTGTGGGTTTTTGGCTTTCGAACCTTCGCCAACTTTTTGGCCATCCCCTCAGAAAAAACCTCTCCATCCGTCGCAAAAAACAACACAACTGGCTTTATCCACGAAGTTGAACTTCGTGGATTTTTAGTTTTTTGGAGGGCTGCGTCGGTGGCGCGGAGGACCGCCGTCGGCTCGAGGATCATCCCCGGGCCGCCGCCGTAGGGGCGTTGATCGACACGCTTATGCTTCCCTACCGCAAACTTTTTTGGGTCATAAAAACTGATTTTGATCAGCTTCTTCTCAATCGCGCGGCCAAGGATCGAGCTTTCGAGGTACGGCCTTATACTCTCAGGAAATAGAGTGACGATGTGAAAGTGAATCATAAGCAGCTTCTAGCTTCTAGGGGCTAGCTTCTGGGTTTAATGCAAAATGCGCCGAATTTTTAAGCTAGAAGCTAGTAGCTAGTCCCCAGCACCTATTCAGACTTGAGCTCGTTGATGACATCATCAACAGAGCGGTCACGAGCGACAGGGCGTTCGGCTGTCTCCATGCTGCGCTCGCTGCCTTCCGGCTCTTCGATCTTGAGATTGACGCGCGCATCGTTTTTCATACCGACGACGCGAAGGATGGTGCGGATCGCTTTGGCGGTCGCACCTGAGCGGCCGATCACCTTACCCATGTCGTCCTTATTTACAGTGAGGGTGAGGAGAACGCCCATTTCATCGAGCGTGCGATTGATTTTCACGTCCTGCGGGTTGTCTACGAGAGACTTTACGACGTACTCGAGGAATTGCTGGTCTTGTTCCATATCAGTCATTCGTTACTGGCAATACCTGAAGCGTACAGATTTGTGAAGCTGCCGTCAAGGCCTATTTTGCTTCTTCTGGGGTTTCCTCCTTCGCTGAAGCTTCGGAGGACAAGTCAGCTTTTGGCTCCTCATCAGAAACCGCTGTCGGGGCTTCCTGTGCCTCGCCAGAGCTTTCAGCGGCGGCGGGTGCGGCCGGTTCCTCTACCTTGGCCACCGTTTTCTTAGGCAAAACATTGATTTTCTTGGCATTCAAAAGGCCGGCAGAGACGAGCATGTTGTGGACAGTACCAGACGGCTTGGCGCCTACCGACATCCAGTACTTGATACGGTCCTCTACGAGAGTACGCTCCTTGCTCGAGGGGTTGTAAAAGCCGACGCGCTCCACATACTTCCCTGCCTTGGGCGAGGAGGTGTGCTCCGTGACCACAATACGGAAAGACGGCTGATTGATACGGCCAGAGCGCTGCATTCGGATCTTCAACATATGAGTCGCGCTACTGTATCAGGAAACCTTATAGATTTCAAGCCGGTCGGGACCTGAAGTGCCCACACTTCCCTCATACCGTTTGAAGAGGAAAGAGCGACATCATCCGCGGTACGGGCGGATCGAGAATCGTCTCCCTCCACGCTTCCC
>QZIY01000006.1 GCA_003599175.1 Candidatus Parcubacteria bacterium
CATCGTGCCGGGAGGCACGCTTCGGTCTCCGACTTGTCCCGCGCCTCGAAAATTCCGGCTCTCGACTTGGGCACCCGGGTTATTTGATGGGCTCTTAGAAAATCAAGCGCCTGGGCGCATTGCGCGATCTTTTGTCTTACGATTTGTTCTGAAAATTCCATCATAGACCGGCGCGTTTCATTACAATCTCCTGGCCGAGACGTACGATATGTCGCGAATATTCATATTCATGCATTGACCGCAGCTCGAATTGCAATGTGTCTTCCGGCGAACGTGCATATAGAAGCATGCCGGTGGAAGCGACAATTTGCCTGAACAACGGACTTGCTTCGTTTAATATTGCGATGTCTTTACTGTGTCCGGGCATGTACCCCTCAAGCGCTCCCAGTATGCGCCCCGTCATTCCTACAGGATCCTCCGGCATGCGCTCGAAAAGAACGGCGATGTCGAGATCGCTGTCTTGCCGGGAGGTACCGTGTATGACCGATCCATGAGCGTAGCAAAGTACCGCGCCGATCCTTCGCAGCCGCTTTTGTTGATCGTCGGTGAGCCGTACGGTTTCCATGTTGCAATACTAGCAATCTCCGGTGGTTGCGCAATGAAAGACGCGCAGGCCATCTTTCAATCGGCCGACAAAAGACCGCGCACGTCGTCCCATGTGAGCTTTTTAAACGCATTGCCGCTTTCGCCCACGAGTGCGGAAAAGAGCCCCTGTTTTCGTGCCTGGAGCGCCGCAATCTTTTCCTCGATGGTGCCTTTGGCGCGCAGGCGGTACACATTGACGCTTTTCGTCTGCCCGATGCGGTGTGCGCGGTCGATGGCTTGCCGTTCTACTTGCGGGTTCCACCATGGGTCGAAAATGATCACGGCATCCGCCGCAATGAGGTTGAGGCCCACGCCACCCGCCTTAGTGCTGATAAGGAAGGCAGTTTGTTGCAGGTCGCTGATGAACGATTCGATAATGCGCGGTCGCTGTGCTGCCGAGGTTGCGCCCGAAAGGTACGAATAGTTGATTCCCTGGCGTTTCAGCTCGGCGGCAATGAGATCGAGCATCTGTGTAAACTGACTGAAGATGAGCGCTTTTCGTCCCTCACTCCTCAACTGATTCACCAGATTCATGCACACCTCGAGCTTTGCCGAAGGGTAGGCGTCGCGCTTTTTTGGCAAGACGAGCGCGGGATGGTTGCAGATTTGCCGGAGTTTCGTGAGGCCAGCCAGGATATGGATCTGCGCGGCAGCGAACCCCTTTTTCTTCACCTGCCCGAAAATATCGCTTCGCACGCGACGAAGCACATCCTGGTAGAGGATGTTTTGTTCGTCTGAGAGCGTGCACTCTATCGTTTGTTCGATTTTCTGGGGCAACTCTTTAAGCACGTCCTCTTTCGCGCGCCGGAGCATAAAACTGCTCACGCGTCGGCGCAACTCTTCGAGCTGCGCCGCATCGCCCCGCTTCATAATGGGAACACCGTAGCGCTCTTGGAAGCGCGCGTGGCGGCCAAGGAAATCGGGCATGAGAAAATCGAAGATCGACCATAGTTCTTCCACGCTGTTTTCAAGCGGCGTACCGGTGAGCGCAAGACGATACTCGCTCCGCACCTTTTTCACCGCATGCGCGCTCTTGCTGCGGGGATTTTTTATATATTGCGCCTCATCGAGAACGCAATAGTTGAAGGGAACGGCTTCGTATCGCGCGAGATCTTTCTGGAGGAGGGGGTAGGAGGTGACTAGAAGATCGTATTCCCCGGCTTGTGCGAGCATTTCGGCGCGCTCCGCCGGAGATCCGCTCACGACGCCTACCTTGAGGTGCGGCGCGAAGCGCGCTGCCTCTTGCGCCCAGTTATGGAGGAGCGTTTTGGGTGCTACCACGAGCGATGGCGTATCATCTGCGCGATGCGCCGAAAGCGTCGCAAGTGTTTGCAGCGTTTTGCCGGTGCCCATGTCGTCGGCCAGAATGCCGCCGAAGCGATACCGGCGCAAAAACGTCATCCACTCAACGCCGTCTTTTTGGTAATCGCGCAATACATCTTTGAAGGGCGCAGGGATGCGTATGCGCTTCACTGCTTTGCCCGACCGCGCTTCTTTGAGGAACGACTGCATACTTTTGGACAGGCGCGTGCGGTAGTGCGATGAGCCGACGGCATCTGCCGCAAGCGCGGGCGCGTGATAGGCTCGGCCTTCGAAGGAGCCGTCGTCGTTTTTGCGAAAATGTTCAAGAAGGCGCATGAGGCGTTCTATTGCCGCGGGATTTTCAATCTTGAACGAGCGGCCGTCGGAGGTTTTCAAAATATCGCCGCCTGTTTCGAGAAACGCTTCAACATCGGCGAGTGTTATACGTTCGCTGCCGCAGTAGAGCCCAAGATCGAAGGCGAGCCAGTCGTTTTCGCCCTTGAAATCGATGTCGAATTCGGCGCTGAAGCTCGCACTCGTAATTTCTGGCACTTGATCGCGCACGAAGCGCAGTTCGTAGGGGAGTTTGCGGATTTCCGGCATGTACCGCTCGATAAAGTTTGCGACTTGCCCGCCGCGCACCGTTGCGCGGCCGATGCGTGCAATGCCGAGTCGCTCGCCCTGCTTCAGTCCGAGCGCAAAGAGTTCGCGTTCCAGCTTTTCGGCAACTGGCGCGATATGGACGGTGCCTGAATCGATGCGTACCACATGCGCTGTGCCAAAGGATCTCTCTTGTCGTCGGCGCATCTGCCCCTCAGCTTTTTCCGAATATTGCATAGTGGCGCATACGGGTAGTACCGCGCCGCCGTAATCAACCGAGGGGAGGATGCCGAGCCTGCGCTCTCGTTCCGAGTAGTCGACGACGATCAAAGCTTTCGGCTCGTGGTGTTGGACAGTGAGGCCTTGGGGCAGGTCGATCGTTGCATCAAGATACTGGCGGCAGAGCGCGGCAATATCATCGGCGCGCTTGTACTCGTCGACGGTAAGTTCGGCGGTTGCAGCCTGTGATTCATTTGATCGACGGGAGGTGTAGGGATAATCATATACTTCGTGCATCGCTCGGGCGACAATGCGGCCGAGGAGCTGCGGCATGGGATATATCGCGGCCTCACCGGCTTCGATGATAAGGACGGAATTTTCGCCCGCTCGCGCGGCGATTTTTTCGCTGTTCTTGAAGCCGGGAAGCGCGAGTTCGATGGTATGGTACTCGTGTTTGGTATTTACGGCGCCGACGTATGACGAACGGTGCTTGAGTGCGAGTACCGCTTTCGGTTTTGACGGTTGACGTAGAAAAGTAAGCGGCTCCTTTTTATACAGATGTTTATACATGATACGCATGCCAGCATCTCGAGCCGCCTGCACGATGCGTGGGTAGTCGAGACGGTCGTCTTTTCCCCGCTGCCGGGCGGGCGCATCGGCAAGCATCTCCAAAACTGCCCGCTCGGGATCAATGAGGTGCAGTTCGCGTTTGAGTAGCTTGTGCGAATCTTCAGGTGACTCAAAAGCATGATAGTATGATGAACTCTCGCGTTCATAGATGCCGATATTTTCGAGACTGCCGTCGTAGCGAGTGGAAATGCACAGGTCGTACCGATCGCGAAAAGGTTTCCGAGCTTTAGGTTTCTTTGCGGGCTTCGGATTCGACGGCGGCGCTGCATCCGTCGGCGTCCATACGCCCCGTTCATGGTGCCACGTTGATGCGGGCGACGGGTGTGCTTCCCGCATCCGCACCGCCGCCGCAAGCTGCGCCAAGAGCGCCTCAGGAATGTGCGCGGCCGGAATACCGGCTGCTTTGAGTTTCGCGCGCATATCGGCTATTTCATCTATCGTATGAAAATCGGGAGCGCCACGTGCATCGACTGCATCCGCATATGCAAGCCCGAGCGCGACCACGTGTTTGCACAAATCGCCATCGTACGGGCAGGTGCACTCATACGCGGTAATGACGCCGCTCCGCGCATCATAGCTCATTTCGGTTTTGTATGCTTGCGAGCCACGCACCGTAGCCTCAACGCTAACCTCATCTCCCTCAGTACGTTCTTTTACGGAACGTACCTTCCCGCTTTGCGCATACCGCCTGCCGCGTGCGTAGATTCCCGAATCCGCCATACTAGCAAGCTCTTCTCGCAGCGCTTCTCCGATGTCCATGAAGGCATCGTATGGGGATGCGCTTCCCTTCGCAAGTCGCTGGGCGTATCGACAGCGATTCTCTTTTCCTGAAAAAAGAAAGGGCCGCTGGTAAGCGGCCCCTAGGATCTCCATGAGGAGCCCCTCAGTTCAACTGCGACGAGTGATCTTCTTGGCGAGCGCCCGGCATTTCGCGCGCTTGGCCTTGAGTGCTTTTTCGCGTTCACGCCGGCTGCGTGGCGACGAACCAAAATTTCTCGCCGCACTTTTGTTTTGCCCCTCCATTCGCGTCTCCTCTGACAGAACAGGTGAATCCGTAAAACAAAACAGCCTCCCTTGTGAGGAGGCTGTTTGCTTTGGTGATTCGGTTGATTTTTGAACACTAGCAAGCAGCCTCCTGACTAAGGAGGTTGAGAAGAAGGCCGAGGCCCAAATTCTGCTGCGAGCTGGTGCTCATACCAAGAGAGTAGCAGAAGCAGTGGCACTGTCAAACGAGCGCTCTATTTCTGGGGATATCGCGTGGATTCCTTGGGGGTAACAGGGGGTAACATCGCCATTGACCCTTCACCTGATTTTGATACTATTCCGGCACGCACGCTCTGTGCGTATTCTTTTGTCTCGTCTTGACCCTCGTGCGGATTAGCGACCCGCTTAAGCGAGCCAAGGCAACAGGAGAATCCCGGAGCAACTCAACGCGTTGGCAACATTATTTACTAGTGGTGTTAGCTAGTCCCTAGCACCTAGAAGCTAGCAGCTATATAAAAATATGGCAGAAGAATTTAATCGTACAAAGCCGCACGTCAACGTCGGTACCATCGGCCACGTCGACCACGGCAAGACCACGCTCACAGCTGCGATCCTCGCGGTCCTCTCAAAGGCCGGCAACGGCTACTCGGCCCAGACGAAGGGCGTCGATGATATCGACAAGGCGCCGGAAGAAAAGGCGCGCGGTATCACCATTTCGCTCTCGCACTCCGAGTACGAAACACCCGCTCGTCACTACGCACACGTAGATGCACCGGGCCACGCCGACTACATCAAGAACATGATCACCGGTGCCGCTCAGATGGACGGCGCCATCCTCGTCGTTGCCGCAACTGACGGCGTCATGCCGCAGACACGCGAGCACATCCTTCTTGCAAAGCAGGTCGGTGTGCCGAAGATCATCGTCTTCCTCAACAAGGTAGACATGGTCGACGACAAGGATCTCGTGGATCTCGTCGAAGAAGAAGTGCGCGAATTGCTCGAGAAGCAGGGCTTCGACGGCAAGAACGCACCGGTCATCCGCGGCTCAGGCCTCAAGGCGCTTGAGAACGCAGCACCGGGCAATGAATGGAGCGACAAAGTCATGGAACTCGCAAAGGCCTTGGATGAATACATCCCTGAGCCGCAGCGTGATCTCGACAAGCCGTTCCTCATGGCTATCGAAGACGTCTTCTCGATCGAAGGTCGTGGTACCGTCGTTACGGGCCGCATCGACCGCGGTATCGTGAAGGTCGGTGAAGAAGTTGAAATCGTCGGTATCAAGGACACTGTCAAAACGACGGTGACCGGTGTCGAAATGTTCAACAAATCACTCCAGCAGGGTCAGGCCGGCGACAACGCAGGTGTGCTCTTGCGCGGTACCAAGAAGGAAGATGTGCACCGCGGTCAGATCTTGGCCAAGCCAGGTTCTGTGAAGCCGCATACGGAATTTGAGTCGGAAGTCTACATCCTTACCAAAGAGGAAGGCGGCCGCCACACTCCGTTCTTCTCTGGCTACAAGCCGCAGTTCTATGTCCGCACCACCGACGTCACTGGTGAAGTGACGCTCAAGGAAGGCGTAGAAATGGTGATGCCGGGCGACACCGTGACCTTCAAGGTCAAGCTCGTCGCTCCGATCGCCATGGAAGAGCAGATGCGCTTCGCCATCCGCGAAGGCGGTAAGACTGTGGGCGCTGGAGTCGTGACGAAGATTGTTGCGTAAACCAGTACGTAGAACGTAGTTCGTAGTACGTAGAGAAAACCCGCCGAAAGGCGGGTTTTCTCGTGTATTATGAGAGCATAATGAAAGAGAAAATAAAATCTTTGGCTATTGTCGCCATCCTTACAGGAATTTTCTATTTAGTTATTGAGGGTGTACAAGGTATCGCAGCTGAAGGTCATTGGGGCATGGCTATCTTCTTAGCATTCTTCGTATATGGAGCTTATTACGTAGGCAGGCAAATTAACTCCTAGGACCCGCTAATTTAAAAAGCGGCTTAAAAACCGAATAATTTAACGACCGAGAAAACCAGCTCCCGTGGCGGGTTTTCTCTCGCGTTGTATATTTCACTGATGCAGCTTCCGACCGAAAAACATCTCGAGGAACTGGCGGCCGATCAATTCAATCACGGAGTTCTTTCAAAGAGTCTTCTTGAAAATATATTGTTGAAAATGGAATTGCCAAATAGTTTTGGCATCTACGGACATTGGGGTACTGGCAAGTCTACATTCCTTACCTTTATTCGCAAACATATAGATTCAGACACGAAACTTTCACGTGAATTGGCCGTTGTCTATTTCGAGGCCTGGAAGTACGAATATTCAGATCAGAAAGATTTTCTTTTTGCGTTGTTAAACGAAATTAAAACGCAATGTGGAATCAATAATGAGGACTGGCAACAATTATTAATCGACGTAGCAGTTATCGCCTCGGGTGTGCTTAAATCATTGCAAATCGCAAATCTTCAAGATACCCTAAAGGACTTTAATACTTTGGAGGGTCAGATACTTGAAGATCATCAGCGCTGGACCAACAAAGTAGCAGCAGTTCATGGAAACTTTAATGATCTGATTCAGAAAGCGCTAAAAAAGAAAAAAGCGTCAAAGCTAATTATTTTTGTTGACGATCTCGACCGGTGTTTACCGGAGAATGCTGTCAAACTCCTGGAGGGAATCAAAAATTTTTTAATGGTTCCGAACACACTTTTTGTTTTAGCAATAGATCGTCGAATTATCGCCGAAATGATCGAGAAAAAATACGATCTGCATCAAGGATACGGTGATGAGTATCTTACAAAAATCATTCAGTATTACTACGAATTGCCTTCCGTAGAGTTAAAATCAACAGTCGAATCTACTTTAGTGATTCATGGGATAAGGGCTACAGATAGGCAGATTGCATATATTACTCAATTCCTCTCGGTGGAAGCAAGGGAGCCTAGAATTGTAAAGCATGTGTTACATCAGTTTGGTGTAGCAGTGACATTATCCAAACAGGCAAAAGAAATGTTATCTGCAGATGCTCACGGAATTCAGCTCCAATATTTATTTGTTGCTTCGTTCTTGCTCACACGATTTCCATCTGTATTTTCAACATTGGAATCCGCCCATCTTTTACGAGATCTTGTTAGGTCAGCAAGAATCGCACAGAGTGGACAAAACAAAAATGGTGAACTCGATGAGGTAAATCAGAATCTCAGCGGTCTTAATCCTAATGTGAGAAAAAAATTGGACTCAATAATGATGCATGTGATAAGTCAGGCAGGGGTAAATAACGGCACAAAATATTTAGATAGCAATTTGATCAGTTCTGCACTCCGAGCATTGCAACAACAGTCTTGATTGAATTCCAAGGGTAACCCTTGGAGTGCTCATTTTGCGGCGCTTTGTGGTACTAGGGTGACGAAGGTCGTCCCGTAATTCCTCGCCCAAATCGCGAAAAAGAAAACCCGCCGATTCGGCAGGTTTTCTTGTATGATGCAAGCATGGGCAATCAGATTGGGGTATTGGTCGTGGGAATCACGATTGGTCTCATTATCGGAATGAACACGGGAGTGTCAAGCGACCAATATGAAAACGCGATAGCGCAATGTGAAATTGTACGCGATGATTATCGCTCTGCGCTAAATGATGCAAACAACTATATCCAGGAAGCAAACAGTCAGATAAGTGATGCGCAGTGGTATGCGTGGTCGCCTTATGATGATATGGGTTACGCCCTGGAAAATTTATATGAAGTAGATGAGGCAGATGATCCCGGGACTACATGTGGTGATTATTAAAATGGCCAAAAATGGATAAGAAAATATTGAGGAAGGAGGAATGGGCCTGCCTGCCGGTGGCAGGGAATTTCTGTGAGAGGAGTTTCTTCACGCAGTATTTAGTACCTGTGATACTATTTTACGTATGAAGAAGATTGTTGTCGGCCGAGAGCATATCGGCAAGTGGGTCGCCTTGGAAGAAGATAAGAAAACAGTCATTGCTTCTTCAGATAATCTCGTTGATCTGTACGAACAGGTCGGCAGTGAGTATGCGATCTACACAAAGGTACTTGACCCTGATGAAACTTACGCCTTTTAGCGGCACTGTTTAACAGCTCTTGCGTGCGGAGTGTACAATACGCTCCATGGTATGGAGCGAATATAAGTACACATGCCAAATTGATGGAAGCACGTTCTCATGTGACATGCCGTTTATTTCGGCAGTTCTCTATTACGGGAGCAGGAGCATTCGTGTGCAGGCGTTGATCGATTCTGGTTGCACGACAACCCATATCCATACGGATATTGCCCGCGTGCTCGGCATTGATCTAAACGCAGCACAAGAGAAGAATTCAAGCGGTATTACAGGAACTGCGATTGGCCGTCATACTCGTTTGCAAATTGAGATCGAAGGACATGGAGATCCTTTTGATAGTCCTGTCGCATTTCTCAATATACTTCCCGTTTCAATGCTCTTGGGGCAGAATAACTTTTTCGATAAATTTAATGTTCGTTTCGAAAAGCCAAAAGCATCGTTTTTCATCGAACGAGTACTATGAAAATCTCGGGGAAGGAGGAATAGGCCTGCCTGCCGGTAGGCGGGGGATTTCTGCGAGAGGAGTTTCGGGGCTTTGTTTAAAAACAGTGGATATCGCGCTCATTGCAATCTTTTTGGATTCTTCATGTGGGGACCTTATACTGCGGTAATAGCAGTAATTTTTATATTCATATGAAAAAGTTTTTTGTTCTCTACATGGCAAGCGAAGGTGATTTTAAAAAGGCGATGGCAGACATGCCGAAGATGACTCCGGAAGAGCAGAAAAAATCCATGGATGAGTGGATGGATTGGATGAAGGCAAAAGGCGGTGTGGTGGATATGGGCGCCCCTTTGGGCAAGACGAAGCGCGTAACGCCAAGCGAGATCACTGACATGCGCAATGAGATTGGCGGGTATTCGATCGTCGAAGCCGAATCGCATGAGGAGGCAGCGAAGAAGATGCAAGACAGCCCGCACTTCAAGATGATGCCGGGCGGATGGATTGAGGTAATGGAAGTAATGCCGATGTGAGCTGTATGAATCCCGTTAGAAGCCGCGGACACGGCGCGGGATTCCAAAAAGACTATGGAGAGGAGATTTTATCAAGAATTAACCAAGCGGGAGGTGGAGTAGAGTCCACGTCCTGCTTCTAACGGGATGAAAAAATTTGTCGTGATGTATCGGGTGCCGGTGGATGTGATGAAAAAGTGGCGCGAAGAGACGCCGGAGCAGGAGCGCAAAGCGCAGGATGAAAAGCTCGGCAAAGAAATGGGCGAGTGGATCGGCAAGCACAAAAATTCGATCGTCGATATGGGACTCCCCTTGGGCAAAAATACTCGCATGACGATGAGTGGCGCGAAGCCGGAGACCAACGATCTCAATTTCTACCAGGTGATCGAAGCCGAATCTGTCGACGACGTGGTCGCGATGTTCAAGGACAACCCGCACATGCAGATTCCCGATGCCTACCTCGACATCATGGAAGTCCCGCACATGAGAATGTAGTAAAGGGTGAGAAATTCTCTATCCACAATCACTCATTGACCTTTTTGTTTAAGTTCCAATACTTAGTTATATGATTAAGTATTGGGACAAGGCAAGGGTACAGCGAGTACGGGAGCGTGAAAAAAGACGAGACGAAGAACAATTGAAAAAGCTCCGCGAAGAGCTGCGAACCGCGCATTTACGCAAACCGTATCCTGACTTGTTTTTTGAGGCCCTCGCATTGCCGATTCGACGCGCGATGATTCGTCGACTGCGAGAAAAGGGCGCGATGTCTGTCTCGTATTTGGCGGAACCGTTTCGAATAACGCTTCCCGCGGCCATGAAGCATATGGAAATGCTCGAAGCGGCGGGAATTATCACGACCCATAAGAGGGGACGAATTCGCTTTTGCGTTTTCAATCCGTCTGCCTTTGATCGCATTTGCATGTATCTGAAATCCAAATCCGCTTTCCTTGAATAGACTTGAAATCTTCAGTTCCAATACTTAGTTATATAACTAAGTATTGGAACTAGAACTAAGGGTTTTATGCATGGGAATAAAAAAGCCCCGGGCGTGAATCCTGGGGCCGTTTTGGAGTTGGCAACGTGCTTGCTGTTTGTATCAGATCGTCATTGAATCGTACGCCCGTCTGGTACGTCTTCCCAGCGGCGTAGAATCTCGATGCATTCAGAGCTTCTGCGCTCCAGAGCTTCACGTGCTCCAGGCATAAACGTACGGCGCGAGTAGTCCTCAAGAAGCTCCGCCATCTGTTCAATGACAGCACCGACTTTGCCGGTTTGATGTGACGTTCGCATTTTCCGAATGAGTGCCAATGTCTGCGGCATGTCAGCGTATTGCTTCTCGTCTTCGAGCGACGCTAATCTATCTTCGATGCTCATGTGCACACTCCCATGATGCTGATCGGCACGATACCATTTTTGTACTCCAAGGGTAACCCTTGGAGTGGGGCGATGTTCGGAAATGAAATAAATTCACCTCTCATGTGTAGTAGAGAGTAGATGGGACCTTCCTCAAAGGCCCGTCATCTTATTCGGATAAACACATGAAAAGTATGCACAAACTTAAAACAGGAGCACTCGTAGCGATTATCGGCGTCTCGGGCGTAATGGCAGCATCAATGCCGGGTCTCGCATCCGCCGCGACAGGCACCTGGAGCCGCGATTACACCGGCCCCCACGGCTACACGCACCAGATCGACGGTAGCTGCGCATCCGGCTCCGGCTGCACGCGCACCAAGGTCAACACCGCTCCGGGCGGCTACACCTGGACCCGCTATGGCACCGCAGAGGGCAATGGCGCAGGCGACATCAATCGCTCGGTGACTTTCACTGGTCAGGGCGGCAGCTCGGCGTCCTTTAGTTGGGTACGCTAAGCTTCAGTAGATAGCTCGACAAACCGTCTGCCCAAGGCAGGCGGTTTTGTTTTTTGGCCCTTAAAATCGAGGAAAATCGGAGCTTGCATTCGAGGTTCAAATGGTGCATACTTCGCGCGTTCCTTCAAATACGCATATGCCGGATACAGCAGCAAAAAAGGCCCCCAAGCGGGCAAAAAAGGCAGACGGCCCAAGCCGTTTGCGTATTCGCGTACGTGCGTATGAACACGGGGTTCTCGACGGCGCAGTGAAGCAGATCATCGACGTGGCTGCTCGTCACAATGCCGAAGTCGTGGGCCCGGTGCCTCTCCCTATCGATATCAAGAAATACACGGTCAATCGCTCGACGTTCATCGACAAGGATTCACGCGAGCAGTTTGAGATGCGCATCCACAAGCGCATGATCGACATTTTGAATCCGGCACCGAAGGTGATTGAGGCGCTCACCAATATCGACCTTCCCTCAGGAGTCAATATTGATGTGAAGATGATGTGATAAGCGAAGCTTTCCGTGCCGTCACTCGGACGACATGAAAGCAAGCTTTCGCGTCGCTCCTCGCTAGGCACGGTAGAGAAATAAGGAGCTTCGGCGACTATATTTCTCATCATCCCGCTTCCAATTTCGGAAACAATTTATTTACCGCTCTCGGTTTGTTTTTATATCGTTGCCTATCGATGAACGGGGTCGTTTGTAATAAAAATTGGAGTGGGATAGATATCAGAAGGGGTAAAAGGGGAAAAGGGGAAAAACGGGTTTGAAACGGGATATACTTAACGCATGGAAAGCGGTGCCAAGCGCGGTCTTGTTGTATTGAGTGCGATCGTGCTCATCCTCATTAGCATTGCGGTATTCCTCTTTCTCTCTCAGCCGACGACAACGGCTCCCGATATCACATCACAAGGCGAATTGCCGCCACCGACCACCGATATAAAAACGCAGCTGTACGAAAATTTGCAAAAAGAAATGGGAGGCGAACCCGAGCCGATAAGTGACGACGAGCGGCAGCGTATCTATGAGCAGCTCCACAGCCCGCAACAAACAGGGACGGAAACAGAGACAGAGACGCAAACGCAAGTCGAAACGGCACCCGCACCTGCTCCTTCAGAATCAGATCGAAAGCAATTGCTTGAAGGTGTGGAATAACGTATGACAGAGTTCCTGAAGGCCTGGCACCGATTTATCGCGATCTCGATCGCCGGGCTCTTCGTCGCACTCACTGCGACCGTGATTGCTTTGCCGGGCGGCGTTGCGTCGCAGTCGGCGAGGCCGCTCTCGGGCTGGCTCTGGACCGACACGACAGGCTGGGTCTCGCTCAATTGCGCCGATCTCGGCACGTGCAACGCGGTCTCGTATAGCGTGACCGTGGATTCCGGCGGGTACCTCAATGGATACGGCTGGAGCGAAAATATCGGATGGATCAAATTCGGGGGACTCTCTAGTTTTCCGAGCGGCGGTGGCACGACGGCCGACGACGCCAAGCTCGCAAACAATGCGCTCACCGGATGGATTCGTGCCTGCGCTGGCACCGCAAGCGGTGATTGTTCTTCGATGACAAGCCGCAGCGACGGATGGGATGGGTGGATTTCGCTTTCCGGCTCTACATACCAAGTCACCAAAAGTTCCAGCGATCGATTCAATGGCTGCACCACGGGCGACAGCTGCGCCTGGGGAAGCGAGGTGAACGGCTGGGTGGATTGGTCGTATGCGGAATACCAGTGCACTCCCGAGCCGAGCTACTGCGAGGATGCGGCGACTCTATGCACGTTCAATACCAATTCCTGCAGCTTTACCTGCACTGCGTGCGATTGGCAGTGTGCCTCAAATTCATGCATTTCTCCAACGCCGACATGCACCATTTCCGCCGAGCCGCCGCTCGTTGTCGATGGCAGCACCACAACCATCAGATGGTCATCCACCAACACGGGACGCCTCGGCTGCACCGTGACCGGCAACGGCGACACCTGGACCGGCGTCTCGGGGAGCGAGTACTCAAGGCCCATCCATGGACAGACTGTATACTCGCTCAGCTGTACCGGCCCCGACGATATATCCACCTGCAGCCAAACAGCCGCCATCACGCCGGCCCCGGGGTTTAAGGAAATATAAAACCGTTCGTGCGGTGTTTTGTCGCTCGTCAAAAGTGCAAAAAAGTCGGTCGCTCGTCGCATCCGCGCGGCAATCTGTGCGGTATTGCGCGAACGACACCGGGCTGCTTTTTTGGAATATGAGGCGCCCCCGCCGCTTCAGATCTGATTAGCCTCTAATCTTCGTAGCTTGCCGCAAGGTATTCACGGCTTCCAACAAAAAAAGGACTGACGCACCTGAGGGGAGATCAGGTTGTCAGTCCCAAGGGAAACCGCGGAGGGGTCTAGTCCAACCGGGTCTAAAATCAAGCTACCACAGCCCAGATAAAGAGCAAGTGAAGAAAAACCGGAAGAAAAACCGGCGGGCGGCTAGACCTTCCGCCCGCCGGCCCTGGGTATGCTGCTTGTTAAACAGCGTTACCCATGCTCAAACGATGCTACCTCTCCCAAGCCAAACACGCGCCTGATTGAGGACAACGGCTTGAGCATCTCGCAGTTGCCACCTGTCCTCCGGACTGCGACTGTCCGGATTTTGCAGGTGATGCCTGAGGATTGCTCCCCTGGTTCTGCGAGTGGACGTCGGCTGCCATAGCAGAAGCTCCGGGCAGGCCCATCGCAACCACCAAAAGCAGCATTCCCGTTTTTGATCGCATAGGTAGTTTCTCCCCTTGTCTATGCGATGAGGCCCCAGCTGCCGCCGGGTTGTCGCCGCACGATTGGAGCACCCGTACGACAACTGTTTGGCCGAAGAAGTTTTACCACGCTTCATTTTCTCAGCCAAATTTCTTAAGAATGCTCAATTTTTTTATGGTATAATGTGCGTCCACATTTTCGTGGAGGAAAGGAAAATGGTCTTTAGCAGACGGAGAATCCTGCAAGGAGCGGGAGCGCTCGCTTCGAGCTTGGCGCTCCCGGCATGGGCTGCTTTCGAGCCCTGGACGGAGATTTCGACAACGGTCGTGTATCTCTACGATCCCGTGAAGGCGGCCGAGGGCGTGCGCGCTCTCGGCGATGTGCGTTACGCAAAGGGGGATCGGAAGACCACGCACCTCTTCGTTAGCGCCGAAACCGCCGCGCGTTACGAAAAGAAGCCGAGCCTCTACCCCGATCTCGAAGCGGGTGTCGAACTCACGATGCGCGGAGCCGATGTCGTGCATCTTTCTCCCGAAGGCGTGCGAGTGGATGTCGAAGGCAAGGTCGTCACGGGCGACCCGACTCGCTTTCTATACGAGTACGATGGGACGCCCTTCGCGTTTGCCGAAGCGGCAACGCTTGCCGCGTTCAAGGCGGATCCGGAGAAGTACATGTCGCCCTTCGGTAACCGGTGTCCGGGGGCCGTCAGCATCGACGACGGCTACGATACCCCAAGCGATCCGCGACGCCGTTTCTTCATCCATGAATTCAGCGTTGTGGGCTACTTCGGTAGTCCCAACGGACCGGAAGTGTGG
>QZIY01000025.1 GCA_003599175.1 Candidatus Parcubacteria bacterium
CGGGAAGCGTGGAGGGAGACGATTCTCGATCCGCCCGTACCGCGGATGATGTCGCTCTTTCCTCTTCAAACGGTATGAGGGAAGTGTGGGCACTTCAGCAAAAACTCGTGTGGGACAAGCATAGACGCAAATGGGTACGACCACTCGAGCCGGTCATGACGGTCGAAGAAACGCGATAAATTGAACGTGAATTTCCAGGGGTAGGACCATCGTCCTGCCCCCTTTTTTTATTTGATTTCTGAAAAAAGAATCGCGTGATACAGTGGCTCTATGGAGCCGCGAAATGCCCCGGAAATATTTTTGAAGCCATACAATCCGGCGGAGCGGGAGCCCGAAATATTGAAAAAATGGGAGGACAGCGGCTATACCAATCCGGACCGCTGCATCGAGGACGGCATTACCGATAAGGATGCCGAGACCTTCTCGATCGTCCTCCCCCCACCCAATGTCACGGGCACGCTCCACATGGGTCATGCCGCAATGCTCGCGGTCGAAGATATTTTGGTTCGATACAACAGAATGCGCGGCAAGCGCACGCTGTGGATCCCTGGTACTGATAGCGCCGCAATCGCGACGCAGGCCAAGGTCGAAGATATTTTGTATAAAAAAGAAAAGAAGACACGTCACGACATCGGCCGCGATGCGCTGATGCAGCTGATCGAACAATTTACCGACGAGAGCAAGGCCACCATCATCAATCAGGTGAAAAAAATGGGCGCATCGCTCGATTGGAGCCGCTACGCGTACACGATGGATGAAAAACGCAACGCGGCGGTATCGGAAGCATTTATCCGCATGTACGAAGCCGGACTTATCTATCGGGGCGATCGTATCGTCAATTGGGACCCGAAATTGCAGACCACTGTTTCCGATGATGAGATCGAACGCGTCGAGCAGAAGACGCCGTTCTATTATTTCCAATACGGTCCCTTCGTAATCGGTACTGTGCGTCCTGAAACCAAATTTGGCGACAAATACGTAGTGATGCATCCCGCCGATGAGCGCTACAAAGCATTCGAGCACGGGCAGAAGATCGAACTCGAGTGGATCAATGGCCCCATCACCGCAACGGTGATCAAGGACGAAGCAGCGGATATGGAGGCCGGCTCCGGCGTGATGACAATCACACCGGCGCACTCCGGCATCGACTTCGAGATCGCGAAGCGTCACAATCTCGATATCGAGCAGGTCATCGACGAACGCGGCATTCTTCTCCCGATCGCGGGTGAACTAGCCGGACAACACATCAAAAAAGCGCGACCGCTGATTGTCGAGAAGCTGAAAGAAAAGGGACTGCTGGTCAAAGTGGACGAAGACTATACCAATAATTTGGCGGCCAACAGTCGCGGCGGCGGCACGATCGAGCCGCAAATCAAACGGCAGTGGTTTATCGCGGTAAACAAGCCGGTGAAATTCCCGACCGGCGAGACCATGACGCTCAAGGAGTGGATGCGACGTGCGGTGGATTCGAGCGAGACCAAGATCATGCCTGAGCGATTCGAGAAAATTTATTTTCATTGGATCGACAATCTTCGTGATTGGAATATTTCTCGACAAATTTGGTTTGGTCATCGCATTCCCGCGTGGTTTAAGGGCGACGAAACGAAAGTGCAGGTTGAATCTCCGGGAGAGGGATGGGTACAAGACGAAGACGTGTTGGATACGTGGTTTTCATCTGGTTTATGGACATTTAGTACGCTCGGCTGGCCCCAAGAGAGCGATGATTTGAAAACGTATCACCCCACGACGGTGCTCGAAACCGGCTACGACATCCTCTTTTTCTGGATCGCACGCATGGTCCTCATGAGTGGCTTTTTGCGCGGCGAAGTTCCCTTCCGCCATGTGTATCTCCACGGTCTCGTGCGCGACGCGAAGGGCAGGAAGATGTCGAAGAGCTTGGGCAATATCATCGACCCCCTGACCATGATCGAAAAATACGGCGCCGACGCCACACGCCTCTCGCTCATCATCGGCGCATCGATGGGCAATGATCTCAAGCTCTCCGAAGACCGCGTGCGCGGGTACAAACATTTCGCGAACAAAGTCTGGAACATTACGCGCTTTGTCCTTGAACAAGCGCCAAACGCGGAGGCAAAAATCAACGAAGCCGATCAGAAGCTCCTGGATGAAGCGCACGCCATCGCGACCACTGTATCAGGACACATCGACGCTTTTCGTCTCGATCTCGCCGCAGACACGATCTACCACTATGTCTGGCACCGCTTTGCGGACGAAATTATCGAGGAATCAAAACCGATTTTGAAAGGTGAAGACGCAGCGGCTCAAGCAAGTCGCGTCGCTGCGCTCTATCAGATCCTGCTCGTCTTTCTCAAGCTCCTCCACCCCTTCATGCCGTTCGTCACCGAAGCGATCTGGCAGCAGCTGCCGCAACCCGCCTCCGCCAAAGGCTCCGGCGAGGCAATGAAAGGTAGTGATCTGTTGATGGTCGCCAAGTGGCCCTTGCTTCGCTAAAGCTTCGCAGGGCAGGCTCGCAATGGAGCGGTCGGTAGGTGCGCCGGAACATCGCGCGTGACACGTTGGCGAATCAAGACATACAGTAGTGGTGATAGTGGCGCGAACAATTTCACGGTACGGAGTTCCGCCGCACCTACCGGCCGCGGAATGCAGTTATAATGTACAAGATGAATACTGTCGCTGTCCTCGGCGCCATCTTAGGTGGTGTCGGTCCTACGCTCCTGTGGCTCTGGTTTTGGCTGCGCGAAGATTCGAAGCACCCAGAGCCGCGCCGACTCATCGCACTCGCCTTCCTCGCAGGCATGATATCCGTCGCGGTCGTAATCCCCATCGAGCAGTGGGCGGCCAGCATGATTCACGCCAATTACTATTGGCTCGTACAAACGTTCAACTTCACGTTCACGGCCGACAATCTCGTCTTCCTCGCATGGTCCGCGATCGAAGAATTGGTCAAATTTGGCCTTGCGGCACTCGCCGTGCTGCGCCTCTCCGCCGACGACGAGCCGATCGATCCTATCATCTACATGGTCGTCGTCGCCCTCGGCTTTGCGGCGGCCGAAAATACGCTCTTCCTCCTCTCACCGCTTGCCGGCGCGACACTCCCGCAGGCGATCATCACCGGCGATTATCGCTTCGTCGGTGCGACACTCCTGCATGTACTCGCATCCGCCGTCATCGGATGCTCGATGGCGCTCGCCTTCTACAAAACACGCGCCAAAAAGATCCAATACATCACAGCTGGAGTTATCCTCTCCATTGGCTTGCACGGACTTTTCAACTTCCTCATAATGAATACTGCGCCGGAACACATGATCCGCACGTTTAGCTTCGTTTGGGCAGGACTCATTGCCCTTTTGGCGTTCATGGAATTCGTAAAACGCATTCCTGTGCGCCGTAGTATGATAAAATAGTAGTAACTATGGCACGCAAATCATCATTTCTTTCACGTCTCACGGGCAATAATGATGACAATTATTTTGATGACGACTTTTCATCGGGTGGCACGCCTGCTGTTTTTCACGGCGAAGGCGGTGAACGCCACGCACATCTTGCGACCGGCAACGAAAAATGGGCGAAGCAGGATGATACCGGGGGTGAACTTGCGGTTGATGTATACCAAACGCCGGACGCGATCGTGGTGAAAGCCCTCATCGCAGGCGTGCATCCCAATTCCGTCGATATTTCGCTCACCCGCGAGACGGTCACCATCGCCGGCTCCCGCTCCGATGAGCGCGAAGTAGAAGAAGACAACTATTTCCAGCGCGAACTCTACTGGGGATCATTCTCCCGCACGATTCTCTTGCCTGAAGAGGTAGACCTCGACTTGGCAGAAGCGTCCGAAAAACACGGCGTCCTCGTCCTTCGCCTGCCCAAGATCAACAAGAAGAAGGAGACTAAATTGAAAGTGAGGGCTCGATGATGACAATTTACCAAGTCCCGACGCACGAAGTGGTCGGGATCCCGACCGAAGCGTCGGGACTCAAAGTCCGGGCGCGTTAGAGTCCCAAGCCGATAAATATCGAAACTGTTCTCCCCCTCAAACATATCCGAAGGGTTCGGCAGAAATATTTTGTGGCAGTCAGTTTAGGTGAAGAAATATGCTATGATGTGCGTATGGATGATTTGAATACCATTGCCGAAAAAACACGGCCGATATTCAAAAAATATGGCTTCCGAAAAGTCGGTGTTTTTGGTTCGCGGGCGCGTGGCGATTATCATTCGAAAAGCGACGTCGATTTTCTCTTTTCCGATGCTGGCCGGCCGATTAGCTTTCTCGAAAAGCAGGAGGCGGAAGAAGAGTTGGAAAAAATCCTCGGAGTGAATGTCGATCTCGTGCCCGACACGCGGGTTGTCGCTCGTATGCGGCCATACATCAAGCGCGACCTTAAGGTCATCTATGAAGGACAATAACGCCTACATAGATCTCATCATCGCTGCCTGCAAGAAAGTATCAGAGTTCGTTTCGGGGCTTGACGAAGCCGTCTTTGCCAAGCACCCAATGGCACAAAGTGCCGTCATCATGCAGCTGCAGGTCATCGGCGAAGTCGCGAAGAAGCTCGACGAAGAAACGAAGGGTAAGATCGACGTACCGTGGAAAATGATCATTGGCCTGCGCAATATTATTTCGCATGATTACTTTTTGCTCGAATTAAACACGATCTGGGATATCGCTTCGAAAAATATTCCGGAACTCGAACAAAAACTCCACACACATCTTGAGACGCAAGGCACTGTGTATGTACCCCCGTTCGATGACACAACGCCTTTGATGAATTGATCCTCAAAGCCCAAGCCGATAAATATCGAAACTGTTCTCCCCCTCAAACATATCCGAAGGGTTCGGGAGAAATACCTTACGGCTCGCGAGCTCGGCCGTGGCATCGTTGACGAGGCGATGGAAGACCTTGAAGTCCTCGTCGCATTTCTCGAAATCGATCACATATTTGCGTATTTGCGACGAGCCGTCGGCATTTTTCTTTTTGCGACACTCGTGCACAATGAAGCGCTTTACCGGCTTCCCGTAGAGGGCCTGCACCGTGTAATAGTTGAAAAGCGCCTGCATTACAAAGAGCGTCTTTTGTCCTCCGCTCTTGCTAAAAAAGTCGACGAATTTGTGATCGACCACATCCAAGGCGCCCCTATTGCCGCGCGACTCTACCACGAGATCCGACACCGCTTTGAGCGGAAGCGGCAAACCCTTCACCTGTGCCTTCGCGATCACCTCGACACCGAGCACGTTGTATTTCGGCGGCTTTTCGAGATAAAAGTTGATTGCTTGGAGATATTCTTTCTCCATTTTCTGGCGCTTTTCTTTGCGTGCCGTCTTCGTGCGGCCGCTTTTGCCAAAATTGATTTCAAAATCCGAGGCATTGCGCAAATACTCCAGCCCCAAATCAATCGCACCCGGCTTATCAATGCCACCATAGTAGTGTTCGAGCGCCTTATGACCCGCTTTGCCGATCCACGCTGCAGGCCCCGACGGCATGTCGTATACTTTCTCCACATAGCGCTTGTACCAGGCCAAAGGGTTGCGCAGGAACGACATGAGCGATGAGTGGCTCCAGTGCGCGATCGGCACATGCAATTTTTCCGCACGACCGAGATCCCCTTCGTCAAAAAAATCCAATTCTTCGTCCAAATTTTCGAGAACATCGTAATCCATGGCGGCATTATAGCCGAACGCAAAATCCTTGACTTTTGCACGCAAAAGATGCATAAATCTCTTGTTGTGGGAAGAGGAGGTACAAATGTTCGGTAGGTGGGAACAGATTTTGTGCGATGGTCTCGTGATCATTGCGACAATCCTGTTGGCGTGTGCAATGCAATTTGGTTCCCTGACGCCCCATTGAGGCAGGCGGGGGGCATAAGGGATCGTCGGCGGCACGCCGCCGACGATCTTTTTCTTTGCATTTATGCACACCTCCATGAAGGAAAATATTGATGCAAAATAAAAAGGGAGTAAGATTCCGCCAGCCGTGTTCTGTATAAAAGTCATGGCTGTTTGGCATCTACCACTACTTGGGGGAAGAAGAATGAGTTTGTCATTCTCATCGTCGGGCATCGTTACAGGCAAGAAGCGCGCATTCATGCGCCAACTTCGACCCGCATTGATCGGACAATTTCCGGACACGTTTGAGTTCGTCGGTGACACTTTTCGTCATCGACCACACCCGCTCCTCTGGGTGATGAGCGAGGATCGACCGGACGTTACTAGTGAGCATCTCCATCTTTGGGGGGATCTCAACGAATGTGTCCAGAAAAAGGTCCGGCCGGCAATCCTGAAAGGCCGTGTCCCATTTGCCGAAGGATTCGGCATCGATTGCACTATTCGAGTCATTCCATTTTGCAGCGACAAAGAGAAGTCCGAAATCACGATCGTTCAAAACGGGCTCGTCCAGTCGAGAATTGTCGCGCAACACATTGATCCGCCACATTACGTCATGCTGCGACATGATCCCGTGACAATAATCGATGACGTCATTCTCGCGTTTCCCGGTCTCAAAAATCTCCGTCGGGAAGTGATCGAGGAATTTGCCCGGAAACAAATAACGGCAATCGATGATTACATCAAAAAAATCGATGGCCAAAACGACATTATTTGGATCGAGAGCCAATCCATGGATGAGATGATTCGGGAGGCTCTGTCCAAGATAGGGATCGTGCTAAACCGCGCGCGTATCGCGGTGGCCTGAGTTCTAGACGAGTAACCGGTAGGCGTGTTGCGATGCGCCTGCCGTTTTTTGTTTTACACACCCTCCCTATTGCGCGAACGTCACTCTGGGTATACAGTCTCGCCCAACGCACCGACATTCTGCCGATGCCTTCATGGAGCCGCCTGCGGCCTGTGGAGAATGCCGTACCGATGGTATGTACCGCTTGCTAAAAAAAATACTTACAACGCCCGATACCGTAATGCGCCGAAGCGCCTTTGCCGCGCGCGACAGTGAATTCGAGGCAATCGGCGAGCGTCTCCGGGAAACCGTCTTTTCGTCGCTCAAGGGCTCGCTCGCGATCCGCGAAGTGGCAGCTGGTTCTTCAAATACAGAAGAATTAGAGCAGACCGCGCTTTGCAACTGCTACTACGATGTGGAGCGTTTCGGCATCAGATTCGTGGCCTCTCCCCGGCACGCCGACGCACTTTTCGTCTCCGGCCCCGTTGCCCGCAACATGGCGGAAGCCCTGCGCCGCACGTATGAAGCGACGCCCGAGCCGAAAATAGTGGTCGCGGTCGGCGACGGCGCTATAGACGGCGGTATTTTCAAGGGATCGTACGGCATCGCGGGCGGGGTGAAGGATGTGATTCCCGTCGATATCGAAATCACGGGAGACCCACCATCACCACAAGCGGTCATCACCGCGATCTTGGCGGTCGCTGAAAAATTGGGACAAAAGCGTGCCGCGCGCATGTAATTCGTATGGTTGATTTTATTGCACAATTCGGCCTCTTCGCCATCTTTGCTTTCTTCACTGGAGGAGCTGCGCTCTCGCTCATCTACAGCGCATATGGAGCCGAACGAGAATCGTGGATCCTCTCGCACTTATTTGCAGCACTCGCCTCTCTGTGCGGCCTCCTTTTGGCCGGCACGGTGCTGTTTGCAAGCGGTCCACTCTCATTCCATCTTCCATTTTCCCTTGGCATCGGCCCCGATATTCTGAGGTTTCAGATCGATACGCTCGCCGCTTTTTTCATCGCCGCGATCTCTATCGTCGGCATCGCTGCGTCACTCTTCGGCATTCAGTACGGCAAGCATTTCCTTGGCTCCTACCGGCTCGGGGGTTTCGGCTTTTTCTACAATCTCTTCATCGCGAGCATGATCCTCGTTGTTATCGCAAACAACAGCTTCCTCTTTCTCCTCGCATGGGAAGGTATGGCGATCGCATCGTACTTCCTCGTCATCTTCGAGAGGCATGAGGCAAAAAATATATCGGCCGGCATGCTCTATCTCCTTATTTCGCAGCTCGGTGCTGCCTTTCTATTTGCCGCATTCCTCATCCTCTACGCGCTGACGGGCTCGTGGGATTTTGACACGATCCGCGCGAGCGCAGGCGAAATGCCACTCCTCGTGCAAAACATCGTACTTGCGCTCGCTCTGCTTGGTTTCTCATCAAAGGCGGGCATCATCCCGCTCCACATTTGGCTGCCCGAAGCGCACCCGGCAGCGCCATCGCACGTCTCCGCGCTCATGTCCGGCGTCATGATCAAAACAGGCATTTTCATGCTCATCCGCTTCTTCGTAGATTTTTTCCCGACAGCCGGGATCTCCTGGGGGCTCATCATCATCGTGCTCGGCGCTGTTTCGAGTCTCCTCGGCGTTTTGTACGCGCTTTCCGAGCACGACATCAAACGCTTGCTCGCCTTCCATAGCGTCGAAAACATCGGCATTATTTTCCTCGGGCTGGGCGCATCGATCACCTTTTTCTCGGCCGCGATGCCCGCTCTCGGCACCCTTGCGTTGATCGCCGCGCTCTACCACACGATCAACCATGCGCTCTTCAAAGCGCTCCTCTTTCTCTCCGCGGGTTCCGTCGTCGCGACAACGGGCACGCGCAACATGGAAGAATACGGGGGCCTCATCAAGAAATTACCGTACACTGCTTTTTTCTTTCTCATTGGCGCCGTCGCGATTTCGGGACTCCCGCCATTCAATGGTTTCGTAAGCGAGTGGATGACGTTCCAGAGTCTTTTCGCCGGTATTGGGACGCTGCCGATCATCGGCAAAATCACCTTCCTCGTCGGTGCTTCTTCGCTTGCCTTTACCGGCGGTCTTGCCGCTGCGTGTTTCGTGAAGGCATTCGGCGCGATATTTCTTGCCCGACCGCGCCATGAACACGCGCATGCGCACGAGAGCGGGTTTTTGAGCTTGGCCGGTATGGGACTCCTGGCAGCGCTTTGCGCTCTTTTTGGCGTCGCTGCAAGCGCTATCACGCCAATCGTAACGCGAGTGGCGGAGAGTCTCCGCGCCGCTTCTGATATCGCCGTACCGAGCGCCCCTCTGCAATCGCTTGGCGGCAGCTCGCTCTCGATGTCGGGCGTCGCGATAGCCGTTGTTTTTGGCGTTGCGCTGTGCGGCATTCTCGTGTGGATCATCGCAGGACGCCGCAAGATCGTCGTATCGCGAACATGGGATTGCGGCGCTCCGCTCACCTCCCGCATGGAAATTACCGCGACAGGATTCTCGCGCTCAATTATTATGGTGTTCCGCGGTCTTCTGCAGCCATCCGTTCAAACCGATGTCGAGTACCACGACGTAGAGACTCGCTATTTCACGAAGAAAAAGAAGGTGGAACTTTCGCTCACTGACATGTATCACGCATATCTCTACAGTCCGGCGATCACGTTGGTCGAGCATTCGGCTCGGCAGGCGCGCCGCATTCAAACAGGCAATTTGAGCACCTATCTTTTGTACATCTTTCTGACGACCTTACTCCTCCTCTTTTGGGCACTCCAATAACATATGGAAATTCTATTTTACGCATTCCAATCTCTCGCAATCCCGCTCGCATCGCCCGCCGTATTGGGACTCATTCGCAAAATAAAAGCGTACATGCAGGGGCGGCAAGGTGCGAGCATCATGCAGCCATACCGCGATCTCGCGAAGCTCTTAAGAAAAGACGAGGTTGTCTCGGAAGACAACTCGTGGATCTTTTCCGCCGCTCCGTATATCATCTTTGGGACGACGCTTGCGCTCGCGATCAGCGTGCCGCTCATTGCGAACTTCGGCTTCGCGCCTACCGGCGACATTCTGGTCTTTGTGTACGTCCTCGCGGCAGGTACATTCTTCCTCGCACTTGCGGGAATGGATACCGGCGGCGGTTTCGGCGGTTTCGGGGCGAGCCGCGAAATGATGATCGCGGCACTTGCCGAGGGCGGTTTGATCCTCTCGCTCGTCGCCGCGAGCTTCCTCGCCGGGGAACACAATCTTGCCGCGATGCCGTCCCAGCTCGCGACGATTCCGCTTACGGGGCTGTTGCCGCTCTTTCTCGCGGGAGGTGCATTCTTTATCGCGCTCCTCGCGGAAAACGCGCGCTACCCGGTGGACAATCCCGCGACGCACCTCGAACTCACCATGGTGCACGAAGCGATGATACTGGAATACTCGGGTCCCAAACTTGCGCTCATGGAATGGGCAGCCGCAAATAAGCTCCTTATCTATATCGCGGTCTTGGTCAACGTCTTTTTCCCGTGGGGACTTGCTGTTTCGATCGCACCTAGCGCACTCGCGGTCGCATTCGGTATTTTTACCGCAAAGGTATTCGCCGTCGCCGCGGTCATCGCCTTCATCGAATCCACGATGGCAAAATTCCGCATATTCCGTGTTCCTGATTTCCTGTTTACCTCATTTGTCCTCAGCGCGATAGCGATCATTCTCATTGTCCTATGATATTCATCCTTCCGTGGCTAAGCATATTCGCGGCATCACTCTTCGCACTGATGCTCCTCATGAATCTCGTGCGCAAAAACACATCGCTCGTCATGCTCTACCTCGCGCAGTCGCTCATGCTCACGCTTGCACTCGTCCTCCTGTCATACTCGACCGGATCGACAGGCCTTCTTTTTGCGGCGCTCCTCACGCTCGTCGTGAAAGTCGTCATGGCGCCCGCATTCCTCCTCCACATGATCCGCAAATACCACGGGCATTTATCGGCCGCCTCACGCCTGAACGTGCCGCTCTCGCTTCTCGCGCTCGCCGCGATCACTGCATTCACGTACGCATATGTGGCACCCGCGCTCGCACAGTACGGCTCGTCGAGCGCCTCAATCCTATTCGCATGCATCTTCGGGACGCTCTTCCTCATGACGAATCGCCGCGGCGCGCTTGCTGAAATCGTCGGTGTTCTCTCACTTGAAAACGCCGTCGTTTTGCTCGCAGCCCTTCTCGGCATCGAGCACTCGTTCGCCCTCGAATTCGCGATCACGTTCGATATCGCTGTCTGGGTCGCGATTGCCGCAGGTTTCCTTACCATGATGTACCGGCAATTCGGCGCGATCGACGCCGCAACGCTTGAAATGACTCACCTTACTGAAGAAGAATAATTATGATCCCCATCCTTCTCATCACACCGATTGCTGCCGCGCTCTTTTCGGCGCTCGCGCGGCGCACGCAGCAGCGAGCGATCGAATACGCGGCCGTTGCCGCCGGAGCGATCGAGTTACTTGTGGCACTCGCGATAGCGGGTACGACACTCACCGGCTCTGTCGTGTTCGCCCTCCCGCTCTTTTCGGTGGATGCGCTCGGCGCGTTCGCGCTCATCTTTACGACGCTCGTCGGATTTGCAGCCGCCTTGCACTCCGTCGGCTATCTGCGGCAGGAACGTGAGAAAGACATCATCGGATTCAGACGCATTCGTGAGTACTACACGCTCTTCCATCTCTTTTTCTTCGCGATGTTCGTCGCTGCCACGACCGCAAGCCCGATTATCATGTGGACCGCGATAGAAGCAACGACGCTCGCGACCGCGTTTCTTATCAGCTTTTACAATAAACCTTCAGCGATCGAGGCCGGCTGGAAGCACCTCATCGTCAATTCCGTCGGACTCCTCCTCGGCTTTCTCGGAACACTGCTCTTTTTCAATGCGGCGGCAAGCGCGGGCGACCCGCACACGTTTGTCACATGGGATGTCTTGCGCGTGCTCTCCGTGTCGCTCGATCCCGCGCTCATCAAAATCGCATTCATTTTCTGCCTGGTCGGTTATGGCACGAAGGTTGGTCTGGTGCCGATGCATACCTGGCTCCCCGACGCGCATAGCAAGGCGCCCGCGCCGATCTCGAGCTTGCTCTCCGGCGTCCTTCTCAATATGGCATTGATCGCGGTCCTTCGCTTCCGCACCATTACCGACTCGCTTGTCGACCCATCTTTCACCCAATATCTCTTGATCGGATTCGGCCTCGTCTCGCTCATCGTGGCAGCGCTCATCATATTTGGGCAAAAAAATTACAAACGCATGCTCGCGTATTCCTCAATCGAGCACATGGGTCTCATGACAATCGGATTCGCGGTAGGTGGCGCAGCTACCGTTGCCGCACTGTTCCACATGCTCTACCACGCACTCCTGAAGCCGATCCTCTTCTTCTGTGCGGGCAACTTCTTCCTCAAATACAGCTCGACGAAGACGCTGAAAATCGGCGGCGCGCTCACGCTCATTCCCTTCTCCGCCATCGCGTTTTTTGCCGCGCTTCTCGCCGTCTCGGGCATACCGCCCTCGGGCATATTCTTCACGAAGCTCAGCATTCTCTCAGCAGGCATCGACGCGTTTCCCTTCAGCATGTTCCTCGTCATGGTAGCGCTTGCGCTCATTCTGACGGGATTCTTGAAGAGCGCGACTTCGATGCTCTTTTCGGAGCCGCCTCAAGATCTCGAGAAGGGTGAGGCCAACGGCTGGACGACTGTTTCGATCGCGTTCCTCGGTACGCTTTTTATCGTACTCAGCATCTACGTGCCGCTGCCGCTCATCGCACTCATTACCAACGCAGCGCACTTGCTTCAATAAAATCATCGTATGAAAAACGCACACAAGATGCTCGCCGCTCACTTGCCCAATCGCCCGTTTACCGAGTCCGGTAATGCGCTCCTCGTCCCCACAGATGCGAATGAGATCGCGAGTGTTATAGATACCTTGATGCGCGAACTTCCCTTCATCGTCCTCTTCGCTACCGACGAGCGCGCCGACGACAATGTGTTCCGCCTTCACTACGTATTCGGCGTACCTGCGGGGGCAGGTGACGCGGACGAGGCGGGCTTTATCGTGCCCGTCCTCACACTCGCCGAAGACCGGTTCCCCTCGCTCGCGCACCAGTTTCCGGCGCTCGCACTCTACGAGCGGGAAATTAAATCCATGTTTGGCCTCACGCCCGAAGGACACCCCGATCCGCGTTCGCTCATTCTGCACGAAGAAAATTGGCCAGACGCCACATATCCGCTCCGGAAAGATTTTTCATGGAACACGCGGCTTCCCGAAACCCACGCAGGCGACTACGAATTTAGAAAAATAGAAGGCGAGGGCATTTACGAAATCCCTGTCGGCCCCGTACATGCGGGCATCATCGAGCCGGGACATTTCCGATTCAGCGTCGCCGGTGAAGAAATTCTGTCGCTTGAAGCGCGGCTCGGCTGGGTGCATAAAGGCGCAGAGAAGTTGTTTGAAAACCTGCCGCTCGATAAAAAAGTGTCGCTCTCCGAGCACATTTCGGGCGACAGCGCCTTCTCGCATTCGCTCGCATTCTGTCAGGCACTTGAAACGCTCACGGATACAAAAGTCCCCGCACGTGCACGCTCCCTCCGCCTGATTTTTGCCGAGCTCGAACGCCTCACGATGCACGTCTTCGACATCGGCAACATCGCAGGCAACGGCACCGGATTCTCCTTCATGGCAACGCACGGCTTCCGCATGGCAGAAAACCTGCGTCGACTCAGCGAATCGCTTTCCGGTAGCCGCTTCTTGCGCGGGATCAATGTGCCGGGCGGCGTAACGAAAGACATCAGCGAATCACAGCGTACTGAAATGCAAGGGTTCCTCGTCGCACTCAACAAAGATTTCCAGGAAATGGTAGACGTGGCCGATGGCAGTGCATCGCTCGCCGGGCGCCTCAAAGGCACGGGCACGCTCCTTGCACCTGTCGTACGTGACTATGCGGGCGTCGGCATTGCAGCACGCAGCAATGGGATACGGAAAGACGTGCGCATCGAATATCCATACGCCGCCTACGGCGACATCGTCCCCGAGATCCAACTTACGGAGGGCGGTGATGTGAACGCGCGCTTCCAGCTGCGCATCAAAGAAGTCTTCGTCTCGATTACGCTCATCAAGGAGGCACTTACCAAAATGCCCGCAGGCGCCATTGCATCAAAATCACTGACGCTTCCTGCTGAGAAAAGCCTCTGCGTCGGCCTCGTGGAAGGATGGAGAGGCGAAATCGCATACATCGTGCAGGTTAAAGACGGGGCAATCACGCGTGTAAAAGTGCGCGACCCATCCTTTATCCACTGGCAACTCGTCTCGCATCTCTCCTCGACCGACATGGTTCCCGACTTTCCCTTGATTAACAAGAGCTTCAATCTCTCGTATACAGGCAACGATTTGTAGCAGAGATCGAAATAACTTTGTGGAACGCCGTCTTTTGCAAATAGA
>QZIY01000035.1 GCA_003599175.1 Candidatus Parcubacteria bacterium
TGCGGCGGAGTGTTTGCTGTTCTCCGCCCCAGGATCTAGCATATCAAACACCGGAATATGGCTTCAGTGCACGCGCTTGACAGGGTTTATTGGTAGCAACGGGGCGACTATCGAGAATCGAACTCGAATCGAGAGCTCCACAAGCTCCAGTGTTAACCGTTACACCATAGTCGCCATTCGAACATCTGAATTTATAGCAAACTTAGAGGAGATGCGCGAGAAACAGCAGCGGCGCCCTTTGGGCGCCGCTGCATTCAAAACCAAAGAAAAGAAATCACATTGTCGAACCAGAAGACGGCATCGAAGACGGTGCCGGCTCCGGAGCCGAGCTCATGCTCATCTGCATCGGAGAATCCTTGAGGACAAAGCCGATATAGATCGCAGCGGCCGCAATCACGATGTGGAGCACATGATCGAGCATGTTCATGTGCATGCCGAGCACGTTGCCACTCATCACGAGACCAAGGACGGCGACAAGTCCGTAGACGACGCCGAAGACCTTGAAGTAGAGTCGTGCGTACATACCCGCCCCCATGGCTGCCGCGAGCGCGACAATACCGCTCAAGATGTGTACCATGTTGTGCATCACGTCGACCTCAAAGAGTCCGAGGAGCATCCCATTTGAGGTAACGCCCGGCACGAAGCCTAAGACACCAACCAAGAGAAACACGATACCGAAGACCCAAGCCAATTTTTGAACCATACGAAAGGTTTTAGACTGGTAAATCCCTTTTTTCGATTGAAAGCATCGACCTTGCCTGTCCTTCACAATTGTCCCGCGCCTGCCGTGAGCGTCAACCCCGTTAGAAAGTAAAGGTGAATAACGAAAATGGTGTTATTTTGTCGTTTTTGCTTATCTCCCTGGCTTTCTAACGGACTCTATCGGGCCAAGTGCCTAACATTTAGAGCGTGCTCTAAGGCGTAATTTCTACCAGAGGAGGCGCTATCTCGACATCCTCGACGGTGAAGTGGACGCGCCCAATGAGCTGTCCGTATTGCGTCAGCACATTCACCCGCCATTTTCCGGGTTCAACAGTACTTTTTTGTGAATATCCGCGGTATCCCCCATCGCGCCCGCCCGAAATCGCAAACCACACGGCGGTTTCCGTCACCCAAGAGCGGCTCTCGCCATCGTATCGCTGCCACTCATGCAAGACGCGCGTACGGAGTCCGCTCGGTGCAAAGATCGCGCTCCATACATAGACCGGCTCCCCTGGTACACGGTGGAAGGTGGGAGAAAAATCCAGGTATCGCTCATACCACGGTCTATCCTCTACCAAAATACGGTACGTATACGTCGCATCGTGCGAAATCGCATGCGCAGTGCCCGCACCCTTGAGCGCAAGCGGCAGAGGCGGAATTGCGTTGGTAAAATAGAGCACGTTGAACCCCACAAAAATCGCAGCAATCGCAATCGTGACTGTACGTCGATTTTCACGCGCTACCTCCGGGACGAGCGAGGCGAGCAGGTGCCAGAAGCCGACCATGATAAGCAAACTGATCGCGCCTGATGCGATGAACATGAGAGGCCCGATTGCGCGGAAGACGACGGGAAGGAAGAAAATGAGGAATGAAAAGAGCACGGTGAAATAAATCGGCATCTGCACCGAGAAGCGCGCATAGAAATGCGAGAAGCGCTCATTGGCCAAGACCAAGACCGCAACCGCAATCACAAAGATCCATGCCGTAGCCACTTCGGCACTCCTACTATAGAGCGACAGGTATGCTGAAAAGAGACCACCGAATGCAAACTGCACGACGACGGGCAGAAGTGGTAGAGCCGTGATCGCGAATTTCAATTTGATGCGCCCCGTTTGAATGAGATTGATGAGCAAAATCGCGATCGCCGCAACCACGAGGTACGTGAACAAGACCGCATTGGTGAGAAAGAGATCAACGCGCTTCGCGAGAAAAAGCGTGTCGAGAATAAAGCCCGCAACGAGAGAGAGTGGCGACACGTAGCGCATGTACCAGTCGGCAAGCTCCTGCGTACTTTTGGGAATGTAGCGGCGGACCATACGTTATTGACCAAGATACTGCGGCGGCGATTCGTCCGCGCCGGCTTGGTGATTGGCAAAGCGTGTGAGTGCGTAGAAAAGCGACGAGAGACGATTGGCATACGCACGACTTGATGCGGAGACCTCTCGCTCCCCCGATTCATGGAGCGCTACAAGTCGCCGCTCAACTCTGCGCGACACCGCACGCGCGATATCCAATCGCGCAGAAAATTCTGTCGCACCAGGTACGAGGAATGACGTGACGGGCGGCAGCGATGCCTCAACGGCCTTGATGAACTCCCCCAACCGCTCGACTGAGGTGAGCGGTACCGTTTTCCCCGGAGCCCCGGCGATTTCTGCTTGGATCGTGAAGAGATGATCCTGTACATCACGAAGCACGGTTTTCCCTTTGCGGCCGACCACTTCAAAATTTTCCGGGCATCCCGCTTTGCACCAGCCCGTGAGACCGTTCAATTCATCGAGCATGCCGAGCGCCTCAAAAATCGGTGACGTTTTCGTCACGCGCTGCCCTTGCGGCGTGTCGAAGAGCTTCGTCGTCCCCTGATCTCCCTTCCCCGTGTAGAAGGCCATGCATGAATCATAGCAAAGATGACTTTGTGATGCTCTTTGTGTAGGATGCCACAAGCATCGAAACGGGGGCAGAAATGCACAGAGCTACCGTTGTGATCATCCACGATCCTATAACAGATCGGATCGTCTTGGGTCGCAAAAAACGCGGGCCATTTGGCGCGAAACTCATGCCGCCAGGTGGGAAGATCGAACATGGTCAATCAGCACACGAGTGCGCCGTTCTTGAAACGAAAGATGAGACGGGTCTTATCGTAGACATGCGGCATCTAGAGCAGGTTGGCTTTTTCGCATCATCACTGAGTGGCGAGCCTCAATTTGCAGTTGATGTTTTCCGGACTTCTGCGTTTACCGGCGAACTTCTTCCTGAAACTATTGAGATGTACCCAGCATGGTATGAATCAACTCGTCTACCGTTCGATGAAATGCTGCCATCTGATCGACTCTGGCTGCCAGATGCGATCAAAGGCATTTCATTCGTTGGGAGTTTTGAATTCGGTAGCGATTACAGCGACCTGACAAATTTGCACATCAAGCGGAGTACAAAAAGGCCGTCCTTTCCATGAGGGAGGGGCGGCCGATTCATTTTCAAGTTCATTCGCTTGTCATATACTCGCCGGCAGGAGGCCCAAATGGAAAATGATTTTGGTCGATACGAACTCTGGCAGCTCGGAACTAAGGAGACACAAACACTGGAGATCGAAACGTGGATCGGCGAGGATAATCCAATAGGCTGGCCTCAGATGCATCGCATCGGCTGGCACTGGCTCGCACTTGTCTGGGTGATCGTCGAACGTACAGAGCGACTGAACGACATCAAGCGCTGCAACGAAACAGAGGCGGCGCTAGAACACCTTCGAAAAATTCTTTGGTGGCGGATTGTTCCAAAAGTTCGAGTAATTGAAACCGGCCACATCTACGAATACACGTGCCCAGATGGCAGTGTCAGGCGACTCAGGTTCCTGAAACAGTCGAGCGGAGCGATCCAGTACGAAGAAGAATGGGCGGGGCCGCAATCGCAAGAAGTATTGCGAGCGCTCATTGATTTTCTTTCAACTGCTCGTGAGCTATTAGGAGAAGAAATCCTCTGTTTCGACGGTATGGAGCCAGAATATCATCTACGGTATGCACTCTACTTTTACGAAGTTCGTGCGTATCGGCGAAAGGTTGTGAGAGTAAATAAGCTCGATATGGACCACGACGATGATGATTGGGATGGCATACGAAGCGGTGAATTGGACAACATTCCGTTCTCTCCACTGAGGCAATGGAAAGACGACGGCAATATAGAGTACCTTCCGATTGGCGCGGATGGTCACATTAAACTCGAGGAGTTCGCATGAGCTCCTCTTTCTTTTTGTGCGCAGGGGGAGACTCGAACTCCCATGCCCGTAAGGGCGCTACCACCTCAAGGTAGTACGTCTACCAATTTCGCCACCTGCGCATGTGCTGCATTCGCAGCAGGGTCTATATTACTCGGTCTTTGCACCGGCCTCAACTTCAGCGACCGGCTCCGAGTCGGCGCGCACATCTGCTTCAGCAGCCGCTTCGAGCGATTCCTCCGCTGCAGCCGAGCCGCCCATGAGGCGGGTGCGGCGGAGTTGGCGGCGAGCTTCGCGGGCCACCTTTTCGCGGATGTAGTAAAGCTTGGCGCGGCGCACCGTGGAGCGCTTCACGACCTCGATCTTTTCGATCATCGGAGAGTAGAGCGGGAAAATCTTCTCGACGCCCACGCCAGAGGTGACGCGACGGACCGTAAAGGTGCCGCCGGCCTCCTTGCCGTGCTTGCGAGCGAGGACGAGACCCTCGAAAACCTGCAGGCGAAACTTGCCCTTTTCAGGAATTTTCTGGGTCACGCGCACCGTGTCCCCGGCACGAATGTCGAGGGCTTTGCGCTTCTCCGTATCTACTGGCGATATTGTGATTGCCATAGGTCGCGGCACTATAACATTAGAGATAAGAATTTCAAACTTTACGCTCTATATTCAAAGGACGCCTCTGTAACGACCCGGAACTTGGTCCTGCACCGGAATCATGCGCAGATATGAACCTTCCATCCATCCCATGATTTTAAGAAAGAGCTTCGTATCATAGACACCGATCGTAAACGTTCCCATCGGCAGGGAATCTTTTTTTCCTTTGCTTGCCTTATTGTGCTGTTGAGATGTTTTTTGAAATTGGGAACGTGGGATTCCTGATATTTTACTCCAATATGTTTCTGCTCGGCGAGCATCGAGATGCGGGTGCAATAAAACTTGCGCTCTAAATTTTGACTCCGGTACTTTGCATATCTCTCTATAAAAACGCATCATTATCTGGATAAGATGCGGATCGCTATTGTAAAAAGATGCATTCCCACGATTGTACTTGGCCCCCTCTCCCCAGTAGAGTCCCTGGCCAATAAAAAACAAGTCTCTTTCGGAAATAGCGTCTATCTCTTTGAGAGCTTGTTGAAAAAATACCTGCCGACTGGCGTATTCATTAGAAAGTCGCGTGGCACGTCTCTTCTCAATTAGTTCGAGAGAGTGTCCTTTTTCAGAAAGCCGCCTTTTTTGATTTGCCGTAAGTTCAATAAACCGCACCCAAAGACTGACGCTACTTTTTGCAACTCCCAGCATACCCGTAATTTCTTTCACGGAATATCCCTTCCTTCTCAAATCTCGCGCCTTGTCCCGTTCCAATCGCTTCATATTTGGACCTCTAAATTACTAGTCATATTAGTATGACACATGGGTACGACAATCGTGATTGTGTCACTCAATATCTGTGGATATACTGGGCGTATTAGGGGCGATTAGCTCAGTTGGTAGAGCAACGAATTTACACTTCGAAGGTCACAGGTTCGAGTCCTGTATCGCCCACTTTTTTGATGTGCCCCCACCAGGAGTCGAACCTAGATCAACGCCTTAGAAGAGCGCTGCTTTATCCATTAAGCTATGGGGGCGAGTGAGCAGTAAAATGAGAATATCTTATATCCGCATTTTCTGCGAACGCTGCCCACAAAAGCTTCGCTTATGGGGGCAAAATTATCCTACGCGAATCTTGCGTCACGAGCAATTACTGACCCGGATTCGGTGCCGGAACCGGATTCACCCTCAACTGTTCGTAGCCAGCTTTGCGGACCGCGAATCGGTCGATCGCATCTTCAACCATTTTGCGCGTCAGGATGGGTGCCTGGCTTTGTGCCGGGTCATTGCGTGTGTCGAGTATCGCGCGCGTCGCATTAAATTCCCACCACCCCCAAAAGATCGCTCCGAAGGAGAGGAGGAGCGCGGCGCATATGAGCGTACGCCAATAGTAGATGCTCAGGATCCGCATAGCGCCCGGCTCATGCCGCGCACGGATACTTTCTCGCAGATGACTGAATGATCGTGCAGTGTTCATGAGTTGACCGGCAATGCCGTGATGATACGCAGACGGAGCTTCATGTTCCAGGGAGCGTCAGGATTCTCCTTCATTTCAGTAAAACTCACCTCTTCGACGCGCGAAGGAACGGGCAATGTCTCAAGGAGCATGAGCGCATGGTGGAGTTTGTCAAAAGAGCCTTCGGCTTCAATGGTGAAGTTTACAGCAGAAATCGTAAACGCTTTCGAATCCTTCCCCTTCTGCCCCGGCGTCGGCTCTGGCGACGCATTCAATACCTCCAATTCGACACCTGCATCAACTCCCACCTTCTTCACCTCGTTTGCAAGCGTCAAGAGATCGATCGTGAGGAGCTTTGAAATTTCCGCACGTCCGCTTTCGGTTGCAGTAATGACCGCGAGCAGCTGCGCAAGCCCTTCTTTGCTGGTATTCGCCTGTTTCGAATCGCGTATCGCTTTTTCGGTCGCTGCCTGGCTCTTGTGAATGGATTGCACGAAGAAAAAGACGCCGACCCATGCAATGAGTGCCGCGGACAAGGCTATAAGTGCGACGGAAAGTGAAGGGCGTGTCATACGATTAAAAAGTACCGGAAATCGTTATGGTGAACGCGCCGGTATCGGACCCGAATACGGCACTCACCGGAATATTCACCGAATCGAAACGAGTATCCGCATCGAGCGCCGTACGGAACGCTTGAATCAAATCCGGGCGCGCCGCATGTCCTCCGACCACCATCTTGCCGGGACTCCCTTTGGTATACATCATCGTATCAATCGCAATGCCTTCCGGCTTGGCCGCGAGCACCGCATCCACAATGGTGCTCGGCGTCGTGGTCGCCTTCAACACCGTATCGAGCTGCATGATGGAGAGTTTCGCTTCGCGAAGCGTCGTATTGTATGCAGCTGCGGTAGAGGTCGCAGTTGGGTCTTCCTCCGTTTTATTTCCTGTGTATGCGAGCATGAGCGTACTGGGGAGCAGCATGATGTAGAAGACGAACGCGACGACGATCGCCACTTCCGCAAACACGAAAATAAAGCGCGTTCGCTGCGAAGCAAGAATTCTTTTTTGGTTTTCTGGTGGCAGGACGTTGGACATATTTATGCAGTGCGAAGCGCGAGACCGGCGGCGGTCGCGAATTGGAGCGATGTGTGACGATCAATAGGTGGAATGTAGACGTCAAAATCACAGATATGTCGCCAGACGTTGCCGAGCTCAACGCTCGCGTGAATCTGTCCGGCGACGTATTCCGGAAACCCTTTCAAATTGGCACTCCCGCCTATCAAAATGATGCGTCCCACAGGCGTGACACGTTCGCCCTTGTCGTTGCGGCGTGTATCCCAATACCGATAGTGACGCTCAATCTCCGACATGAGCATCGCGGCACCCTTTTGGATCGCCTCCGTTCCTGCCGAGGTCTTCTCCGTGCGAGCAAGCAACCCTTCCGTATCGCAAAAAAGCTCGGCTTCATCGCGCGTGATCGAGAGTGCGTGCTGCACAGCTTCCAAAATAGACTCGCCCCCCACATCGACGGTCGAGGTAAAGATGGGAACGCCGTGTTTGAGCACCGCAAATCCCGTGCGTGCGCGTCCGAAATCGACGAGAAGCGTGATCGGCTCGTCGGCCTCGCGCGACGAGACCGCGCGGCCGATGGAGCGCGCCTCGACTTCAAGGGAGAGCAATTCGATGTCAGCGAGCGCGAAACTTTCCGCATAGTTCGCCGCGATATCGCGCGGAAAGACGGTGACGCTTATCTCATCACCTTCGGTGCCGTCGTTTTTCTGGATAACACTGAAGTCATATACAGCTGCAGACGGCGGGATCGGCACGCGACCTTCGAATTCGAATTCGATCATGCGCAAAATCTGATCACGATCGCTCCCCGCGGGGACATGCATGCTAAATACATATGCGGATTCCTCCGGTAGCGCTGCGTGTGCGGCGGTCGCGCCACCGAATTGGCTCTTTATTTCCACGAGGACATGTGACAGCCCGGCAACATCCTGCAAAATGCCACCAACGACGAGGCCGGGCGGAAGTGGCTTATTGCCCTCCGCCGCCACGATATAGCCATTGCTTACTTCCTTGAGCGTCATCCATTTGATCGATGAATCAGAAATATCGATACCGACCGCGAGCGGCAAAATAACGCGCGGCGTCGGAAACCAGCGATCAATCACATGCGAGAGATGATTGCGATATGCAGGAGACGCGCTGGGAGCACTCATGCGATCTATTTTAGCATCGCTTCGCTCGAGCTTGGCCGCCCGTGCGGAAAACTACTTTACTTTTGTGCCGTTCGGCACGTTTCGTTCCGGATTGAAAAGTGCAACGCCGTTTTCATCGGAGACCGCCAAGAGCATCCCCTGACTTTCGACGCCGCGGAGCATGCGTGGAGCGAGATTCACGATGTAGGGCAACTGCTTCCCCACCAAATCTTCTGGTTGCTTCCACTCCGCGATGCCAGAGACGATCGTGCGCGTACCGAGTTCTTCACCAAAATCGATCGTGCATTTCAATAGTTTATCCGTATCGGGAATCTGTTCCGCGGCAAGGACCGTACCAACGCGAATATCAAGCTTCGCAAAATCGTCGTATTGAATTTCTTCCATACATCGATAAGAATCGGGGCGGCTATTTATAGAACGCGCGTTTCAGTATATCGCCTATCGGCGCAAGCATAGAATCTATCGCGGAGAGCGTGCTTGCGGTAAGCGCGGAAGGAAACGGGAGGTAAGGCAAAATGCTTGATGTTTGTGCCTGTGTTATGGCAAAGAAAGCCGTATTACTCGTACCATTCTCGTTCTTCACAGCGACAGCATAGGTGCCGGGCAGTGCACCAACAATGGGAACGCGATACGCGATCGTTATACCATCGGAAGACGGAAGGTCAGTGGCGTTGGGAATGACGCCGGGCGAGTATGTGCAGCCGCTCATGCACCAAATTTGATTTCCGGCGGGAGTGAAATTGGCTCCCGAAATGATAAGCGGAGTGCCTGGCGCTGCTTGAGAGGGTTGGATGGAAGAGATGGCGGGTGCCGTGTCTTTTTTTGCGGGAGGCACCATAGCGCAGCGGAAGCCAACGTAATTGTGGTTGAAGTTCGTTGTATGACCCGCATCTATATTGAATACGCCGCCATTCGCTCCTTTGAATGCATAACCGCCGCGATAGATCGCATATCCATTAGCATAGCATCCCCAGTATCGCCCGACACCCCAATCGGAATTAAGAGCAGCACTGCCCGGAAGCGCCGGATTGCGCGGCCCGAGAACGATACTCTCATAATCGAAAAGATAAGGCTGCGTCCATTCCGTATACGCAGCGCCGATGTGATTCTGCGGATTATAGTCAAAGTATCCCCATCCATTCCCAAATCCGTGTGCGGGAAACGTAGCAAGCGCCCCATTGCCATTGCCGTTATTGGTGCATGTGTCGGCTAGCCATTCGCCGACATTGCCCGACCAATCCCAGAGGATAGCACCTGTCGAAAGATAGAGTGTACGGCGCGAGTATATGCCATTGTTACGAAGCGCAGGCGGAGTGCTCGTGTAATCCGAAAGGACGAATGGACATTGGCCAATGCCTCTTGCAATATCATTTGAATCTTCGTTCATGTATTGATACGGATCACTTTGTTGCTCGCCTCCCATCGGCGCAGGCACGAACGAGAGCGGATCGCCGTCGATATGCCCGCCATACATGCAACTTTGCCCTACGCCATGGAGCCAATTGGTATTTTGCATCTCTATGTTGCGATTGATCGTTTGTGCTTCCGTTATCGTTACAAGGTGAGCGCCTATGGATGCACATGCTGCGACCGCCTCCTTCTGCGTTACAAATACCCAGGGAATGCGGTGGTTCGTTGCGGTGCTGTATAAGCTGGTCGGTTGCGCCGATGTGAAAGCAGCTGGGACGTCATACCGGGGCTCAGCGCCCGCGCCGCGATCGGTAATCTGCGGCCAGTACGTATACCAATCGGGATTCTGCGCCTCGAACTGCATGACGCAGAAATCAGATGTGCCAAGCGAGGAATCGCCTGGTACAAGCACCCACCCTTCTTTGCACGACTGTACTGACAGCGCTGACGCGGCAGTTGCCATGCCGCCTATCACCATAAGGGAAAACATAGAGGCAATAGCTTTATGCATATGGAAATGCTATCACAACATTTGACTTGCAGACTTCGCATCAAGATACCGCTGCAAAATGATAGCCGCCGCTGCCGCATCGTCGTGCTCTTTACCTTTGGGAGCGTAGCGCGACGCTTCGATCGAACTCCATCCTTCGAAAACTTTTTCAATCGGGATCGCGATGCCTGCTTTCAATTCCTCGATAAACAAGTCCACCGATAAAGATACGATCGGATTCGGTTCGCCGGAGAGCGCTTTGGTATCCCCTATTATGATGTGATGAATTTTTTCTGTCTCGATGAGTTTCAAAATCTCACGCGTGAGATCGTCGTCATTCTTGAGCGTGATGCGCGGAAACGCGATCGTGCCCTCCTCGTTTGAGACGGCAAGTCCCACGCGCCTCATGCCAAAATCAATACCAAGGTACCGCATGCATCTATTGTACAAGCTTGGAGGTCTTGTAGGTTTCCGGTTTGAACGCCTTGAGGCGCACAATCTGCGCACTGATGCCCGCGTCTCTCAAATCACTTCCCAGCCGATCAACAAATTCGCCATGCTGATCGTAGCCGAGCGCAATAATGTCGGGCATCGCTTTTTTGATGTGCTCGATGTAGCCCATGCTATTCCCCAGTACCGCCTCGTCCACCAGTGGATGCTCCGACACTTTTTGCAAACGAACGTCTTCCCTGCTGCGCGGCGCTTGCCCCTTGATTCGCTGCGCGACGATATCGCGCGCGACCGATACGACGAGAACCGGGTCCGGCGCGAGTGCCCGTGCCTGTGTAAAAAAATCCTCATGCCCCGCATGAATCATGTCGAAGGTACCAAACACCATGATGCGAGTCTTCATACCAACGCCGCCTCAAGCGCAGCAGCCGCAGCGCTTGCGCCATGATCGGACCCCCCTGATGAGCGTGCTTTTGCCTGCGCGAGTGTATTTACCGTGAGGACGCCAAGCCCTACCGGTACACCCATATCGAGCGAGACGCGCATCAATCCATCAGTCACCGCATGCGCTAAATATTCATCATGCTTCGTTTCACCCTTGATGATGCAGCCGATCGCAACGACGGCATTGAGCTTATGCTTCCGTATGAGACGACTTGCTGCGAGTGGCACCTCGAAACTGCCAGCGACGTGCGCAACATGAATATTTTTCGGCGTCACTTTCCACTCACGCAGGGTCTTTTCAGCACCTTTTTGCATCGCGGAGGTAATGTCGTCGTGAAAACGCGCGACCACGATACCCACCTTGAGCTTCGCGGCATTGCCCGCAGGTCGATTCTTAAACTCGCTTCTTCGCATGTGTGCGCACTCTAGCACCACGCTTGTGCGCGGCCAACCTGTCCCGTTAGAAGCATTTTGCTTCTAACGGGATCCGTACCGCGCGAGCATATCACACTCAATATTGACCGCATCGCCTTTTTTAAGCGCACCGAGATTTGTGATTTTGAGCGTATGCGGAATGAGTGCGACCATGAACGAGGCACCATCTTTTGCCGCAACGGTCAGCGAGACACCATTGATTGCGACCGATCCTCGCTCTACGACATATCTTGATAGCGAACGCGGTAGCGCGAAGCTGATTCGGCGCGATCGCCCATTTTTTTCAATATGCAATATCTTTGTCGTTGCATCCACATGCCCTGCGACGAAATGTCCATGAATACGGTCGCCAAAGCGAAGCGAACGTTCAAGATTCACCATTCTATTCTTTTCAAACGAAGCCGCTGTCGTTTTGGAAAGCGTCTCCGGCATGTATTCAGCGTAAAAATAATATTTCCCTATCGCCGCGACCGTGGAACAAATCCCGTCGATAGACACACTCTCGCCGAGAGAGAGTTTCCAGCCTCGCGGTTTTTGTACCTGCACCCGCTTGCACTTTCCCTCCATCGTCGCGTGAGCGATCGTCGCTTGTTCTTCGATAATCCCAGAAAACATAGTTAGCTAAAATTATGATATATCATAATTTTCTCCTGACCTTTTTGATATCCTCTGCGATTGCTGCGCGCAAATCATCTTCGCTTTCAAATTTTTCCGTCTCGCGAATTTTTTCAAAAAGTTCGATCCCGATCTCTTGTCCGACCAAATCGTCCTCAAAATCTAAAATGTGCGCCTCCAAAATTTTCCGCTTCGGGTCTGCAAAGACGGCCGCCATGTACGGTGCCTCACCCTCCTTCACCGTCACCCGCGCCGCAAAAATTCCGGAAATATCATCCGCGAGCGGAATATTCACCGTGGGAAACCCAAGCGTCCCGGCGTATCCCTTCCCCTTTTGTACGACACCTTTCACAATCTTGTGCATGCACTCGAATCCTAAACGCAAAAGAGACGGCCAACAAGCCACGTAGAGACACTGTCTTTTACGTGGCAAGGACCGTCTCTTTGGGCTGAACTCACCTGTCTCTACCCGCGCACCAAGCGCACGAGCCACAAGAGCACAATCGCCCCGAGTGTTGCAACGACCAAGCTGTAGATGTTGAAGCCGCTCACACCCTGGCTTCCGAATGCGCCAAACAAGAGCCCGCCGATAACAGCGCCCACGATTCCCACGACGATATTGAGGAAGATGCCTTGCTGCGCATCGGTACCCATGATGAGCGACGCGATCCAGCCAGCAATACCCCCGAGTACAAGGAACGCGATAATTTCCATATTTAGTTTGTTAGCTTGTAACGCTAATGGTCAGCATAGCCCGCGCTTCCGGGACAATTGATGAAGACGGGGGAAGGAATGATGAACGATATCGGAGCGCTATCTACCCACCCACTCTCTCACGATATTGAGAAAAGTCTCGTAATCAAAGAAGCACCAATCATGATTGCCTTCGACGAGGCGCAGCGTGGCCTCAGAAATTTCGAGTTAAAGAAACTTTCGGGAGGATGATTTTGATGTATGGTGGCTCTGTTAAGAGCTAAAGTGCCGATTTTGTATATGGGATTCAAAAAAATGCCC
>QZIY01000028.1 GCA_003599175.1 Candidatus Parcubacteria bacterium
GGATGTTGGGCGTGGCGGCGGATCCGTCGAATTCCTCGACGCGCGTGCGATTGCCGGTTAGTCCCAGGACGTAGCGGTAGCCCTTGACGACGACGCCTTCCGCATCGGAGATCGGGCATTGGCCGGCGGTGTCGGTCAGCTTGTTGATCACGTGGGTGAGGCGATGGAGACTGTCATACTGATAGACGGTACACGTGCCGTTGGGATAACTGACGCTCTCGCGATTGCCCGCGGGGTCGTAGGTGTACTGCGTGACTTTCTCGATCGAGACGCCGGGCGGATCCTCCAACCCCTTGTTCTCGATCACCCGCCCAAGCCGGTTCAACGAGTCGAACTCATAATCGGTTATGGTGATTTGACCGGCGGCGGCTACGGTAAGTTTGATGCGATTGCCGGATTCGTCGTAGTCGTAGTCCAACGTGTCGCCGTTTTCCTTGGTCTCGACGTCGAGGTGGCCATGCTCGTCGTAGGTGTAGGTATCGCCGCCGGCTGTCGTGCGGAGGCCACCCGGCGTGTAGGCGAAGGAGACGGAGGTTTGGTCGTAGTAGGTCTTCGACAGTAGGCGTCCGTTGGCGTCGTAGTCGTAGGTCGTGGTCTGGTTGTTGAAGTCTGTGTGGGTGTGCAGAGCGCCGGCGTGGAGTTCGGTGGGCCCGTAATAGTCGAATGTCTCCAGTTGGCCCTCTGGCAGCAATCGCTGGAGGACGTTGCCGAGGTTGTCGTAGGACATCTGCGTTGTCTGCGGCGCGGCGGCCTTTGATTGATTGGCGTCGGTCTGGCTGATGAGGTTGCCGACTTCGTCGTAGGCATAGAGAGTAGCGCCGCCGCGGGCGTCGGTTACCTTTGTCAATCGACCGAGCGGGTCGTAGTCGAACTCGGTCACGTAACCGGCGCGGTCTCGTTCGGCGATCTTGCGACCGGCCAGGTCGTAGGTGACGAGGGTATAGTGACCGTCGGTGTGAATGGTCTTGGTGCGCCGGCCTGCGTAATCGCATTCGTACTGCTCATCGGAAAGTGTAAGACCGCCCCTGTCCGTACGGATCTCGCGAGTAAGATTGCCGGAGCCGTCGTATTCCGCAACGGTTTCCATATATTCAGAGTAAGTGCCCTGTGCCACATCAAAGGTCTTTACGGTCACGATTTGCTTGCTCGGTGATCCGTTCATGTAGGTATAGACCTGCTTGCTGCAATGCTCCTGCGAAGGCACGCTGCAACCTATGGAATACGTTTCCTCCACTCGGCCCATGTTGTCATAGATGGTGCGGGTGTAAGGGGGACATGGCCCCGTCCCTTTCAAGCACTTGTCTGCCTCATCGAGCGAGGTGACAGCCGCAAAGTTCCTGGTAACGCGCCCGGCGCGGTCGTATTCGACGGCTGTGTAGTTGTCGTCTCGGTCCTTGGTAATGATTTGTCGACCCGCGCCGTCGTAAACGGTTTCCGTGGTCGATTCGTCGGGATAGTTTGTTCTGATAAGTTGACCGCGTGCATCGTAGTCGTACGTGATCAGACCTGCTGAGTCGAACGTCGTGACGGACTTGCGGCGCCCGTTCTCATACTCCGTAGTCGTCACCCGGCCGAAAGCGTCGGTCTGAGTCTTGAGGCGGCCTTCGCCGTCGTAGGTGTAGCTGGTCTTGAGTTCGGGGTCCGGGTCGGCCGTCACACCGGTTGCGAGGTCGATGTGAGTGCGCGTTCGGCTCTCCCATTCCAGGTTTCCGTCGTCATAATATTCATAAGTCGTGACGTTGCCCAGGGCGTCAGTCTGGAATTGGAGTCGACCATCTGCATCGTAATCGAACGTCGTGACATGACCCAGCGGGTCCGTTTCGGTCAGACGATTGCCGCGGTTGTCGTAGGTGTACTCGGTGATCTCGTCGGGGCCGTGCGGGTTGCGCCGGGTCGTGCGCACGAGATTGCCGCGGCTATCATATTGGTGAATCGACTTATAGGCTTCTCCCCTCCCGTCGACGACTGTTTCGACCTGATTGCGCGAATTGTACGTGTACCTGGTTGTATGTCCGTTCACGTCCCGCTCGGTACGTACATTCTCGGTTCCGGGATAGTAGGTGCGCTCGGTGTAGGACCCGTCGGGATTGAGGGTCTTGCGCAACCTGTTGTCGTCGTATTGAAACTCGGTATCGCTGTATTCTGTGTTTCCGGTGTAATCTCTTTTTCGGGTCACGTTTCCGTTGGCGTCGTAACAATATGTCGTGGCGGATCGTGTAATCTCCGGATTCGGAATGCCGAGCTCAGGCGCCGGCCCAAGCACCGTCTCCTGTTTTGAACATTCACCAATTGCGTAGGCGCTGCACGCGCTAACGTCTGCACCGCCCACTTCGTGATGGCAGTAATCCGTACGACCGCCCGCGGCGTCGACATGGGCCATCAGGCGCCCATTGTCGTCGTAGACGTTATGCGCAACCGTATTGCCGTCAGGACCGACGATCTTGATCAGGTTGTGGGCGTCGTCATAGTGATAGCGGGTGATGTCGCCGGCTCGATTCGTGAACTTGATGAGGTCGCCGCGCCCGTCGTACTCATACTTGAGCAGATTCTCATCAACGACTCCTGGATCGAGGTCTTTGATCGTCTTAATGCGCCCCAGGGCATCGCGCGTGATTACGATCTCGGCTTCGACACCGTCCGTCTTGTTCGTATGGATGAACTTGTCCGGACGGAACTGGAGTCTGTTGCCGTTCGGATCCTCGACGGAAGTGATCGTCGCGGGCGCTCCAGCGCGACGAGCAAAGCTGAATCGCGTATCGTCCTGAGTCGTGATGACATATTGTTGAGGGTTCCAGGGGCCGTATGAATCTATCACGACCCCGTTGGCGGAGTCCAAAGCTAAATATGATGGTAGGGAGATTGATAGGTCCGAAGTCGCTCCAAACATCGGCTCGACATCAACCGTGTCGAATTGCATTTCTCCGCACCCGCCATCCCACGGGTAGGATTCCTGGGGCGGGCGAACGAAGTAAAGCCAGAATGTCTCGACGTAGTCATCAGGCCACGTAACCGTTATGAAGCGATCGCCATTGGGGTCGGGAGAACATTGCTGAAAGTACCCGGTTGGAGGAATCGCCTTCCAGCCTTCACCAGGCGGAATGTTCTCTTCAACTTTGATTGACGCCACGTCCAGCGTCCAGCCGTAACCGAAGTCGCCCATCTGTTTGTTGCGACTGTCGTAGACCCGGTTGACTGTAATGGGTCGACCGGTCATCGGAATCTCCAGATCGGTCAAAGCGAGCTGGAGATTGCCGACTTTGGCTCGATTCGTGATGACGTACTGTGTGAACACGTCGAACACACCACCGAGCGTATCCCAAACGCGAAGGCGAATCTCGTATGTGCCGTTGATGAGCTGCGTAGTTTGGAGCGTACCTAGATTCGCCGGCACACTGGTACTGCCGATATCGCCGCTGGTATACACCGTGTGAAGCGTCACAAACTCTTCAGCGCCAAGTGCTCGGTGCGCGAGCGTGTACTTGAATAGATCGGGACCCGTGACGTGTCCGAATAAATCGACCGACGTTGATGTAATCTCATGATCGAATTCGGGCGAATCGATGTAGGCAGATAGATTAGAGCTTGTCGACGTGTTCGCAACGAAGAAGTCCGTCGTTCCGGTGCCTTGCTTGCCAGACAGGTCGTCGACCGTTACGTCTACTCGATAACCGCCTGGATCAGGGGTTCCCAGTTCGCAGACCGCTTTACCCTGGCTGTTAGGCGATGGCGTGTTCGTGCAGCTGAGCGCGCTTTGACCGGAGAGGCTGACCACATTGAATGCGAGACTGCCGTCGACTATGCGCGTGTCATCACTTATCTGTGCGATGATCCTGACGGGCGTGCCCTGGGCAGACGAGAAGGGCATGGCCGTGACCGTCACATCAGGGGTATGGAGGTCCTCACCGATTACGTCGATGACGAAGGGTTGAACGACCGGCGGACTCTCGCCGTCCGCCACAGTGACTTCGACGGGAAACTGCTGGCCCGCAAAGCCTGAGAACGCCGCAACCGGCCACGTCAATGTGTTCGTTCCGTTGAAGCTCAGACCGGCAGGTGCCCCCGGTACCAGGTCGTAAATGAGACTCGAACTCGGTTCATCCGGATCAACGGCAAGAACGACGTACTCGTAAGCGCCGATGCTCGGAACGGCAATAGTCACGGGTTCGGAAATTATGGATGGTCCTTCGTTATCGGCGACTTCGATTTGATAGGACTGCTCGACGGACGCACCAGGTAAGTCGGTCAGCTTAAGCGTGACGTTGTAGATCCCAGGACCCACGCCGGTCGTATCCCACACGGCGTTCTTGATGTGGTCGTCCGGTGTCGGCGCGGGCGTGAAAGTGAACGTGCCCCCACCGATGGAGGATGGATCGACGGGTACTGCCAAACCGATTGACGCCGGGTCTTCATCCACAACGCAAAGAGGATAGGAATACGTCTGACCTGCGACGACGCGCGTGATGGGTGACGATACAATGCGTGGTGCTTCGTTAAGTCCATCCGAGGAGACGACGAGAGAGTACGTTTGTTCGGCGAGCGACATTGGATCGGCTGACTCCGCCACTTGGACTGTTACGGAGACAACTCCATTCGAAGCTCCCGCAGTATCCCATCGAAGGAGGTTTGCTCCCCCATCGAAGTCCATGCCGCTCGGTCCGGTGATAACGGAGTAGACCAAACCGGCCTCGGGGTCGCCTGCACCATACTGTAAGTCTGGATCAAACGTGCGAACCTCATAGAGATAAACCGAGCCGTTGGCCACACGCGTTACGGGTTGCGAGTAGATGTGCGGTCGGGCGTTGAGTCCCGGATCGATGAACGAGGGCTGTATGGCGGCAAGGCTGAATGTGCGTTCGTCGCTACCGCCTCTCCCGTCCTCAACGCGAAACGCAACGGAGAAGATGCCGTCATGCGCGTCTTCATCATCCCAATTAAGAATGATGGATTCCCCTTCGAGCGTCATTCCGGCAATCTGAGATTTCAGTTCATACGTCAGCGCGTCGCCGTCGGGATCGATCGCGTCAATGCGGTAGGCATAGCGATTACCGAACGTCGGTTCGTGCGTGAGCGCCGTAATCGCGGGCGGCCTGTTGTCGCCCAACGAGGTTACCGTCACCGACCAGCGCAACGACGCGCACCCCAAGGCGCTATCCTCAACACGAACCTCGAAGTCGTGGGTGCCGACCTGCGCCGGCGCTGGTGTCCATCCAACAGAATCCCCGTTGATCGCGGCCCCGGCTGGTTTGCTCAGCCATGTGTAGTCCAGCGTATCACCGGGATTGGGGTCGGTGGTTCCCAGCGGATGCACGTATTGTAGTCCCACCGTCGCTACGTCGGGCGGTATGGTCGAGGCGAACGACGGCGGATCGTTCCCCGGTTGCAGGATTGTGAGCGTAAATCGCTCCGTATCCGTACCGCCCTCGTTGTCGTTGACCATCACCTCGAATTCGTGGCAGCCAACCGGAAGCGGAGCGGGCCAGATAACTATGCCAGACCCTCGGTCAATTGTCATACCCGTCGGAGCGCTCAACAGTGCAAACTTGAGCGTATCACCGTCCCCGTCAGTGGCCTGGACCAACCCGCTGTAGGGAATGTTCCAATCTTGGCTTGTGACCGAAAGACCTGTGATCTCAGGTGCTGCGTTAGGCGGCGCATCTTGGACCTGAATGTTCAGGGGCTCGTCCACAGTGGTGTGACCATCAGAAACGAGAACCTGGATCTGAAGGTCTACCGGCGGGTCCGTCGGGAGATCAACCACGGAATGCGGCACGAGCCAGGTTATGTGGCCGGTTTGCGAGTCGATCGTCATGCCGGTGGGCGGCGGAGGTGACGCGCCTAACGCAAAACTCAAACGATCATTCGGTACCTCATCTCCAGTGTTTGGCGTTTCATCGGGGTCGTTATCAATGTCACTGGCGCTCACGCCGTCGCAGAAGTACAAGTCGCCTTCCTTGGCTGTCGCGGGGCAAACAACCGATAGCGACGGTTCATCGTTTTTCTGTCGCACCCACAATTCAAAACTCTGTGTAGCCTCATTACCCGTGGTATCGGTGGCCTTTACGTTGACCGTATAAGGATTGCAGAACGCAGCGGCTCGATGCGGCGTCCAGGTCAACGTTCCCATCGAATCGATGCACAGTGCTTCGGGGGCACAACCCACACAACCCGGGAGACCGCAAATGATCGGGTCGCAGACCGCTGAATACTCGATCTCGAAGGCGGTCGATGCCGTCACTTGATAACCGGAGATTCCCTGCCCGTCAGGATCGATCGCGCCGACCATGTACTCATAGGGTTGCTCCTCTCGCGCGTACAACGGAGGGTCGGAATCAAACATCGGTGGCACATCGACGGGATTAACGCCTACCTGGAAGCAGGCAAGGGCCGCCTGATGGCGGCTGTCTTGAACGTGGACGACCATCCAATAGTACTCGCCGAATGTCCCTCCTGCGATCTGCGACGGCGTCCACTTCAGTTTGCCACTGACAGAGTCCAGGCTCAGTTCGCTGAGCGTGACTACGTTATCCCCCATTGTGTACCCATGGCTACTGCAAAGCGCCACCGGGTCTGCAAGCGAAAACGTAAGAAAATCCCCATCCTCGTCCGTCGCCGGAATCCGAAATGAGAACAACTCACCCTCGTCTACCGAAAGCTCGCTCAATAGTGACTCGTCGATCAGCGGCTTCGTATTACGATCTGCGACCGAGAGCAGCTCCGTGAATGTGTCGGTGCAATCCGAGCCCGCGTGCTCACGTGCCGTAACCCGCACGAGATGCCCAGCGTCTCCACCCTGACGGAAATTCGGCGTCCATTGGATCAAGCCCGTGCGCTCGTCGATCGTCATTCCGAGCGGAGCCGTATCGAGCGCGTAGCTTACGTCGGGGAATTGACTTGAATCGTTGAGTGCGATCTGGATTATGTTGGGAAGACCCTCGACAAATGAGGGAACAGCCGGCGACACGATCTGTGGATACGATGGGCATTCACGCACATTGACATTCCAGGCTTGGCGAACCGATGTAATCGCGTCCGATGCCGAAATCTCAAAGAAATAGGAACCGGTCTGAGTCGGCGTCCAATTCAGTGTGGCCGTGGTCGCGGAGTCGATCGTCAGGCAATTCGGGCAGCCTATATCGACATTGAAATCGACGCTGTCCAAGTCACCGTCTTCTACTGCCATAGGGTATTGATAGGTCACACCCACTTCCGCAACGCCTTCCGGCTTGGATGTGAACTTGGGCGGAGTATTGGCCGACGTGACGGCGATCGTAAACGTCTGCTTCGCAAAGCTGCCCGCGAATCCGTCGTGCGCCTCAATTGTGACGACGTACTGATTGGATTCGGGCCCGATCCCTTCGTTGGCCGCCATGTAGCTCGGCGTCCACGCTAGAACGCCCGTGATCGCGTCGATGGACATGTCACCCGGCGGCATGAAACTCGCGGGATCGGGGAATCTGTAATAAATCGGATCGCCTTCCGGATCGACGGCCAGGGCGGCGTACTCGTATCGTTCTCCTTCGACGGCCGTCTCCAGCGGCGTCGACTCGTACGCCGGAGGCCGTTGATGCGCGTGCGGCTGCGCGGCGTATGAAAACACATCGGTGGCAATCTCATCCAATATCCAGCTTACGTCCTTCCACGTGCTCGCAGCTCCGGGATCAATCGAGGGACCAGGATCCTCCACCAGCGCAATGTACGGCAGCGCGTCGCCCAACGGAGTGTTCGGGCCTTGGAGATTGCCGAATAGAGTTGCGTTCGTTGGTGCCACCTGATCGAACGCCACGTAGATGGGAGCGCGCACGTTCTCCGTCACCATCGAGTTGACCGCGCGCATGGTCGTGTGGTGCGTGATGAGCCCGCCTTCGGTAATCGGATCGTGCCAGTGATATCGCGCCTCGGCAAGTAGCTCGGCCTCGCGTACTTGATATAGAGGATTGTCGCTCGTTGTCGTTACCAGCAGACTCGCAGCGGCAGAGTTGCCGTCGTCCTCCGTGGCGATGAAATCAACGATGAAGTTCGCCAGAGGTGTTTCGAAGCACAGTTCATATGGATTGTTGGATTCATTCACGAATGGAAACGGGGCGTTGTCCGCTTCATACCGCACGTCCCAAACGAGCCCTACAACTGGATCGAGACCGTCGCACTTTGTGTTGACCGCCCCACGATAACAGGCTCGCTGGCCCTCCTCCACCGAAGTCGGACCCACGATGGAAACGTCTTCGGGTTCGATCTGGGTATCCAACACAAGAACGTCTTGCGTCCGCTCCAGTGGAACCGTCCCGAAGGCCGTCTCCACGCTCGCTCGAACGGTCCAGAGGACTGTCTCACTGTTACCCAGAAATGAATAAGCGAACGCGGGACCGGAGGCATCATCGTACAGTGAATCCACGTCCTCGAGATCCCAAGCGTATGAAATCACGCCGGACACATCCTGGCCGCCGGCGTCCCGCGAGGCATCGATCCCAATCGCCTGGCATTCGCGCACCTCAATCGGCCCACCGGGAACGCTTGGCAGAATCTCCCTGTCGTACCGAATCGCCCCGCCCTCGACCTCATAGAAACGAATGACCGGATCAGGCTCACAAACATCCGGCTCGCATGAATCCGGCTTCCCGTTGCCATTACAATCCGAAGCACACTCGCGCGTGATGCTGAGTGACTCGAATCGGGGCGTTGCGAAATTGTCCTGGACATACTTGGGCTTCATCAAGACCCGCACCTCGATGAACTTCCCGTAGAGCGGCGGATCCAATGCTACAATTTCATCTATCGTGCCTGATTGAGCGGGAAAATTGGTAAAGGCGCGGGCACTCGCAATACTAAGTAGCTCCCTCGTTGGGGCCGCTTTGACTTCAATAGTTATGGCATCGAGTAGCGACAGCGGAGGTCGATACCCCTGCAAAGCCACTCGCATCCACTTGGTCATTGGAACCGATCCCTCCCGAACGACGCGCCACCACGCAGGCATATGCAGGCTTCGCGCGAATCCAGTTGCATCGCCATAACTCTTCGGTGCCGATCCAGATGGAAGTGCAATCTGGAGATTCACCTTGCCTCCGCCGGATACTTCGGGCTGGATGCGACTTACTATGTCGAGGGCATGGTCTACGACCCATACCTGTCCGTCACCAGCGACGCTGAGCCCGTTTATTATTTTGAAGAGCCTTCCCTCGCCAGACAGTGCGCAACCAATCGCCGCAGTCTGGTGATAACAGGAATCCCCGATGCAACTAGGATCGCTGACTTCCTCAAGGAGAATGCGATCGCACTGAGTAGCAAAGTCATCAATACCCTCTCTGCCGATCACATAGGAGTCAGCATTTCCGGCTCCCCGTCGGATGACCTGCAGCACGCGCGCGCCGAATGCATCATTCTTGAGGCCGCCGATCCAAGCGATACCACGGCTATCCACGGTTATCGCGTCCGCAGCGCTAGATTGCTCAAGGGGTGGTATACCTGGTTCGCCCTCATGAAAAAGCTGCTGCCAATGGGCGAATCTGAGCTCTTGATCGAACAGATGCAAACGAAACACGTCGGCGCCAAGATTTGTGTTATATTTCGACGCCACCCATACGTAGGCGCTGTTCGGGTCTGGCGCCATGTGCTCGGCGGACAACCAGGCATCCGAATCTTGAATGTCCAGCCAGCATTTGCACGTTGCGTCGTTGTAAGGATTGCTGCAGCGCAGCGCCCTATTCTTATTCCGCGTGACGGACCACAGTTCGCCTTTCCCGGTGATCACGCTGGAATAGCCCCCGCAACGGTTCCCGTTGGCGTCTGGCGGCACTTGGAATGAGTACCGAGCAAGATTGTCGGGGTCGGCAACCGGTGGCAGGGCTCCCGGGGCCAAGGGGCTCGTTATTCTTGAGAATACATGTTCTGAAGGCGCACCCGTCCAAACGTCGTCATTGAGATCGATTGTGATGGAGCTGAGGTCCGGACCTTGAACTAAGGTGTGATAAACGATGCAAACATCTTCAGCCAGCTGGACGCCCTCATTTTCGTCACCTCCGAAAGGCCAGCTCAATCGGCGAACAGGGCCATCCGGGTCCAGGAAGGACGTGTTATCAGTCGTGCACGCTTCCCGGCACCGCGAACAATCACCGGCGATTTTGACGACTGAACCCCATGTGATCCCACTGGCATCGCGACGAACATTCGAGTTTGCGACCCAAACATCTCCATTTGAATCTACAGCAAGGCTTGTAGGTTCGGGGGCGCGGTTGGGGTAGTCGGGCGCAGTGCGGTATTCTCCGACGATTTGCCCCGTATCGGTTCTGATCTTGATGACGGTACCTCTTCCGGTCGCGGTCACCCAGATGAACTCAGTCGGAGCATTCTGAATCTCCACGTCCAAGTAATCCGAGACGAACGGGCTCAAGGGATCGCCGTTGTAGCCGATTTTGTAGCCCTCCGTACAGGTCGAACAATCGACAGGGCACTCCGGTCCCCCAGGGCATCCGGGGGCTTCGCACTCGGAGCAGTCCACCCCCAAGAAGTCTTCGATCGTCGTGAACGTATAGGTAACGCTTGGCGGCTCGCCCGGCAGCGCGCTGGCGCAAAGCGGGTCTTCCAGTTCGCCCTGCGGGAGCACCTCGCACATATCAAGAATGCCGTTGGGTCCCGCCACACCGGGAGGATCACAATCAAGACTGGGGTCGCCCGTGATGTCGCACTCATCGGGCACGCCGTTGCCGTTACAATCCGCGCAAGCAAACGAGTCCATCGTATCGCAGGTGTCGATCTCAGGTCCGTCCGGTTTGTCGTTGTCGTTGCAGTCTCCGCACGCGCGATCGGTCAAGGGGTCGCACGCTGCTATGTAACAGGCGTCGGGTATCCCGTTGGGGCCCGATCCCGGTTCGCATTCGTCGGGGATGTCGTTGGGCTGGCAGTCATTGCTGAGGCCCATTGCAATGTCGTCGGAGTCGTTTCGAAGGCTGTAGTTGCAATCGGGGCCGGAAGTCTGACTCGCGACGGCCACACCCGGTTCGAGGCTGAAACTCACGCCGGGTATCGGTTGCGGGTCGACCACACTGTTCTCGACAAGTCGCGGGACCGCGCCCCAGCAGCCCGCTGATCCGTCGATCCGAATCAACAGCGAATTCGAGCCGGGGTTCAAGAGGAATGGCTCAGAAAGCAGGTCGGCGTCCGAGCACCCTTCGACCAGGCACCCGCAGTCCATGTGGATCTGGTCGCCGTTGAGCAGCACGTAGTCCGCGTGGCTGCGGCGGAGACCCAGTCGCACCTCGACCGGCGGACCCGCATAGTTGATATACGTGTGAAGGTAGGCGGACTTCTCGATCGGCCCCGTCGACCATCCGTCGATATCGAAGAACCAATTAAGATCGACGATGTCAAAGGTCTTGCCGAAGCTGATCCGCTTGGTATCGCGCAACGTCCTCCACTGGAATCCTGTCGGATCCGCGAGATTCACGGTAGGCTGCGCATAGTACTCAGTCGTCCCGCCGTTGACCCACATCACGTCCACGTAATCGGAGCATGTTTGAACGCAATCTGATACGCCATCGCTGCATGCAGCTTGAACGCAGCCGCTCGTCTCAAACGGACCCAGCACCAGCCAATCCAGCATGACAGGCGGTCGGGCAGCCGGGTCGAGCGGCACGACGATCCCGTGCGTCGGGTCGATCTCCGTTCGCAACCGCGTCGCCGATAGGTCCGTCAGCGGAACCGAAGGTGCGACCTCATCAAAGAAACGCAGGACGAATCGATACTCCGCATCGCTCTGGCTGACGAGTTGGACCATGATTCGATGCCACCCCTCAGGGAGCCAGAAGGCCTGCGACTCGTCCTGATCCTTCAGGAATGAACGCACACCGTCGTGGTCATAAAAAAGTCGGAGCATCCCGTCGACGTAGATTTCATAGCTCTCGTTGCAGCCGGCCCTGGCGATGACGAAACGTCCCACGGGGTTATAGAGATAGGTGTGCGCGTAGAGGCTCTTGCTTGATCCAACGGTCGACTCATAGTAAATGCCTCGAGAATTGCCACCGAAGTAGCTCGTGACAAGGGGCGACCATGAATACAGGTGCGAGAGGTCTCCGACGGTCGGTGCGATATTGCGCTCGGTGAACCCGGGACCCTCCGCCAGGTAGTCGGCCGTCCGATCTACACCGTCGAGCGGCCACATCACCGCCCACTGCTGCAACCACCCATCAGCATCCACGCCGATTTCGCATATGTCGGGAATGCCGTTTCCGTTTTCGTCAGCGAGTAGTCCTTCGGCAATTTCACACGGGTCACTCTTCTGATTGCTGTTGCAGTCCGGAGACGGCGGTTGGCACACGCCGCCTTGACATGTGCCTTCTTCGCATGGATCGCTGCCCGTATCGCAGGCCGTCCCGTTGGGGCGTGGCGGATTCGAGCATGATCCGTCTATACACCTATCCAGCGTGCATTCATCGTAATCGTAGCACTGTGCGCCGGAGGTGCATTCACTGCCGCCTCCACCACCGCCGCCGCCGCACCCCACGACCAAAGCCTCGACGATAACTTCTGAGATGCTCAGCGTAGGACTGGGCTTGCTTCCCCCGCTCTGATCTTCTTCCTTCGGCTCGCCTCCACCTCCTACGATCTGAGTATCGCCGCAGTCTCCGCCAGCGTCGGCAACGCCGCCGAACTCAA
>QZIY01000029.1 GCA_003599175.1 Candidatus Parcubacteria bacterium
ATGATGTTCTTGGTACCCATATTCATACGTGGGCACGGTATCAGCAATTATGAGCTCCCCGAGAGGGTCATGGTTGCATTATTTGTGAGCTACAGCGCCTGGTAGCCCCGGGAAGCTTAATGGGATAGAGTGCCGGTATGTCTGAAGTATTCAAGCGGTACTTCGGTCCCTTTGCGAGGTACGATGTTTGGCTATACGTCACAGTTTTCGTATGCTGCGTCCTCTCCGCTGTATTCGGTCGCTACCTCTTCTTGGAGTTCCAGACGTCGCCCGCTCTTATTTGGCCCCCGGTCGGCGTCGCTCTCGCGGCAGTGATCATTGGGGGCTACCGCATGTGGCTTCCGATATTCTTGGCACATTTTTTCGTAATATTCACCCGGACACCGGAAGCGTTTGATTTGGCGCTCGCCGCCGCTTTCGCCTATGCCGTGCAAGCAGTCGTGAGTCTATTTGTTCTCCGTTGGTATAAGTTCGAGCCGTCACTCGACATCGTATCCAATACGCTCAAATTCATCATGGTAGCTTTCCTCGCTACGATCATTGCGCCGACGATCATGACGCTCGCACAGATGTATATGGACACACTCACCGTCAGCCCCCTCCTCAATTTCACCCGTTCATGGGGCGCGGGGATCTTCAGCGCACTTGTCATTACACCGTTTATTTTGAGTTGGTACCCTTTCAAGCGTTTCGAACCAGAGCGCAAAGAACTGATCGAGGGTACGTTCGCTTTTTTACTTCTCGTCGCGACCAACATTCTCATCTTCTGGACCCCCTACGCGCAAAATTTCGGTATCGTGGTTATCTTCTTCTTGCCTGCGGTCTTCGTATGGTTTGCGCTTGGGCTCCGCTTTCGGTGGATGACGCTCGGAATCCTATTGACCGCAATCATCGGCATCGCGGGGACGCTCCTTTCCAATGTTTCCGATAATCCCGTCAATGTCCAGCTCCTCACGGTCGAAATCTACGTCGGGCTCGTCGCCGCTATATTTTTCATATTCGCAGCACTCGTCGAAGAACGCCGCACGGCGCTGCGACATCTCCGCGAGGCATATGAACACACGTTTGCCTCTGACAAAGCGAAAAGCGAATTCATCGCGATCCTCGCTCACGAGCTCCGCAATCCTCTGGCGCCGATCGTCACCTCGCTCGAACTCCTCCGGCTCGAGCCGCAAACCAGAGAGGCACTGAAAACCATTCGTAGCGCGGAGCAGCATGCGCACATGATCCGTCGACTCCTTGACGATCTCTTGGATACGGCTCGGCTCACGCAAAACAAATTCACACTGCAAAAGGAGCAGGTGTCTTTGGAGCGGTTGGTGCATGAATCCGTCGAGAGCGTCGAGGAACTCATTGGGAGCAAGCGACACCGGCTCAAGGTGCAACTCCCCCGCGAAGAACTCATGCTCGATGTCGATCCCGTCCGCATCAAACAGGTACTCATCAACCTCATAAGCAATGCGGGCAAATACACGAATCCGGGCGGTACTATCGAACTCTCATGTAAGCCGGAAGGAAAAGAGCTTGTGATTCGTGTGAAAGACAATGGCATCGGCATCGATCCGAAGTTGCATGCAAGGATTTTCGAGCCGTTCAGGCAGCTCGACTCCAATACGCACACAGGCGCCGGACTCGGCATCGGGCTCTATCTCACCAAACGCCTCACCGAAATGCATGGCGGCCGCATCGAAGTTTCGGGGAACGGGAGCGGTAAAGGCAGTACCTTTACCGTCTATCTTCCACTGCCGCTCGAGAGAGGTACCCCGCACAACGCGACACGAAAACCTTCAAGTGAACCGGCAATCGCACGAACAAAAATTCTTATCGTCGACGATAATAAGGCCGCGGCCGATACACTCGAACAACTCCTGCGCTATCTAGGTCAAGAAATCGAAAAGGCATATTCGGGGCACGAGGCACTCAAAATATTCGATCGATTCAAACCGCAGATGGTCCTCCTCGATATCGGCATGGCGGACATCAATGGATACCAGGTGGCAGAGCACATGCGAACGCAGGGGTGGAAGGGTGTCCTGGTGGCGCTTACGGGATACGGACAGGAATCCGATCGCGCACAGTCAAAAAAGACCGGGTTTGATCATCACTTAGTGAAACCGATCAGTGCCAATGACATACTCGCGATCATCGCAGGAGCAGCCAAACGCTGACTTCACCCTTTCTTTCATGATATATACTACAAAGGTTTGGTACCGGCCGATAATTATTTTTTTCATGTCCATTCGACAATCTCCCTCCGCCGCCAAGGCTATGGCGGGCAAGCAGGATACACAAAAAATCACCCCGTGCCTCTGGTTCTACAAAAATTGCGAAGAAGCAATGCAGTTCTACACAGCGACGTTCAAAAATTCCAAAAATCCGGGACACACCTTCACATTCAACGAAGCGGTTTCCTTGAGCGTGGAGTGCGAGGATCAGCAGGAAGTCGATTACTTCTGGGAAAAAATGTCGGCACATCCCGAGAACGAGCAGTGCGGCTGGCTCAAAGACACATTCGGCGTCTCATGGCAGATTGTCCCGAAGCGAATGGGTGAACTCTTGAGTTCCGAGAATAAGGGGAAATCCGACCGCGCACTGCAAGCGATGCTCCAAATGAAAAAGATAGATGTCGCGGCGCTTGAGAAAGCGTACGAAGGAAAATAACCATGCTCGCCAACGCTGACAATCGCACGCGATGGATCGCACTCGCTATCCTTTGTATGGGGGCGCTCATGATCGTCTTGGACGTCTCGATCGTGAACGTCGCGCTCCCCTCGATAAAGACCGATCTCGGCTTTTCCGATTCGTCGATCGCCTGGATCGTGAATGCGTATACCATCACCTTCGGCGGCTTCCTCCTCCTCGGCGGCAAGCTCGGAGATCTTTTCGGTGAACGCCGATTCTTTCTCATCGGCATCGCACTCTTTACTTTCATGTCGCTCGCGTGCGCGGTGGCCAATTCGCAGTGGATGCTCATCGCGGCACGTGCGCTACAGGGTGTGGGTGGCGCCGTCGCTGACGCGGTGGCACTCGCGCTCGTCTTGAACCTCTTCCAAGAAGGGAGTGAGCGTGCGAAAGCCATGGGATTCTTCGGATTCGTCGCGGCGGGCGGCGGCTCGATCGGCGTGATTCTCGGCGGCCTCCTCACGGGTGCGTTCAACTGGCACTGGATTTTCCTCATCAATCTTCCGATCGGCATCGCGACATTCATTCTTGCGCTTCTCGTGATTCCACATGATCCGCCGCGCGCCGCGCGCACCAAACTCGACATCTTCGGGGCGCTCATCGTGACTTCCGCAATCATGCTGGCGGTCTATGCAATCGTCGGCGGCAATGACGTAGGGTGGACATCGCCGGAAACACTCCTCACGCTCGGCGGTGCAATCGCATTGTTCGCTGCATTTCTCCTCATTGAAGCGTATATAAAAGTCCCGCTCGTGCCGCTTTCGATTTTCCGCAACCGCAATCTTTCGATCGCGAGTTCTGCAGGTGTCCTCTGGTCCGCAGGTATGTTCGCGTGGTTTTTCCTCTCCGCGCTCTACATGCAGGTTGTCTTACAGTACGACCCCTTGGCAGTCGGTCTCGCCTTCTTGCCGGGCAATCTCGTGATGGCGGTGCTCTCTATTTGGTTATCCGCAAAAATCGTCGGGCGCTTCGGAGTGCGCAATTCGCTCGTGGCAGGGCTCTCATGCGTTACGCTCGGACTCCTCTATCTTGCGCGCGTGCCTGTCGATGGAAATTACTGGATCGATATCTTCCCGAGCATGGCTCTCCTTGGTCTTGGAGCAGGCATTTCCTTCAACCCGATGATTCTTGCCGCGATGCACGACGTGAAGCCGGAGGATTCAGGTCTCGCCTCGGGCGTCGCCAACACCGCCTTTATGATGGGTGGCGCACTTGGTCTTGCGATTCTCGCCTCGACGGCTGCGTACGTCACCACCAGTCTCCTCGCAGGTGGCGCCGATCAAGCCGCCGCGCTCACGAGCGGCTACCATGTCGCATTCTTCATTAGTGCGATCTTCGCAGCGCTCGGCACCCTCCTCGCCGCAACGCTCCGCGTCAAAATCGCACCAGATAGTGCCCCTGTCGCGGCACATTGATAGACTGATATTTGACAATATGTATTTTATATGCTAATATGAAAAGACATGGCAGAAATCGCCTCCTATCAGTGCACCAACTTGAAATGCCGCTTTTCGATGCGCGTCTCACGTGAGATGCCCGTGTGGCACCCCGCAACGCCAAATGGATTGCGCTCCCTCTCCCCGCGCCCGGAGGCGCGCCAATACATCACGGCGCTCCGCTCCGAACTCTTTTGTCATGTCTGCCGCAAAGTCATCGAGCACAACGGCACAATGATCTGCGTCTCATGCGGCGCACAAGATTTGCGCGAAGAGCAGGCCGGAAAATCCTGCGCGCAATGCCCAATCGGCGTCTTTGAAATGACGAAGCTTATCGTGTACTAATTAGGGCTGGAGAATCTCCTCCGGTTCGATACGGACACTTTGTACACTTGAAAATTGTTTCGCGGTCGCTTCGATTTGCGCTCGCATGACCGACACGCGACACGAGCCGCCGCCGAGACTATTATTCGGATCATCAAAGGTGAGCGTCGCAACACCGTTCACGATCGTCGCGCTTTTGAGTAAGGCACCGTATGCGGGAAATTCCGACATAAGACCCGTTTGCGCTTCCGGAGCAGTCGGCCGACCAAGCAGTAAAAGCTCGATGCTGTCTTTGAGCGGCGTTTCCGTTTTGGGGATTATTCGATCGACCGCGACGATCCCCTTTTCTGTGCACTGTGAATCATCGAGATTGGCGTTGTAGAAATAAAGCTTGATTGGCGTGCCGCCCGCCTCGGTTGCGGCGAAGCGGATCGGGATGCGCAGTTCATTTGCGTGCTCGGGCAAGCCCGACGGATTATCTTTTTCAAGAACCAGCGTACCAGTTGGAGTCGATGGTGCGCCGAAGGCAAGCTGCGCTTTGAAAGGCACATATTCCGAAGTCATCCATTCACCCTGTGCTTGCGCGGGTGCGATCGCGAGCTCGTTTCCGTTTGCGTCCAACATCTTAACCGGAAACGACGCCTCGAAGAACCAGCCGCCGCGCGCTTTACCGGTGATCGTTAAGGGGCTTTCGACTGTCACGTTCGGCAGCGGCGCATCGACGACGATCAGGTCGTCTTTTGATGCGGGACCTTCTGCGGGAAGCTGTCCTCCGCTCGACCACAGCAAGAAGCCCGCTATCGCAAGCAACACCACTGAGACGATAGATACAAGCGCACCTTGTGATATGTACATATATGCACCATGGTAGCCCATATTTTAAAAAAGCATGAGTAGCAAAACCACCGACATCTGTCGGTGGTTTTGCTTTGAACAAAATGATTTAGCGAATTTTTGACCACGTATCTCCCTTATCCATGCTCTTGAAGATGGCGTTTGAACTTGTAAGCGCATACGCAAGATTTGGTTCTGCCTTGCTGAATGAGAGGTAGAGTACCACGTCGCCTCCGAAGTTCTCCAAAATGCGCTGCCAGGTGACGCCGCCATCTATGCTCTTTCCCAAACCGCCGAGCCGTTCGGAGAACGCCAACGCAAACTGTATATCTGTCGGATGCACTGCAAATACGCTTACTGCGCCGCCATCCAATTGTGGTGAGACACTTTTCCATGTATCACCGTCATCCTCGCTTATCGTCACGCCATTTTGCGTTGCAGCGTAGAGCACGTGCTCTCTTGTAGGATCCGATGAAAGCGAGAATGGAGTAATAGTTGACTTTGCATATTCCCAATTGCGTCCGCCATCGGTACTTCTTTGAAGCCTTCCTCCGAAAAAGCCATAGACTAAGTCCGTATTCACGGAGCTCAGAGCAACGGCATGGAAGTCGACAGGACCTTCCAGTCCTTGCGAAACACTTCTCCACGTTTGGCCGCCATCAACGCTCTTTTGAAAGCCCACGTTCCCGCCTCGTGCGGAATGCCCACTCGCGAAGAAAACGCCAGACTCAGAAGGATGCATTGTAAATCCCATGAGATCATCACGACTCGCGCCGATACGATAGAGGTTCGCTTCATTCTCAAGGAGATAGAGACCATCATGTGTCGCAATATAGAGTTTGCTTGGATCCATAGGGTCAAGCGCCATGCCGTGAGCATGCTCAAATCGAGACACTGACGTCAATGCGTCATTTTCAGAATTCGCCCTGTTGCTCGCGAACCAGAACAACGCAACGAGAACAAGTAGGCCAGCACCTGCGAGTATGTACGTCTTTTGCACACGCTTATTGGCTCGCCCAGGTTGTAAGCCAATTGGCCATCTGCTGGATCTCACGTGATTGCGATGTGATGATGTTGTCACCGAGTTGCTTCATCTCCGCTCGCTCGGTGGATGCTTGCAACATCTGCGCCATCATAATCGCCATTTCGTGATGTGGAATCATTTGTTCGATGAATTCACGGTCAAACTCCGCAGCGGGGATACTCGCAAGCACTGCCGTATCGCCTTCCATACCTCCCATGTGCATCATGCCCATACCACCTTGCGGAGGCGCCGAGCCAAACCACGACTGGTACCACGACTGCATATCGATGATCTCTTTCTGCTGCGCTTCGATAATGCCATTTGCAAGCGAGATGATCTCCGGCCGCTTCGAGCGTTCGAGCGCGATTTCTGCCATCGCAATCGCTCCTTCATGGTGCGGAATCATCTGCACAATGAAGTGTTGATCAATATTTTGGCTCATCATACTGCCGTCAGGCATCATGTGATTCCCGATTCCCGGCGTTCTCTGATCCCGGATAAGATAGCCACCGCCAAAACCAATAACGAGTGCAAGGAGTCCTATAAAGATTACATGTGTTTGTTTATTCATGGTGATGTCTTACGTGTTAATAAGAATGGCACGCCATGCTCGGCTCTTTGCGATTAAGAATGCCTTGCGAGAACAATTCCTGCCAAAGCGTCGGGCGTACGGGAATTCGTCGTAACAAACGGTATCGCTTGTACTTGTCATCGAGAGGCAAGTGCACAATCCCAGAAGAAAAAACCAATATAATGAGGGCCGCGAGTAGGAGCACTTCGGTAAGGACCATAACAAATACCGCCTTCCAATGGGAAAGATGCGCTAAAGGTGTGCTACACAAAAGCACAATACCAGCAGCAAAGGGGCACATCGCATGATGGTGCGCAGCCGTAGGCATGTACAAGCCAAATACTGCAAACAATATGAATAAAACAATGAGTGCAATGGCAGCGATTCGCCTCATGATTGCATGATAGCAAAAAGCGCTCATTGCATCACCTTTTGGTAACGGCCATCGTGCGCCGCTTTTTTGTGCATCAAAGTTTTTTTCTTCGCAGAATAATGGCATTGATAGCGACGATCACCGTACTTGCCGACATAAAAACAGCGGCGAGCGCCGGCTCCAGGATGATGCCGTATATGGAGAAGGCGCCGGCAGCAAGCGGAATGGCGACAACATTGTAGCCGGTCGCCCAAAAGAGATTTTGAATCATCTTCGCATACGTGAGCCGAGAAAGCTCGATGATCTTCGCGATATCGCGCGGATCGTTGCGCACGAGAATAATGCCAGCCGATTCGATCGCGACATTGGTTCCCGCGCCAATTGCGACCCCGAGATCTGCTTGAGCGAGCGCCGGCGCGTCATTGACTCCGTCTCCCACCATTGCGACATGTTCACCTTTCGATTGCAGGAATTTTACTTTTTCGGATTTTTCCTCCGGCCGCACGCGTGCGAAATATTCATCAATGCCAAGCTCGGCCGCGGTGCGTTTCGCCACATCTTCTGCATCTCCCGTGATCATCACGATGCGAATACCCTTCGCTTTGAGAGCAATGACCGCCTCTTGTGCCTCCGGTCGAACGCTATCTGCGAGTACGATCGTACCGAGGAGCGTGCCATCACGCTCAACGACGATATCATCTCCACTTTTATGGCCGACAAAGACAAGCGAGTCATTCACCCGTGCTTCGGCACCAATTCCCGGCAAGCGTTTGAAATCGCGCGCCGCTGCGACAGACAACCCTCGCCTCGTGGCTTCGTCGAGGATCGCTCTCGCGATTGGATGCTCCGAATGCGCTTCGACCGCAGCGGCAGCGATCAGCACTTCATCCGAGGCAGAGACAACTGAGAACCTGCCTTGCGTGAGTGTCCCCGTTTTATCGAATAACACAGTGGTGACGGTACGGGCGGATTCAAGTGCGAGCCGCCGCTTCACGAGAAAGCCGTTTCGTGCCGCCATTGTCGTTGAGATTGCCGCAACCAAGGGGACCGCAAGGCCCAGCGCATGCGGGCATGCAATGACCAAGACGGCGACTAATCGCTCAACAGCAAAAAGGACTCCCGCTGCAGATAACGCCCATACAGCGAATGTGACGCCGCCCGCGACAAGCGCAATGATCGTAAGATAAAAGGCAGCGCGGTCCGAAAGAATCTGCAGACGCGATTTGGAGCTTTCGGCTTCGGCAACGAGCCGCATGACGCCGGCAAGAAAGGTATGCTCCCCTATTTTGAGAATCCGTATCGTGAGCGCACTGTCGCCGTTGATCGATCCTGCTATCACTTCTGCATCGACTGTCTTTGAAACGGGCTTCGATTCTCCGGTGACGATCGATTCATCGAGCTGCGAGCCCCCCTCGACGATCACGCCGTCAGCAGGCACTTTTGCGCCTGGTTTTACAAGCACCATGTCACCCACACGAAGCTCGGCGAGCGACACGGTCTTTGCCGTGCCATCGCGAATCACGTCGGCGGTATCAGGCAGAAGTTTCGTCAATGCTTTGAGTGCACCCTGTGCGCTGGAGACAGCGCGCATTTCGATATAGTGTCCGAGCAGCATGATCGCGATCAAAGATGCGAGTTCGAAAAGAAGATCATGTCCCGTGCCAACAAAAAGCGAAAAGATACTGTATGCATATGCAGCAATGATCGCAATCGAAATGAGCGTCATCATGCCGGGCAATCGCGCGCGAATCTCGCGATATGCGCCCGCTATAAATACCCATCCGCAATACAAGAAAATCACCGATCCAAGCGCGAGCATGAGTAGCTGGGAAAAAGGAAACGCAGGACCTCGTATCCCAAAGAGTTCCATCGCCATTTCTGAATAGAAAAAGATAGGAACGGAGAGTATAAGCGCGATCCAAAATTTCTGAAGAAAATCCCCGGTGCGATGGCCCACATGCTTGTCATGTCCTTCCATTATCCCCATGATAGCTCACAAAAAATATGGTGCACTTTTGATTGAATTGTCATACTTAGAGAAAGTCGATATTACTCACCAATACTATTATATCTATCTATGGGATATGGAATGATGGGCGGAGGAAGCATCCTCGGCGTTCTCATGTCGCTTGTCGTATTGATCGACCTGATCCTCGTCGGTATCTGGTTGTGGCAGCATATCAACAAGAAATAATAATGCGCGATCGGCGCGGCATGGTAGGGTCTTACGATGGCAACAGCGAACAACTGGTATGTAGTAACCGGAGGTCCAAGCTCCGGTAAAACAACTACTGTCAATATATTGAAAACGCGCGGCTATAAAACAACCATTGAACACGCGAGGCATTATATCGATACAGAATTGGTGACGGGACAGACAGTTGAGCAGATCCGTGCCAATCAAATCGCGTTTCAACAAGCGGTCTTGGACATGCAAATCGCAGAGGAAAAGAATCACGATCCGAAAGATCTCGTGTTTTTTGACCGAGCCATCCCCGACACGTTTGCCTATTACCGATTCTTGCATATCGAACCGGACCAGAAATTGTTGAGTGCGCTTGAGCACGTTTCGTACAAAAAAATATTCATATTGGATCTGTTGCCACTTGCTCCTGACTATGCCCGGATTGAAAACAGTGTTGATCAAAAAAGTATTCACGATCTTTTGGTAGAAGTGTATACATCTCTTTCATTTCCCATCGTACACGTGCCGGTGCTGCCACCGGAGGAGCGCGTAGATTTCATCTTGAAGCACATATAGCTCGTAACATCATGGGTAGTGTATGCGTCTCGAATATGTAATACTTATGGCTATATGAATACAAAACTCATAGTTGGATTAGTAGCGGTGCTCCTCGTTGCCCTCGGTGGATATTATTTGGTGACCGACAACACCAGTGCACCTACAGAAAACATGCCGCCTGAATCGATGAACGAACCGACGACTTCTGCCGGTATGCGTGCGGAGGAAAATATGATCGTCGTCAACGAGCAAAAGCCGGGCGCGGCAGTAACCGCATCCGCAGTCGTGCTTGCAGACACAGGCTTTGTGGTCATTCACGAAGATACGAATGGCGCGGCGGGTGCAATTCTCGGCGCAAGCGCACTTCTTCAGGCAGGCGAATCGATGCAAGTGCCCGTATCGCTTTCGCGCGCCACGGTGAACGGCGAAAAACTCCATGCGATGCTCCATGCCGATACCGATGGGAACGGCACGTTTGACGCGGCAATCGATATGCCCGTACAGAGCCGCATGGGAGGCGCGCTTGAAGGATGGTTTGAGATCAACGCTGAAGCCCCGGATCTGATCCCGGTCTCGATTTAATTTCTCCCTCATTGATTTAAAAGTGTCGAGGGAGGTATTACCTCCCTCGTTTGGGAAAAAACCCTCGGTCGTCCTTTTGCGAATATGTGGGATTTTTAATTTTGTACCACTTCGTCACCCGATCATACGGATCATCAAGACGTTTCGCGACGACACCTTCGAGATCAAGCTTGCATGCCTGATCGAAGACGAACAATCCTCGCCCTACGATCCCATCCACAACGCCGAAATGTTCCGAAGGTTTTGGAGCGATCCGCTCGAGCCGCCGGAGCCGCTCTATGAGCGGCATCTGTCGTAGATCCAAGCCATTGAGATACAAGAGGTCGAACGCAACGAATTGCAAGATGCGCTGCGTCCCACGCATGAGATCGCGGAACATCGGCACGCCGTTTTCATCGGGCGCAATGATCTCTCCATCAAGAAGAGCGCTCTCGACTTTGAACGCCTGCGCAATCGCGTTCGCAAGATGCGTAAACTTTCGATCCTGTCTCTTGGGCGGATTGAAAAATGGAGTCCTTCCCCGCTCGATATGCAGCAGGCCTCGGAACCCATCGTATTTGAACTCGAAACGCCACTCATCGCTCCCTTCAAATGGATTTTTCAAAGCTCGTGGTTTGATCGGCACAATATCCGGAATCGGCATTGACTCACTCCTTCTATGGACTCTCTCCAAAGTATACCCGGTATATGAAAGCACTTTAAGCCGCTATCAGCGGCTTGAGAGATGCCCGGCAGTTGAGCCGGTATCTGCCGCAGTGAGCTTGTCGAGCGCGGCTTTGATAGCATCAAGCTGCTTTTGGATCATCGCGAGTTTTACATCGTGCGGCACCACCGCGCTCGCTTCTGGCAACTTCTGCCAGCACCATTTCGAGGCATCCCACGGTCGCGTGCCGCTTACCTCATAAAGATGCCGCGCAAAGGCCATGTTGCCCTCGAGCGTCATCACATCGAGTCCAAGCGCCTGCGCATCGGGCAAATGGAGCGGTGCGATCTGGTATGCGCCGATCATGCGGCCCTTGTAGCCCCCCTGTAAGGTGGCACCGCTAGCGTTGTACTGCGTAAACTCTGATTCGCATTGCGCAATCGCCGCCATAACCGGAAGATCCCAGAAATACTCGCGAATACGATCTTCTGTAGTTCCCGCGAAGCAGATTGCTGGCGAGAGAAGAGAGGTCAGAGCGACGAAGAACGCCGCGGCCCGTCTATTGGAGTACATTGCGGCGCATTTTACCAATGACACGGCCAGCTGGGAAGAGAAGATTCCATTAAGCTGTGAGTTGTGGAATTTGGCAAATCCCTCGATTTCACCCCGTTAGAAGCCGCGGACGCGGCGTAATACTGCGTAGAACAATAGCAAAGACAACGATATTAAGGATTAATCAGGCGGAAGCTTGAGCAGAGTCCGCGTCCTGCTTCTAACGGGGTTCACGCCATCTTCCAGCTGTTTTAGTATTGTCTCTCTATGTGGCGACATCGCCACGGTCGACTCAATTAGGAGCTCCTTTAACTCGTTATAGGTATATGTGGCAACAGTGGACAAATGCGGTCCTTGGACTCTGGGTTATTGCTGTTCCGTTCATCGGATTAACGGGCACGGCCCTCACGTGGACGCTCGCTATCACCGGTATTGCGATTGCGATTCTCGCGTTCTGGGGCGCGCAGGAACACTCTGAAGAAACTCCGATGCGGCGACTTCAGCATCAATAGCGTATTCGGATCCGAGACATAAAAAGCAAAACGGCTCCCTAGGAAGCCGTTTTGTTTGTACATTAGCGTCGCTTCTTGCCACGGCGCTTTCCGCCGGGGACTTTAGAATAATTGCGCTTCTTCTTTTTTGCTGCCATGTGGCAAGTTTACCCCGTTAGAAGCTCCACCGCAAAGCAGTTGTTATCAACATTGCAGCCAAACATCGCTCTCGAAGCTTCTCATGGTGCATACCAAGGCCATCCCGCCCCCTACGCTATAGCTCATTTAAAAATGCGACCCTGAGGAATTCCTGAATTTCCTGTTCCCATGCCGTTTTTGAATCGCGAATAATTCCTTTTTGAGTCTTGCAA
>QZIY01000005.1 GCA_003599175.1 Candidatus Parcubacteria bacterium
TGCCGGATACCTTGTGCATTACGTTCGCGTACTTTTGGGGTATCAAATCGGGGTTTTATCCAGCATTCAGAGCAAAATATGAATATCAAGATTCACGGTTTTCAGACTTGACAAATAGCTTTAGAGTCTATATATTGCGCGCCACTATGGCAGATCCGCAAAAACAGGACGCGCCGGAGCTCCAACCTGAAAAGCAGGAGAGTCGCAGCATGGCAATGCTCTCCAACGCGCTCGCGATTATCGGCTTTATCATCCTCATCGTTATCGTGGTGTGGGGACTCGTCCACATCGCTTCTCTCACCTCTGGGTCGTGGGGCAATATCTTCTCCGGCGGCCCCAGGGTGGAACTCACCGCGCCGAAAAACGGCGTTTCAGGTGAGCCGATTCCCCTCTCGTGGAAATACACGGGCACAGAAGTCGGCACATACGCATTTCTCTACACTTGCGTCGCGAATTTCCAATTCATCACCAACACGCCGGGTCAAACGAACGCAACCACCAAGATCCCGTGTGGCGCTGCGATCAACGTCGGCAGTTCGACCGCTGCAACGGTGGTGCCGGTAAGCACCGCAACTGGAGCGGTATCAGTACCGGTGAAAATCATCTTCACCTCGACCGACGGCAAGACGCATGCCGAAGGATCGGCGACGATTTCGATCGCGCCGGCTACAGGCACGCAGCCGACACCGCAAGAGCCGACAACTCCGACGACGCCAACCAAGCCGACGACAAAACCGACAACGTCGACAAAGCCAACCTATGGAACCAAGCCGGCAGTCTCGCTCGTACCTCATGCAGCATCAGGCCCCGCAGATCTTCAGGTACGCATGATCACCGTCGGTGTGATGCACCCATCTGGTGCGCTCATCAACCGCATGCCGACATCTCCCGCTGATATCATCGGCGTTGAATTCGACATCGCCAACGTCGGCGGAAGCAGCACGGGCAGCTGGTTCTTCAGCGCTTCGCTCCCGACTGGTGGCGGCAACTACCCGTACCAATCCCCCACGCAGATTTCACTGAAGCCAGGCGAACACATCGTGAGCGTCCTTCGCTTCAGCCCCAACATGCGCCCGGGTGTGATCACGATCATCGCGGACCCATCCAATATCGTCCGCGAAGGGAACGAAACCAACAACCTAGTCACGCAGAATATTTAATCTGCTGTTCAAACAAGAAAGCGGCCGTCAGCTTCAAAGCTGACGGCCGCTTTCGCGTTAATACTATGATGATGCTATAACATCATCATAGTATTGGAAGTTTTTGCCGGATTTGAGAATTCCCAAATCGATTAGTAAGGAAATTTGAAGGTGCCGAGTTGGAGCAAACTAGATATCGAGTGTTGCTTCGCGTGCGTGCGATTGGATGAATGATTTGCGCGCGGGGACGTCGGTGCCCATGAGCATGTCGAAAATTTTGTCGGCTTCGGCTGCATCTTCGATCGTGACTTGTTTGAGGATTCGTCGGGCGGGATCCATGGTCGTTTCCCAGAGTTCGTCGGAGTTCATTTCTCCCAAACCTTTGTATCGCTGTACCGACACTTTCGGCGTTCGCTTTCCTCGGCTCGCCGAAGCATCGGCGGAGGCGGCTTCCTCAGCTTCTTGCTCCTCGTCAGATTCTGACCCTTCGGATTCTATTGGCATTTCGGCTCCCACCAGCTGGATTCGCTCCGCGTCTGAATATGCGTACGCGATTTCCTTACCTTTACGTACTTTAAAAAGCGGCGGCTGCGCGATATAGAGGTAGCCACCATCGACGACAGGGCGGAAATGGCGGAAGAGAAGCGTAAGGAGAAGCGTGCGGATGTGTGCGCCGTCCACGTCGGCATCGGTTGCGATGATGATTTTGTGATAGCGGAGCTTGGTGATGTCGAAGACATCGCCGATTGCGGTGCCGAGCGCTACGACAAGATTTTTGATCTGTTCGGATGCGAGCATTTTGTCGAGGCGAGCGCGTTCGATGTTCAAAATTTTGCCCCTAAGGGGAAGGATGGCCTGCGTGCGGCGATCACGGCCCATCTTGGCCGTACCACCTGCGGAGTCTCCCTCCACCACGAAGAGCTCTGATTCTTCGGCGCTCTTTGATTGGCAGTCGGCGAGTTTGCCCGGCAGCGTCATGCCGTCGAGCGCGCCTTTGCGGAGAATCGAATCCTTTGCGGCTTTCGCAGCTTTGCGCGCTTTCATCGCAAGCGCAGCTTTGCCGATGATCGCGCGCGCTTCTTCTGGATGTTCGTCGAGGAATGCCGCGAACGCCTCGCCAAACACCGCTTCTACGGCGCCGCGCGCTTCCACCGATCCGAGCTTACCCTTCGTCTGTCCTTCAAATTGAATTTCCGGCAACTTTACCGAGACGACCGCCGTCATGCCTTCGAGTACGTCGTCGCCCGTGAATGTCTCGCTCTCCTTGCCGCTCTTGTTGAAATTGTTGAGTGTACGCGTGAGCGCGCCCTTGAAGCCCGTGATGTGCGTACCACCTTCGCTGTTGTAGATGTTGTTCGCAAATGCGGAGATGCGCGTCACGATATCATCGACGTACTGAAGCGCGACTTCTACTTGCACGCCATCCTGCTCCTTCTCCACGTAGAAAACAGTCTTGTGAATCGGTTCGAGGTGGCGATTTTGGAACGAGACGAGCGAGCGAAGACCGCCTTCGAAGTAGAACGTGATCGACGGTGCATCAATACCGAGGTCGCGGAGGTAGTACACATCGTTGGCCTGTTTCGCGACCGATGGATCTGACTTGCGCAAATCGAGGAGTGCAATGCGAAGACCGCGCACGAGGTACGCCTGCTGGCGCATGTGCGAGACGATCGTGTCCCAATTGAATTCGCGATCAGGGAAAATCGCAGGATCCGGGCGGAAGCGGATGATCGTGCCATGGAGATTTGATTTGCCAATCTGCTTCACTTTTGCAATGGCCTTACCGCCATCCTTGTACTCCTGCACATGCTTGCCACCATCGCGATGCACTTCGGCGCGCACTGCGTCCGATAGCGCGTTGACGACCGAGGCGCCCACGCCGTGCAAACCGCCGGATACTTTATAGCCCTCACCGCCGAATTTGCCGCCTGCGTGAAGCGTCGTCATGATCGTGTCGAGCGCAGAGAGCTTGGTCTTGGGGTGAATGTCGACCGGGATGCCGCGGCCGTTGTCGGCAACGCGCACGGAGCCATCCGGGAGAAGTGCGATTTCGATGTCATTGCAAAAGCCACCCATCGCCTCATCGCGCGAGTTATCGAAAATTTCCCAAATGAGGTGATGGAGACCCGCGAGGCCGGTCGTACCGATGTACATGCCCGGGCGGCGACGCACTGCCTCAAGTCCTTCGAGCACCGTGATTTGTTCTGCACCGTAGGAGGATTTAGCTGGTTTTTTTACTGTTTTTTCTGCCATAATCTGTACCCGCATTATAGCGCTTTTTGGTGCCCGATACCAGCGAAAAAGCACCCGATTTCGTGGCTTAATATCGATATTTTTCAACGAATTTCAAATCCTTTTTCCGTCAGCGTCTTTGAGACGCTTGCCATACGCTCATTGGCATCAAAATCGGTGAGCGTGCGGTCGAATGATTGAAAGACGAGGCGGAATGCGAGCGACACCCGTTCACCTTTTTCGAATCGATCGAAGATGCTGCTTTTGACGAGAAGTTCGCCCGCGTTTTTGCGGATGATGTCCAATACCTCTTCCTCTGTCGTCTCTTTCGGAACCCACATCGCAATATCGCGAACGATGTATGGGTATTTTGAAAATGGCTGGTATCGCTCTGCGCTTGAGAGCGGCATGTCTTCGTACTCCGAAGCGAGCTTCGATTCGAGCACTTCCTCGCGTACACCTTTTTCATCAGCGATGCCAAGCATGATTGTTTCTTTCCCCTTCTTCCACACAGCACCAATTTCAAACAGTTTTACGTCTTTAAGACCCAAGATATCTTTCATTCGACGATTGCGCTCCAAGGCATCGGTAAGACCGGCGACAAGCGACGTGCGCAAGTACGGCTTCACGCCGTCGACTTTGTTGGCGACCACCCGCTCGCCTTTTTCGGCGAAAACTGATGTGAACACCTCCGAATACCCCTTGGCGATCAAGTCTTCACGCGCACGCTCCGCTGCATAAAAATCAGGGTTGACCTGCGGCGAATGTTGGAGCGGCGGCAATTCTTCCGGCTTCACTTTGTCGTAGCCATGGATACGACCGACCTCTTCGACGATATCCTCTTCGATATTGAGGTCGAGTCGCTCAAAAGGCACATGTACGTCGAAAGTATCCGCCTTCTCGATATGCGACAGATCAAGTCGACGCAGCGCATCAGCGACTTCCTTGCCCGTGAGGTTGGACCCGAGAATGCGATTGATCTTTTCGAGAGACGCGGAGACGCGGCGCTTTTCGGGCGCGAGCGCGTAATCGGACGAAAAGCCGACCACTTCCCCACCTGCCGTTTTTTCAATGAGTTCGACGACAGCCTTCATACCGAAGACCGCAAGCCACGGGCTGATCTCTTGCTCGTAGCGTGTCGACGCGTCGGTGCGAAGTCGGAGGGCCTGTGCCGTTTTGCGGACCGAGGGGCCGTTGAAGTTGGCCGATTCGATAATGATGTCGACCGTATCTTCGGTGATCGATGCGGGCATGCCGCCTTTCACACCGGCGATGCCGATTGGCGTGTCACCGTGCGCGTCGGTGATGACGAGCATTGTATCGGTAAGCTCATACTTTTTTTCGTCGAGCGCAAGGATTTTCTCGCCGCTCTTCGCGAGGCGAACGCCGATCGCATACGCACCATCTTTCTCTTTCAATTTGTGCGCATCGAAGGCATGCAAGGGTTGTCCGAGATTGAACATCACGAAGTTGGTGGCATCGACAATGTTGTTGATGGGACGCTGTCCGATCGAAGCGAGATGCTTTTGAAGCCAGTCGGGCGAAGGGCCCACCTTCACGCTGCGCACTATGCCAGCGATATAGCGCGGACACAAAACTGCATCTTGGATCGTGACGGATACTGCATCGGTCTTCGGACCAAGCTCAATGCGCTGACGGAGCGCGTCGTTCTTGATCGGCAAATCGAGGATCGCCGCAATCTCTTTTGCAATGCCGCGATGGCACAGGCAATCGTGCCCGCGATTGGGCGTCACCTTCACATCCAAAATGCCATTTTCAACAGATTCAATTTCAAACGCGTGGAACGTGAGTGCATCGGCCACTGTTTCCGCATCCGGCAGTGGTTTTTCAAAAAATGTCTGGAGCCATTCGGTAGAAATCTTCATAAGGATAGTTCGTAGAACGTAGTACGTAGAACGTAGTAATACATAAAATTAAAACTGGTTGACGAAGCGCAGATCGGCTCCATGCATATGGCGGATGTCGTCGATGCCCCAGCGCAAAATCGCGAGACGGTCGAGTCCCATGCCGAATGCAAAGCCGCGATATTTCGCAGGATCGACACCAGAATTTTTCAAGACATTGGGATGCACCATGCCCGCACCCATCATCTCGATCCAGCGGCCGCGCAGTTTTTCGGGCACGTGTTCGCCATTGACCCGCGCATCTACCTCAACACCCGGTTCGACGAATGGAAAGAAGCTCGGACGAAATCGCGTCTCGACTGTGACACCTCTTCCGGCAGAGACGGATCCCCGTGGGGAGAAAAGTTCGCGATAAAAACGCTCGATTGTACCTTTGAGCTGCGCGAGTGAGACATCGGGCCCCACAGCCAATCCTTCAAGCTGAAAAAATTCCGCTTCGTGTGTCATGTCGGTCGCTTCGTTGCGGAAGACCTTGCCGGGCGCGATCATGCGATACGGCGGCTCAATGCCATTTTGAATTTGCGATTCCATGTAGCGAATCTGCACATTGGAGGTCTGCGTGCGCAGCACGGTTTCGTGTTCGCCTTTCATAAAGAAGGTGTCTTGCATATCGCGCGCGGGATGGTCTTTCGGCACATTCAAGGCGTCGAAGTTGTACCACTCGGTTTCGACCAACGGTCCTGAGGCGAGTGTGAAGCCCATATCAAAAAAGATCCGGTTGGCTTCACGGATGATGCTCGAAATGGGATGGATATGCCCCCGATTTTCCTGCATTTCAGTAGTATAACGGCAAGAAGCACGCAAACAATGTTCACACGCGCTTCATGGCAGCGCCGCTATTTTTATGGTATAATGCGGCGCTATGGTAGACGCAACCATAACCTACATATTGCTTTTCATTTCCCTCTACTTTGAGGTGTTTTTGCTTGTCACCTTTTTGCAGCGCCGCTTCCAAACGCGCGCACTCCCTCAGCAGCTTACTGTTTTCCCGAAAGTCGCGATCGTTGTCCCCTGCTACAACGAAGAAAAGGGTATCGAGGCGACAATGCGATCGCTTATCGCGCTCGACTATCCGAGAGAAAAACTGGAGATCATCGTCGTGGATGATGGATCCAAGGATGCGACGCTGGCGATCGCTCAACAATTCGCGCACGAAGCACATGTGCGCATTTTTCATAAAGAAAACGGCGGCAAGCATACCGCGATGAATTATGCGCTCGCGCGGACGGACGCCGAATTGATCGGCTGCCTCGACGCTGATTCCGAAGTCGATTCACAGGCGCTCCGCGCGATCGCTCCTGTCTTCAATGATATGCGTATCGCGGCCATCACGCCGGGCATCCACGTACGCACACCGCAAAATCTCCTGCAGCACATGCAGCACGTCGAATACCGCCTCAGTATTTTTAATCGCTTTGTTCACGCGGCGCTCGGCTCGACGTACGTGACACCCGGACCCTTCTCGATTTTCCGTACGCGCGTCGTGCGCGAGCTTGGTGGCTGGCGTCATGGACACTCGACCGAGGACATGGAAATGGCAATGCGCGTACAAGTAGCGGGCCACCTCATCGCCAACGTCCCCGGCGCGATTGTGTACACCGGGACGCCGCGCAAACTCCGCAGCTTGTTCCGCCAGCGCGTGCGCTGGACGTATGGCCATTTGCGCAACGCGATGGATTACCGCCACATGTTTGGCAATCGCACCTACGGCAACCTCAGCATCATCGTCCTGCCGCTCTCGCTCCTGTCGATCGGAACCGGTCTCTTTTTCTTCTGGCGCGTTCTTTATTATGCAGCCACCACAGGGATCGACATGGTACAGCGCACCGAAGCGACCGGTATCTACCCCTATGTGTCGCTCTCGTCATTCCAGCCATTTTACATCGAAACGAGCGCCATGTGGATGCTCATCTATATGTCGATCGCGCTCATCGTCGCCCTCATCTGCGCGGGCACGATCATCGGCACCAATCAAAAATTACCGCCGCGTGCGACGCCGCTTTTCCTCTTTTTCTATAGCTTCTTGGTGCCGCTCTGGCTCGGTACCGCAGTCGTCCGCGCTGTGTTTAAGACGGGTGTGCGATGGAGATAAGGGCTTGTCCCGCAGAATTGAGAGCTGTGCGAACAATTATGCGGCTGACAAACCTTATCCCGCCCCAATTTTGCAGAACTCTTTTTTATAGTATGGTAATAGATACCGGTACAAGTATTGTAAATAAAAACTTGTCTGAAAGACAAGTTTTTGCTGAAATGCTGGCCGCAAAATTCGAGCGGGATGTAAGAGCTTCTAAGCTCGCTGCGCTCGCTAAGAATCTCTAACATGGAAGACCCTGTCGTCAACGTCCGTACCGCCAATTGGTGGAGCTATATAGTGGCATTTCTCATTACTGCGCTCATGTTTGCGACTGCCGTCTACGCATCGAATTATTTCAACAATCGCCGCATCAGCGAAATCCGCGCGACGCAGGACGATATCTCAAGCGATATTCTTTCGATAGAAACGCAGTTTGACCTTCTCGCCGAACACTCCTGCTCCGACATCGGCGAGAGCACGATTCTGCCGTCGGAACTCACATCTCTTGGTAACCAGCTTTCGTACATGGAAAGCCAGGGTGCGCGCACCGACGAGATCGCACGGCTCAAGCGGCTCTACTCGCTCCTGCTTATCAAAGATTATCTGCTCATGCAGCGCGTCGCCGAAAAGTGCCACCTCGAACCGGTCTTTATCCTCTACTTTTATTCGAATAAGGGCGACTGCGAGGATTGCGAAAATCAGGGCTACGTACTCACTGCCCTCTCGCGCGAATATCCGCAGCTGCGCGTGTATGCGTTCGACTACAATCTCGGCGTCGGCGCGCTCCAGACATTGGTTAGCGTTCACGATATTGAAAATAATTTGCCTGCGCTCGTCATCAACGACAACGTCTACTACGGCTTTCACAGCGTAGATGACATCAAAGAAATCCTGCCTGAACTTGCGACGCTTGAAAAATCGGCGACATCTACTACATCAACAGAGAGATAATGCCTAGATCGCGTGACGACCTTCTAATCTGTCTAAGAATATCGCATGGGCAGGGTCTTCGCTCAAAGCAATGTTCAGTGCTTCATAAGAATGCGCATCTTCAAGATAGTGATGGATGGTCGCATTAAATTTTTCTAGCTGAGGATCTTGTTTGAACGGAAGATTGGCCGTATCGAGTATAGCTTTATAATTACCTTCGCATTTCTTATACATCTCTTCAGTATCTTTCAAAAGTTGCTGGTATCTCATGGCCTCGTTCATACTCGGAAAGTTGCCGCTGCCGGTAGACAGTTGCTCTTTAAGAATAGCTTGTATCGGATTAAGAGCTTCTTGGGCCTTACGCATGTTGCTAAAATCGTCTCTTACTTTCTGTAACTCTTGCAATTTTCTGTCGATTGCCTGCTTCTCGGTAAGACGCTCCGGATGATTGTTCTTCTTTTTTTCTCTTGCTTCCGCCTCATTACCTGCAAGACTTTCTATGCCGACAACGCTGGCAGCACCTACCATACCTTTTAAAATCTGACGCCGGTTCATCTTTTCCATGGACATACGGTAAAGAATACCATGCCCACAATAATGACAATTATGGAGCCGAGAGCGGGACTCGGACCCGCGACCTGCTCATTACAAGTGAGCTGCTCTACCAACTGAGCTATCTCGGCGTGGTTAAAACTGTACTCGCTCTGGCTGCTCCTGTCCATTACCGGAGAGGACGCCGTTTTTTCGCTCGCTCATCTTCTTCAAAAATTCGGAACGAGTCTGGCCGCGTTTGAAATTGCGTTTGTGGGAGACGAAATCGGCGAGCGCGTGCGCGCGGCTGCTTGCAGCGCGTGCTGCACGTGCGAATTCAAGTGCCGCGATGTGTACGACAACGTGCGTCCAGTAGAGAAAGAGCGGCGGCAACTTTTTCATATCAAGCTCCGCAGCGCCAATGAGACCTTTGATGTGAATCGCCTCCGTATCGAGCGCATCACGCCATGCCGGCAAGATACGCGTGCCAGTGCGCTGTTCGCGCAGCTTTATCGCGAAGAGCGTGATGATAAGAATGAGTGCGAGGGAAAATGTAATGCCTGCAAACAAGACCATGGTTCTTTATTTGACGGAGAGTCGCGCCATCTTTACCACCTCGACCTTCTCACCGAATTTTTGTGTCGCCTCATCGAGCATACCCTGGATCGTACGGGATGGATCTTTGACGAACGGCTGATCCAAAAGCACGCGCTCCTTGATGAAGCTATCGAGCTTGCCTTCGAGTGCCTTCTGGCGATTTGCCTCGGCAACTTTCTCAACCTCTTTTTCAAATACGGATCGCGCTGCTGCGGTATCCGCATCGGTCACCTCTTTGCGGGAGACCCAGATCGGATCCATAGCCGCGACGTGCATCGCGATATCGTAGGCCAATTTTGCAAATTGTTCGTTCTTGGATACAAAATCGGTTTCAGATGCCAAGACGACGACACCGACGACTTGTCCGCCTGCGTGCGTATATGCAGCGACGGTGCCAGCACCGAGTGTGCGATCTGCTTTTTTGCTCGCGGCTGCCGCGCTCTGCTTTCTCAAGATAATTTTTGCCTTCTCCATGTCGCCTCCCGCTTCTTCGAGTGCTTTTTTGCACTGCATGATAGACACACCTGTCAGGTCGCGTAGTTCTTTTATTGTTTCAGTCGTAATCTCGCTCATAGTTGGAATATTTTACCAATGTAAAATGAAAAGTCCAAAATGGAAAATGACAATGAAAAGTTAAAAATGCACATTCGTCCGGCCCACGGACATTTTGCATTTTAAACTGTCACTTTTCACTTTGAGATTTCAACTTTCCATTATTCGGGTTTCCATTTTGCACTTTTTTTCCATCCTGATAGCTCTCGGCAATCGCGTCGACGAAGAGACGGACCGATTTGACCGACGTATCGTTGGCCGGAATCGGGAACTTCACCATTGAAAAATCACAGTCGGAGCTCGAGAGACCGACGACCGGAATACCGAGCTGCTTGGCTTCGCGTACTGCCGTGTCTTCATGACGCGTATCGACAACAAAGAGCGCCATCGGTTCTTTCTGCATCGAGACAAGACCGCCGAAACGATTGCGGAGTTCTTCGATTTCGCGATCGAGAAGCAAGCGCTCGCGCTTGGTGTATTTTTCGAGCGCGCCGCTTTCCTTTTCTGCTTCGAGTTTTTCCAAGCGATCGATGCGCTTCCTTATGTTCTTGAAATTGGTGAGAGTACCGCCGATCCAGCGACCTGCGACGTACGGTGCGCCGATGCGCTCTGCAGCAGCTTTTACGATAGAAAGCGATTCATTCTTGCCGCTGACCATGAGGAGCTGTCCGCCAGAAGCTGCGACGCTCGCGACAAACGCCTTCGCTTCCTCCAAGAGCTTTGCGGTTTCTTCAAGATTGAAAAAGTCGGTCTGATCGCGGGTGGTGAAGAGGTACGGAGCGGCAGAGGGGTGTCGACGAGCGCGGGAATAGCCAAAATGCGCCCCGGCGCCAAAGAGTGTGTCGATATCGTGCGTATCTGCCATAAGTCGGGCGATTGTAACAGAGAAGGTGGAATCAATCAACCTCGCTCGCTTCGCCTCCCTCGGCGGCTGCAAGCCCCGTTAGAAAGTAAAGCGAGGTGGAATTCATGGTTATTCGGCGTCTACAGGCTCGGATTCCTGACTTTCTAACGGGGCAAGGGCGTCCAAAATGGGCTGGATGCGGCCCGACATCACCCCTTCAAGATTGGACCACGATTCCTTGACCCGATGATCGGTGACGCGGTCCTGGGGGAAGTTGTACGTGCGGATTTTTTCGCTTCGATCGCCCGAACCGACCTGCGAGCTGCGGTCGTCGGCACGTTTTTTGGCCTCTTCTTCATCTTTCATTTGCTGGAGGCGGCTGAGGAGGAGGTTCATCGCCTTCTCTTTGTTTTGCGCCTGACTGCGCTCGGAGGTACAGCGTACGTCGAGACCAGTCGGCTTGTGGATGAGGCGCACGGCCGTCTCCACTTTGTTCACGTTTTGGCCGCCTGCACCGCCAGAGCGCGAGGTTTCCATTTCGATATCTCCCGGGTTGATTTCGATCTTGATGCGTTTGTAGATCGGGAGGATTGCGACGGTCGCGGTCGAAGTATGAATGCGACCCGCTTTTTCGGTCGCCGGGACGCGCTGCACACGGTGCACGCCGGTCTCAAACTGGAGCGTGCGGTAGACATCTTGGCCTTTGATCTCGAATTGTGCTTCCTTGTAGCCGCCGAGTGCCGCGCGGCTTTCATCGAGCTTTCGCGTCTGCCAGCCCTGTGACTCCGCATAGCGCAAGTACATGCACGCGAGCTCTTCTGCAAAAAGCGACGCTTCTTCGCCGCCGACGCCGGCGCGGACTTCCAAAACCACCTCATTCGGCCATTCACGCTCGTTGGGATTGCCGACGATTTTTTCGATCTGCGCGAGGAGCGTGTCCTTTTGCGTGCCGATTTCCTCGAGCTCCTTTTCGGCCAATTCCTTCATCGACGGATCAACTTCGACGAGTTCCTCCGCATCCTTTTCTGCCTGCGTGAGCCGTTTCCATTCGGCAATCAAAAAAGATACACGATTGTCGTTTTCGTAGTCGAGCGGATTGATGTGATCACTCATAGTTCGTAGAACGTAGTACGTAGAACGTAGTCACAATAGCACGGTCATGCCGCACTACGTTCTACGTACTACGAACTACTTACTTCTTTTTTGCTTTTGCTGCGCGCTGCTTGAAGCGCTCGACGCGGCCTGCGGTGTCGATCGTCTTGGATTGGCCGGTGTAGAAGGGGTGAGAAGCAGATGAGATTTCCACCTGGAACAGCGGGTATTCCTTGCCATCGTCCCACTTGTCGGTTTTGTCGGTGTGGATGGTCGAGCCGATCAAAAAACGCTTACCAGCAGTCACATCTTCAAAGATGACGGCGCGATAATCCTCCGGGTGAATCTCCTTTTTCATAACGGGGAAACCATACCATATAAGCCGTATTTTAGATACTTGACCTTGCCGAGTTCTAATGATATAATTAAAAGAGTAGAGCGATCCTAAATTCTGACCCGTAATGCAATTCGTGTAGCAAGATATTTTTCCGCTAATAATCGTTTCTTTTCAATAAAATCTTTGGTGATGATAGCATTCTCG
>QZIY01000008.1 GCA_003599175.1 Candidatus Parcubacteria bacterium
GAACAGCAACGCGGATGCAACGAAATCCGTTCCGGCGGCATACGATGATGCAGTTATAACAGTGTCAGCGCTTGCGGATTCCGATGGGAAAGAAGGAGGCCTCGGAAGCGGGACATCCTATGGAGCCGATGACACATTCGCTTCTTTCAGCAACTGGGGCACGCCCGTTGATATCGGCGCGCCTGGCGTCAGCATTTATTCCACGTGGCTTAAGAAAGAGTATAAGACGATAAGCGGTACTTCAATGGCATCACCGCACGTTGCGGGCGCGGCAGCGCTTTACATCGCGGCGAATCCAGGAGCATTGTGGAGTGACGTGCGCGCGGCACTCATCGGGAACGGCGAGGCAACAGGCGCCGGACACACCGACCCGTCCGGAAAACATCCTGAAAACGTTCTACGAGCCGACAATTTGTAGCGGAACTCACAGTTGACGAGAGTGCAAATTCGTAATTGCGGCATGAGAGCCGCAATACTGCTTGTAGGGCAAGCATATAGGCCATTTTTTCATACGCCCGTTGCCGTCGGGCGTTCGCGCGTGTTGTGTTCTCCTATCAACACTTTATCAACATATACACAGCCGGAGTTCGAGAGTTTCCTTTAGTACTCTTACACAAGCTGTTCAGCACACCAGAGCGCGGGGAAATCAGCGAAGCCGGAGCACGGCTGAGTGCTTTTTTCTATGTCCAGAACTCGAAGAGAAAGAACAAAGATAGAACTCAAACAATTCGTACTGCCGAGGACGTACCCGAAGGAAGACTTCGACTACGACACCGCGAAGATCTCGGCGCTCATCCCGACGTATAAACCGGGGCCATTGACACTGCGACTTGTAGAGGACCTAGTCAGATGGGATCCGAACGTCGATATATATCTCATTGACGATTCCACTCCAACAACATGCACAGAGAGTCACGCATACTATCTTCGCTCAGGCACAGTTTCCAGTCGCGTGACTTTGCTTCGAACTCCCAAGAACGCGCTCAAAGCGGGTGCCCTGAATTACGGCCTCAAGCACATCTTCGCAGTACAGAAAAACAAACTGCCGGAGGTCATACTTACACTCGATGATGATGTCGTCATCACGCGAGACACCATAAAGAACCTCGTCATCGAGCTGATGAGTTCCGCGGAGCTAGGCGCCGTCTGCTCGCAGTGCCGCGTCCTCAATAAGAACAAGAACACTCTCACGCGCCTCCAGGGTCTTGAGTACCTCGGCTTTAATGCAACGCGGCTGGCTGATGAGGGTTTTTTCCGGGGGCCACTCGTTATGCACGGGATGCTCACGGCCTTCCGGACGGAAGCCTTGCGCACCGTGCGCAGTTTCGCGGAGGGTCACCTAATCGAGGACTATGAGATAACAGCGCGCCTCAAATCTTCCGGATGGGTCGTCAAAACGGCCGTCAGTTCGGAGGCATGGACGGTCGTGCCGGATTCGTTCGGAAAACTCTGGAAACAGCGCACGCGCTGGTCGTACGGCGGTGTCGTCGTGATAAACAATGTGCGCTACCTTCCTTCCGTTATGCAGGACCTCATCGGCCACGGCATGTTCTGGATGACCATCATCCTGCTCGACGTTCTCATCATGAGCTCCATATTCGGCAGGGGAGGCAGTCTTTCGCCGGAAATTCCCTACGCCATCATCGCGCTCTCCGTGTTCCAGCTCATCGTGTGGTATGTCTTCCAGCTTTGGCTCATGCGGCTCTACAAGGACAAGGACGCATATGACTGGTTGCTGCGCCTCGCTCTTGTGCCGGAGTTCTTGTACACGAATGTGCTCACCGTGATACTCATAGGTTCCTACCTGTTCCTTTTTTTCAATGCCGTGACCCGTTCCGTAACGCGGCGAAGCCATGCTTTCGCGCGGAGTGCAGTCGCGTTCGGGCAAGCGCTCTTTCGTGCATGCGGCTACACCAAGAGTTGGGGAACGCGCACAACGTAATCATTACCTATGCTGAACTTTAACGGCGGGACGACGATATCAGGCACTTCGATAGCGACATTGGGGCTCTTTGTCGGTTCGATGCTTTTGCGCTCCGGCGATGTCGTGATAGCGATATGCTTTCTTGTGCTCACGACCGCGTACGTCCTTCTCATGCTCGCGACGTTGTGCCGGTATGTAGTGAATTACCGGCGCAATATGCGATTAACGCCACCCAACAGTACCGGCTAGGCCAGACTTTCATAGCGGCATCTCCTGTGGTATAGTTTTGGGAAGGGAAACCGGCGAACACTAACGCGAAAGCGATAGACGTATGTCGGTACTAGTTACGGGTGGGGCAGGATTCATCGGCGCGAACCTATGCCGCGCACTTCTTGCGGAAGGCCATAGGGTGCATGCGGTCGATAATCTCATAACGGGTGTCCGCGGGAACGTACAACCGCTCCTTTGGAATCCGCTTTTTTCGTTCCACGAAATGGACATCGTGGATGCGAGCGTTATAGATGCGTTCCAAGGCGAGCGTATCGACTACATATACCACTTGGCATGTCCAACGGGTGTTCCTAATCTCGTAGTTCTCGCGGAGGAGATGCTGAAAACGTGCTCGCTCGGCACTATTCACGTGTTGGAACTCGCGAGAAAGCACGGAAGCCGCGTTCTCCTAACAAGCAGCGCGGAAGCGTATGGAGACCCGCAAGAGTTCCCTCAACGCGAGGATTATACCGGCAATGTCGATCCCATCGGGCCGCGGAGCGCGTACGAAGAAGGAAAGCGGTTCTCTGAAGCGTGCGTGGCGACATATGTTCGCAAATACGGCGTTTCCGCGGTAATCGTGCGCATTTTCAATACGTACGGACCCGGCATGTCTCTGGACGACACGCGTGTTATCCCGCAATTCCTGCGTAATGTGCGCGACAAGAAACCGTTCAAGATATACGGCGACGGTTCGCAAACGCGCACGCACTTGTTCGTTGATGACCTTGTCAACGGTCTTCGTGTCGTGATGGAAAAGGGAAGAGCGGGAGAGGTATACAACACCGGAGGCAATACTTCAATGAGCATCCGGGCGCTCGCAGAACTCGTCATTTCGCTCACCGGTCATGAAGCCGGTATTAATTTCCAACCGCACTTCATACACGATCATGCAGGCCGCTGCCCGTCGACCGAGAAAGTACGCGAGCTTGGTTGGGAACAGCATGTGTCGCTCGAAGATGGCTTGCGGCGGATGCTCGCTGTGTGTTTGCCCACCCTTGTCACCTCCTCGGCCGTCACGCTCGAGAAAAGTACTAGGTAATTAATGCAAATGAAATGGTAAGCATACTCCAGATATTCAGCATAAGTTTTTTCTTCTGGATGATAATGAGTTTTCTGCGTTTCGTATTCGACACACTCGGTGCTTTTCGAATATCATCATCCACTCGTACGCGCCTCGGTTTTTTTATGGCTTCAATAGGCGGGGTTGGCATCAGTATATGTTTGTTCCTCTTGTTACTCTTCGAGTTTGGTTTGGAACACATATTTTATGACGGTAATGGGATCGAAAGAGAAGCCGCGCTTGCGGCGCTTTTCATATGGCTTATGTGTGTTGCTGTAGGAGGCTACGTGGCCGCGCGATTGTACACACATGAACTTCCTGTTCTCGCTAGTTCTGTCGCAGTGGGCTCGATCGCCGCTTGTATTACACTGGCGGTACTTGTCCTGGGGAGCCAAGCATTCGAGGGAGAGCTCCCGTTGTTATTTATAGGAGCGAGTGTCGGAACCGTTCTCGCGACACTTTTCGGTGTGTATATTGCGTATGCATTGAATACGCGTGAAAGAGTGCGGTATGAGGCACAGCGCACACGTGCAGAGGGCGCTCGCATCCAGCCGCATGAAGTAGCCGTTGTCATCGCGGCACATAACGAAGAACTTACTATCGGCGCGACGATACAGTCGCTCCTTGCACTCACGACTCCCGAACATATATATATCGGAAGTGATGGCTCGACGGACAAGACCGTAGAAGTCGTGCACTCCTTCGAATGCCACGCAGACGACATACAGCCGAATCGCGGCAAGGCGGGGGCTCTCTCATATGTTCTCGACCACAACGACATTCTTTCGAAGTACAAAGCGGTCTTTTTTCTGGATGCTGACATCACGGTGGATAAAACGTTTTATCGCTATACGCTTCCGTATTTCGACGATCCACGCGTTGCTGCTGCATCAGGATATTTTGAAGCCGTGTGGCCCGCTCATTTTATTCCGCGGTGGGAGCTCCTCATTACAGCATATCGAATTCGTCTATGGAGAGTACTTCAATTCTTTGTACGCTACGGGCAGACGTGGCGTCGAATGAATATGAGCCCCATCGTGCCCGGTGGGGCAAGTATCTATCGAACAAGCGCTTTACGGAACATAACCATTCATGTGCCCGGACTCGTTATTGAAGATTTTAATATGACGTTCGAACTGCATCACAAGAAACTCGGGCGCATCGTGTTCGAGCCGCGGGCACGCGTGTATGACCAAGAGCCGTACTCGGTGCGAGATTTCGTCAAACAGATCAAGCGCTGGTATCTCGGCTACTTTCAGACGATGCGCCACCACGGGGTATGGCCAAGCTTCTTCTGTTTATCCACGTACTTTTTTACGGCCGAACTCCTCATAAGCTCCGTCCTCTTTGTCCTCATTCCGGTACTGCTTCTGGAATTGATGCTCGGGAACCGCGACGTCCTCGTCCTTGATTTTTATGTTTGGGGATATTCCGTAACGCTTCTAAGTATCTTTATCGCGGCAGTTGTCATCGATTTCGTGATCACTATCGGAGTTGCGCTTGTTGAGAGAAAGCCGCTTCTTCTGTTGTATGGTATTGGATTTTTTCCTCTGCGCTACGTCGAATCGGCAGTGTTCCTCGCGATGTTGCCGCTCGCATTCGTAGGGAGAAGCGATGGTCGGTGGGAGAGCCCGAAACGCAAATCCTTTGAAACAAAGATCTCGTGACCGCGTCCGCCGGGGGAGCCACATATTCGAGCGGAGTCCGTTCTTGTTGAAAGTCAGGGATCCGCCTCGACTCGTTGCCGCGCGCAAAGCGGGCCGTCGGTTCTCATAAAAGGCTACCGCGAGAACTCATTCTCCAAGGAGAATATCGTACACGCGCCCGTCTTCCCGACCTTGCCGCCAGAAAAGAATACCGCCGACCCCGAGTTCTTTTGCGAGCCTGAGTTTGTCATCGAAGCTGAACGAATTCTCGAACCAAACCTCGTGAGCGATCCCGTTCTCAAAATACGAGAAGTAGGGGGATGTCGCTTCCGGGTGGTATGTGATCTCAACATCGTGCTTATTTGCGAGCCGTGTAATCTCATCGTATTCAATACCGCGCGCTTTGCCCCAGTCACCCCCTTCTTGAGGCCAATCATAGCCATAGAGCGGAATACCCATGAATATTTTCTGTCGGTCCACGCCAATCGATATTGCATATTCAACGACTCTCCGCACCCAAGGGAGAGACGCTGGGGGTCCAGGCTCGCTCGTATCCCAGTGTTCGTCATACGTCATGAATGAGAGAATGTCCGCCGACTGAAGTCTTGGGATGTCTTGCCCGCGCGAAGGGCCGCCGGGAAGCTGTGCGTGTATAGCGACCGCAAGCAGTTTGTCACGGTCGTGCAGTTCGGAAGCGAGCTCTTCGATGAAAGCGGTAAAGTCCTCGGTCTGGCTATTTCGCAGGAATTCATAATCGATCTTAACGCCATCAAACCCTCTTTCCTCTACGAGCGCGAGGATATCAGCAATGTGCTGCTTCCTGCGTTCATCGCTCCGTATCACATTATCCACTCTCTCCCAGTCCCACACATCGTCTTCAGGAAGGTTCGCGATGAGTGCGAGCACCTTTACGCCGTGTTCGTGAGCGAAATCGATCAGAGACCCATCTTCATTTGCATATTGATATGTCGATATAGCGCCGTCTTCTTCAAGCAAGTACCAGAAGACCGAAATAATATCGAATACGTCGACGTTTTCCTTGAATACAGAGATAGCTCGTCTCTGGTCCCAGTAGGGAATGGAGCCGAATACGAGGAGTTGCGGATCCTGTTCGGGTACGATCATCTCTTCGGACGCATAAGGAGAAGCTTCGGAACCGGCGGAAGCCGCGAGGTATTCCGAGGAGTCGTTCGCTCGTAGCGATTCAGGCGTGCTTTGAGAGGACGTATGTTCCAAACTCTCGCCCCGCATTATTGAGATAGTTTGGTATATAGCCACACTGCTCACAAATACACTAGCAGCACTCAAGAAGAACACGACCATAACGATATTCACATAAAAATTGTTCTTCATAGCATGTTATTGACCCTTCGTGCGAAGTATCTCACGAGCCTCGACAGGAGGTACATTCATAAGAAGATCGAGTATCGACAGATTCGGAAGAAATGTTCCCCATCGTTGAGCGTACGGTGTTCCACACCATTCTTGCTGGACGAGCGCGATGCCTGCATTCTCGAATTTCGCAAAGTCCATATAACTTTCGGCTCCCGTCCCGCCAAAATAGTATTCATCAACCGCATATGCGCGACATGCGTCAACAAGCCAATCGTTCGCGTCGCGCCCCCTTCCTTTGTCGGGAGGGGCGACGTGAGATTTCGAGAACAGAATGATTTTTTTCAATCGAAAGTCCGAATGCGGAAGTTCGCGCTGAATATCATCGAGCACTGCAAGGCGCGTCTTTTCTGGAAGTTCGAACAATACCGAAAGACCCCAGAGTATGCTGGCGAGGTTGAAATCAGCTACGGTCTCGTGCGGTGTTCGGAATATTTCCTCCAGTGCAGTGGCGTGGCGCTTGTAGTTCGGCGCTTGATAATAATTCTGTTCGATTATCCTAAAGTTCCTGAGCCGTTCTTGGGGCTTCTGGAATACGGGTTTTGTCTGGTGTATAGGAAGGCGCCCATCGTGTTTCGTCGGAAGGGTAAGGAGCAGCATCCCGTCTTTTGCCTTAATGGGAGCGTGCGCTTGGTACGATGGGCCTCGCACAGAACCTTCGGGCCGTTTATACGTGTGTCTTTGTACGAATTGCACGTAGTCCGCGACCGCGAAAATATCCGAGTTTAGAATACGCGCGAAATAGTGAAGGCGAGGGAAGAACTGCGGTTGATAGCAGGTGAGGCGGACTTTCATTGTGGTATGAATGCGCGGCGGAGAGTGAACGCCTCTGCTGCTTTTGTGCCGCAGTGGATCCCTCGCACGCGCGCGAGCGTCTCCGCGCCCTGAAGCGAGATTGGTGCATTATTGACCTTAAGTTGCGATCGATAGCATTTCAAAGCATCAAGTTTCGCACGCAGCGCTCTCTCATCCAGAGATACGAATATGTTGGGAAGGGGGAGCATCGTCTCGCTCGTCCATGTGAAGTAGGGAAACTCATACTCAAAAACCGTAGGTACCAAGTGCTTAAATCTGGAGGGCACGGGTCGTGTTGCCGTAATAGCGGCACGGTTGGCGGCTCGATGGTCTTGGTTGTAATCATGCGACGAGGGGACGGCCAATATGTTCGGACGAATGGCCTCGATGGACACCTGCTCGCCGCGCTCGATCTCATTGATGAGACTTTTTTGCGGCAACGCATCCAATTTCAAATGAAAGTCGTTGCCCGGGAACGCGATCTTGAAACTGTCGAAGCGCATGAATTTCGCTACCCGGTCGATCTCGCGCAAGCGCTCCTCCATGGTAGATTGTTTGCGCTTCGAGAAATCTTGTGTCGTACCTACTGTCAGATACAGAATATGCACTTGGCCTCCCGCTTGCTTTATGCGGTAGATAAGACCACCGCATCCGAATATCTCATCGTCCGGATGGGGCGCAATAACGAGGAGTTTCTTATGTTTTAGGGAAGTCACGCTACACCTCTGAAATAATTGACAGGCAATACCGAGTATGTCCTGCGCTGTTTTCCCCAGACCTGTGGATAACTATTGTACACAAATCGATATACTTAGTCCATACAAGCCTAATTCGCTTTAAGTGGGAAACCGGCGAAAGCCGATGCAACAAAAGACACTCGTTCCCATAGTACGAAGCGTTACAGGAAATTTTCCGTCTCTCACTTACTCAGTTGCGGTCGTAGGACTTGGATATGTCGGACTGCCGCTCGCTCTTCTTGCGGCACGCAAGGGGCATCGAGTGGTCGGACTCGATATAAATGCCGAGAAAGTAAAAAGCATAAACTCCGGCATTTGCCCGTTTTTTGACGTGGAGCTTACTGAGCGACTCGCGAACACCCGACTTCCTGCGGATACGAATTTTGCGCGAGCCCGCGATGTGGAGATAATCGTCTTATGTGTGCCAACGCCTGTGCGCCACGATCACATTCCGGATCTCGTGCCCATCATGGAAGCCTCAAAAAGCGTGGCCTCCCATTTAAAAAAGGGGACGCTTGTCATCGTTGAGTCTACGGTCAACCCGGGCGTGTGCGAGAACGTAGTTCTGCCGATCCTTGAACGGGGTTCCGGGTTGCGAGCAGGCGCTGATTTCATGCTCTCTCATTGCCCGGAGCGCGTGAATCCGGGGGATCCCGAATGGAATGTAGAGAACATATCTCGCGTTGCGGGCTCCTTAACTGAAGAGGGTTTGGAGAAAACACTCGCGTTTTACGGTTCGATAGTGACGGGCCCTATCCGCCCCATGAGGTCCATTAAAGAGGCGGAGGCCGTAAAAATCGTTGAGAATACGTTCCGCGATATCAATATTGCGTTCGTGAACGAGCTTGCCCTCTCGTTCGATCGCCTGGGCATTGACGTGGTGAATGTCATCGAAGCAGCGGCGACTAAGCCCTTTGCCTTCATGGCTCACTACCCGGGTTGCGGTGTAGGGGGCCACTGTATCCCCGTTGATCCGTACTACCTGATAGCCGAGGGCAAGCGGAACGGCTTCAATCACAGATTTCTTTCGCTTGCGCGCAAGATAAATAATCACATGCCCAAACACACGGTCGACCTTCTTGAGCGGATGCTCCGGAAAGAACATATTCCGTTGAAGGGCGCTCGCGTGGCACTACTCGGGCTCGCATACAAAGCGGATATTGATGACGTGCGGGAAAGCCCGTCTCTCGTGATGCTTGAGGAACTTGAGAAACGGGGAGCCGAAGTGATGCCTTTTGATCCTTATGTGAAGAACGCGCGCATCCCAACCCTGAGAAAAGCTCTGACCGGCGCACATGCGGCGATAGTTGCGACACCGCACCGCTCGTTCCGAGCACTCTCCCCACATGATTTTCTCGAGTGCGGCGTCTCGATCGTTATTGACGGGAAAAACTGTCTCTCAAAAGAAGCGTTCGTAGGTGCCGGTGTGCAATACCGAGGGATCGGAAGGTGACTTCAAGCCCGTTAATCCTTTGCACACACATTCAACAGCTCGTCGATGATGTCGAGTGTTTCTTCCGGGCCGCTCGTGGATACGGTCTTAACGCCGGTCGGTATGACGACGGAATCATTTCCGCCTCGATATAGCGCATCGCCTACGTAGAGCATCTCGCGCGGTTCAAGGGCGAGGTGCTTTGAGAGCCACCCCACGCCGTGCGATTTGTTGATGCCTTTCTTGGTGATGTCTATCGTCGTCCTGCCGCCGATGAGTATCTCGAATCCCGGTATCTTTCCCGCGATCGTCTTCTTGAGCGCATCTCGCTTCGTCTTGTCTACGTCCCAGGTTTTTTTCGCCTCATCGCTCGCATCGAGACCGAGGGCGGCGAACGCTATCTGCGCGCCGCGGTCTATCATTTGCGGACCCTTGGGGAATACGTCGTTCAAAATGCCCGTTTCGCGCACGCTTTCAGTTATCGCATTCTTAATGCGCGCGCGTTCTTCTTCTGAAAGCTCATTGTCATAGACGCGATCCCAGATGCTTCCGTTCCACACATAACACTCTGCCGTCGAATTGGGAAAGATGTACAGGTTCTTCAAGTTCGGACTTTTCGAAAGTTCGGGAAGAAATTCTTTCTCGACGCGGGGGAAACCCGCCGCGGACATGATGGCCACGGGCATTACGTCGAGGAGAGACACAAGTTTCGCAAGCATTTCCGGCTTCGGCGGCTTAAAACTTTCCGTCAGCGTATCGTCTATGTCGAATATGACCGCTCTGGGGCACGCGAGGACGCGGACGATTTTTTTCTTTTTCCACCAGTGGAAGAAGAGCGGGACGACGGTGAGCGCAATGATGCCGAGCGCGATGGGCGTGATGTACTTTTCCGCGTCCGGTATCGCGGAGCCGAGGAAGTAGCCGAGGAGCGTCACGCCGCCGGCCCAGAGGAGTGCTCCGAGCACATTGTAGAAAAGGAACGTACGATAATTCATGGCGCCGACGCCGGCAAGTATAGGTGCAAAGGTGCGCACGATGGGCACGAAACGCGCAAGGACGATGGTCGGTTTCCCATATCGGTCGAAGAACGCACGTGTCTGGTCGACATATTTTTGTTTGAAAAAGCGCGAATCGGGACGCGTGAAGAATCGAACGCCCACCTTCGCACCGAACCAGTACCCCACACTATCACCGATGATAGCCGCGATGATGACAAGAGGAACGAGTACCCAGATATTGAAAATACCGAACACAGCAAGGATGCCGGCGGTAAAAAGGAGCGATGCGCCAGGAAGGAAAAAGGCGAAAAAAAGGCCGGATTCAGCGAGGATTATCGCAACGAGACCAGGGTAGCCAATGAGTTGGACGAGTGAAACGAGATCGATATCAAGCATGAGTATAGAGTATAGCGTACCTGTTTCTCTACGGCCACGCACGAGAAGGCGGTAAAAATCAAAAATAGGAAGCTCCGCGCGGAGGCCGCGCGGAGCTCTTTGTCGCATCAATGCCAATGCACAGAGTGCCGGCCGCTATTCGCAGTCGCACTCCTTCGCAACGACCTGGCTGATGGTCTTCACTTCTATCAGCCCTTCGTCGCGGGCCTTCGCGACGCACGCGAGGACCTCGTTGTGGATTTCGAGGTGAAGCTCGTAGTCCGGGGGACTCTCTTTCGCCGGCCTGATGCCGTGGAAGAGTAGTATCGCCCACGCATCTTCATCGGCGGCTTTCTGGACGAGGGCGCATGCCTCCTTCGCCGATGTCACCGCGAGCCGGTCGAGATTGTACCGGTCGTAGCCGGTGAGAGCATTGAAACCGTCTCCGCTCTCCAGGACGACGTACCGGTAGATGCCGATCTCCCGGATGAAGTTGATGTGGTCATCGGTCGCTTCGCCGTAGGGGGGTGCAAACCCCACCGGCGCGACGCCGACCTTCTTCATCAGGTCCGTCGCGGAGCCCACGATCTCCGAGACCCAGTCGTTCAGCTTGTACATCTCGATATGGTGAACCGCGTGGGACGCGATTTCCCACCCGGCTTCCTTGAAGTCGGCGACGTTTTCCCAGGTCATGCACCAGGGATCGGCTCCGACGTATCCCGTCGAGACGAAGACGGTCCCAACGAGGTCATGTTTCTTGGCGACTGGAAGGCCGAGCCGCCATTGCGTCTCGGGGCAATCGTCGTACGTGATACTGACGACACCTTTATCGGCGGCCACGGCGGGTGCCGGGCCGGTCGCGATGGCGAGCGCCGCCAACGCGAGAAGCGTGTATCGGAGCTTCATTGCTTTCTCCTCTGCGTCTTGCCTGTGTATTCCCAAAGGACAGATAAAGGCCTGTCCAGTCCGAACCCTAGCATTGGCTCATCCTTTACAACAACCAAAGTCCATGCTGTTTTTTAAGGCGTACACGACTGCCGCCTTCAGGTCGGCGTCGAGTCTTCTATCAAAAGCAGAACAGTATGTGTCGCGCTAGACGAATGAAGCGGGGATGGGGCGCTTCTTGCACATCGTGCGAATTTCTTCGCGGATGCCAAGGAGCTTTCTTTTGTTGTCCTTATTCCTCATGGCTTCGACCATGAGTTCCGCGACACGGCCAGACTCTTTTTCCTTGAAGCCGCGCGTCGTGATGGCGGGCGTGCCGAATCGGATGCCGGAAGGGT
>QZIY01000002.1 GCA_003599175.1 Candidatus Parcubacteria bacterium
TTTGTGCCTGATCCAGATGACTAAATGAACGTTTCCTTTTGCTTCGCTTTCCCATAGCTTTTGAAGCTACAGAAATTGCATTTCAAAGTCGAATTTTCGGATCCTGCTCTGCCCTGTTAATTTTGGAGGGTTCCGATGCGTGCACCTGTAGCCGCCGTTGCAGTGTACTTCTTCGCTTCATCAATTGCATTCGCTCAGATAACTCAAAATCTCGGCTACCTCGATGTCTCGGGCGACACAGTCCAACGAGCCGCTCACCGACTCTACGAACAACAGGAGAGAATCTGCGGGAAGAAGCCGGTCGATCTCGAAAAACTCAAGTGCTCCACCGAGTTCGCCGAAGTCTATATTAAATTCCAGGCGGCCGAGCGTCTGATTCGCATGGGCGACCTCTCGTCGAATCAAGACCTTATGGAGAGAGGAAGAGCCGCTCTCCAGGATGCCGAAACAGCCCAAACGGCACTCGGCAAGAAATACGGCTTCTAGGTTCTTCCTAACGGTCCCGGTGTGCATCCGCTCCATCCTTGAGATGTTGAGCGCATGCCCCGGGCCGTTTTTTACATTTTCCCATATCCCTCTATTTTACGCGGCCACGTGTTATATTGGATATATGAAAGGAAAGCGAAAAAGGCGGCGAAAATTGGGACATGTCCAAAGAGATATTCTGCACGAGCTCACGCTCGGAGATCTCTTATACGCGCACCTCTTGTCCGCGCGGTCGACAAAACGTTTTTACCAACTCGCGAGAGAGCGCGCAAAAGAGCGTCATCGCCGCAAACAGTCTCTCGAGGCGCTTGAAGCTGGTGGTCTTATTACCCGACGAGGCGCTTATGTTTCGATAACTGCGAAAGGGTTAGTCGCCTTTGGCCAGGTTGCTTTAAAAACAAAACAATTGCTCGAGAATAGGAGCTGGGATGGGAAGCTCCGTGTTGTGGCATTTGATATCCCTGAGAGATACGCGTCCTTGCGCGACAAGCTTCGCACCATATTAAAACAAGCGGGATTTGAAAAATTACAGCAAAGTATTTGGATTTTTCCTCATGACTGCAAGGAGCTCATTGATCTCATTCAGAATGAACCGGTGCTCAAGAAATACGTGTTGTATGGGATTATGGTGCAGCTGCAAAACGAAGATCATATAAAGAAGCTGTTTCGTCTCGAATAAATATCCCTCTATTCTACGCGGCCGCGTAGAATAGAGGGATATCGGGAAGACAAGATCTGAGGAGATTGCTTCGAATGAAGGCATTGGAAATTAATTGCCGGAGCCGAGGACGTTGATGTCGTTTTGGAATTTGGCGGCAAGGGCCATCACGTCGTTGCCGTAGAAGGCATAAGCTGGATTTGAGGCGTTTTTCCATCCTGCAAAATAGCGCAGTGCCGCGAGGCGCTCCGCCGCGGGCGTACCGGCATCGGCGCCGTTGTCGGCCATCAAAATTGCCGAGGCGAAAACGGCGGTGCGCGGATCATATGGATTCGGCGGCGACTGCCCGGTCATCTGCGCGATGCGGTCTTTGTAGAGAACCCACGTCGACGGAATAAATTGCGCCGGACCCATAGCCCCCCCCCATCCGTACGACGGTTTGCATGAGACCTTCATCGACATGGGGTCGAGGCCAAGTTCCTGCATGAGTTGTAAAAAGACCGGCGCATCGCGCGTGGGGTGGCTACTGCTCTGGTAGGTGCAACTGCCGATGTTTTGCCCGAGATTTGTTTCCTCTGAAAGGATGCCGAGAATCACCGCCGGGCGCACGCCCGTTTTGGCGGATGCTTCTTGCGCATACTGGTACATATCACCGAACGAAACCTGTTTGGACGTATCGCGCAGCGCGAAGAGCGCTGCCTGAATCTGCGCCGCCGTCTTTTGCTTGCTGGCGATGACCGTTTCGTAGGCAGCCTCCTGCCCTTTTACCGACGTCACCAGATTTTTCTTCTCTTCTTCTTTTTGACGAAGCGAATTGCGCTGCGCGACCTGCAGCTCAAGAAGATCGCTCTCCTGTGTCTGTTCTTCTTGGAGCGCAGATTTCCTGGCCGAAAGATCATCACGGGCAACGGCCATTTCGGTAAAGGCCACGCCAAGCGCGCGATGAATCGAGGAGAAATCATCGAGCTCGCGGAAGTAATCGGCAATGTGGTCCCCGAGTACACGCGCCGCAAGCGGTACGCTATCAATCGCGTGCGTTTCGCGCAAGATTTGTGCGATGCTCTCCTGCCCCGCGGCGACACTCGAATCGAGCGAGGCGATGCCGCTCTCTTTTTGTTTGATATTACTTTTTATTTTCTGGATGGTGAGATCCCGCTGCTTGATTTCAAGCTGTGCCTGCTGGATTTGATAATCGAGTATCGCGACATCGCGTTCGAGCGATACGCGCTCTTTTTGTTTTTCGGCAAGCTGTGCGTGATTTTGGGCAATCTCTTTGTTGATCTCATCAAGCTGTTTTTGGAGTGCCGCTTGCTGCTCCGCGGTCGATTGCGCAAACACGAAAAAAGGCGTGAACGTGAGGACAAGTATGCAGAGAAAAAATGCTACGCGATGTTGATATGTGGAATAGAGCGTGTGCATGAGGAACAGGAGGCCATGAAAAAGCGTCCGCAGCGCGTATCAGTATAGCAAGAATTTTGCGCCGGCTCGCTATGCAGCCGACTATTCCTCAGCGGGAGCTTGCGCAGCGGCGCCCTCAACAGGAGCCGCGCCTTCCGCAACGGCTGCGGGCTGCGGCTCTTGTTCTTCGACGACTGCCGTCACCGATGCCACGATATCGTCAGTATGGGTGATGAGCGTGGCACTCGATGGAAGCTTGATGTCTTTCGCGAGGATGTGGTCGCCGAGGTCGCGCAAGAGCGAGAGATCGACCGCAAGGCTGTGCGGCAAATCCGCAGGAGCGCATTCGATTTCGATCTCGTGGAGCGCCTTCGAGATGATGTGGCCGAGTTTTTCGGCGGGTGCTTCGCCCGTAAATTCAAGCGGCACGGCAACCTTCACCTTCTGCCCCTTTTCAATCACATAGAGATCCACGTGGAGCGGCTGTCCTGTGACCGGATCCCGCTGCACTGCCTTGATAAGCACGTCGTGCGAAGCGCCAAGGCCCTCAAGCTTCACGATCGTCGATTCACCAGCCGCCTGAAACGCTTTGAAAAATGCCTTGGGGTCGAGCATGATAGGCATTGACTCCTGCGAGCGGCCGTAGACGACCGCAGGAATTTTACCGCTGCGACGCACGGCATCGGTGTTGTGTCCCGCCTCGCGTTTTTCTGCTGTGAGCGTTACCGTCATTGCGGGGGAAATATACCAGAAAGGACGCGACGGCACAAGCGTATGTACCGCATTGGGACAGAACGTTATTGCGTTACGACGAACGTCGCCGTATTGCTCTCTCCGCGTTCGTTTTTGATCGCGATGCTGTAGGGCCCCGGAGACGCTATCGGTACGAGATAGGAAATGGATGCGCCATCCGCCGACGGAAGATTGGCCGCATTGGGGATGACGCCCGGCGAATAGGTGCAGCCGCTCATACACCAGACCTGATTGCCGGCAGACGTAAAATTCGACCCGCGAATAACGACGGAAGAACCGGAGGAGCCGAAGCGAGGACTCAGCGAATCGATCATAGGCGCGCTTCCCGTGCGTACGAGCGGGACGTTGATCGCGACACTGCGAGTGTAGGTGGCACCGCCGTAGGTGAAGCGGAAAGTGTACGTGCCGATTTGCAGACGCTCATTGATATCACGTCCATTGATCCAGAGCTTATCGCTGCAGTCGAGTTCGGTGCCGTTCGGCTGCGTTTCAATACAAGAGAATGGCTGTGTGTAATCGGCCCCGACCGCCTCGAGTCCCCAGGAGTACTCCCGGGCATTGAGATCCACATCGACCCGCTGCGACGGATTTTCATTCGAAAGGATCAGTTCTCGCTGCACTCCCCGCTTATCAGCGTATACGGCCGTGAGACGAAAATCGACCGAACCTTCGGGAACAGACGGGGTCGTGTGCGTAATGCCCCACGTGATTCCCTCATGTCCCGCAACCGGATTGAGATTCGCAGCAAGAAGACGCGACAAGCTCGTGCCGCTTTGAGCGGCGGGAGATCCCGCGGTAACGGCCGTAAAGACGCGTCTCGCGTCGGAAGTCGGCGTATCGCGCAGCGAAAGGTATCGCCACACGCTCTCCCCCGGACGCTTGATCGAAAGCGAGAGGTAGCGATACGTGCCGGGATTCGGATTCCACCGATAGACGCTATCCCACGTGCCGCCGATGGTGCCGGATACGGCGGTGATATCTCCCGTATCCTGGTTGCGCAATTGCAGCCGATACTGCGTGCCGGGAACTCCCGAGAAGTAGATGACTGACGAGAGCGCCGTGTATGTACTTTGCGGAGCAACCACCGAGAACGGCGGCTGATCATCTTCCGGCAAGAATGCCGTGAGCGAACCGTCTGCCCGGTCTGCTCGACGATATGTGATCTTGCCGTTTTGCACGGTTGGCTGCCGTCCTGCCATCAAGTCCTCGATCGCATCGCTCATTTTTGCTTTGGCAAGGGCAATATCCCATCCGTGGCCGGCATGCACGTCGTACTGCACCTCAAACGGAACGGCATACTGCCGGAGCATATCGAGATACTCAAGCGCGAAGCCGTCGGGCATAAAGCGATCATTTGTGCTGTGACTGAAAAAGACCGTGGTACCCGCATCATGGAGCGCTCGCACCATCTTCGGCGCAATGGGAGCATAGTGCGCATCGATACTGGAGACATCACTCGAACCGGTCCCGATCTTGGCAACAGCTGCCGCGAGTCCGAGTCCGGCAAGTTCTGGTCGGCCTATGTCAGATGGGTATGTCCAGCCGGGAGTCCACGCATTAGCAAATCCGGTCAACCAATCCGCGCTATCATAATATGCCGGGAACGCGGACCCATAAATACCAACAAGAGCGGTTAACTTCACTTCCGGCTGCGCAGCGAATACGTATCGCACGCGGTACTCGTGCGGATCGGGATTGGAGGCCATAAGGAGCGCCGTGATGCCGCCGCGCGATTGTCCCATCATCGCGATGCGGTCGGGATCGCCGCCGTATGTGCGCGCGACATACTCGATGATCTCTCCGAATTGGGCACGCGCCGCCGGATTGATCGTGTAGCTGCCGAGCGCCCCGCCGCCGTTCCAATAGATGCCGATCGCGCCAGGTTTGCCGCCGGTGCCGCTGTCGGCTACGAGCCCGGCAAGCAGCGGATCGCTTCCCGAGGCGCCCGGCGCTCCGACGAGCCAGTTGGTGTGATAGAAGCCTTCCGCGACGATGGGGTATGTACCACGCGGGGCGGAAGCGTCCCAATTGGGCGGCAGCACCACAGAGAACATCGAGCGGAACATGGGAATGCCGTGTACGATCTGAACATACCCGGGCGCGCTCGCGACGCGACCGTTTGCAACGGACGCATCGGGCCTCAGCACTTTTACCGCAACGCCCGTTTCCTTGCACAGCGCGCGCGTAAATGCGCGCACGGCAGAATAGGAAACCGCAACGCTGTCCCATGTGTCGGCGATGTATGTGTCGGTCGCCGGTAAAAAATTCGAACCGTAGGTGTAATATGGAACGCCTGTGTGAAAACCATCGCTCGGAATGGGCGTCGGCGCAAATTGCACGGCATCACTGCCAAGATAGCTGAAACCGCCAGCCGCAGCGCTCCAGTTGGTGACGACCGGCGTCTCGTTTTCGAGCGCGCAATCGGAAACGATGCGCATGGACGAGCGGGGCATAAAGGCCGGCGCGACGGGCGGGGGGATGGAAGCGGGCGACGTGCCGCTTGCTTGCGGCGCGAAAGCCGCATCGGCGCAGCGCATCGAGGCGCGCGTGAGAGGGCCGACGATGCCAATCGGAGAAATGCCGTGTCCTGTCTGCCAGACGACGACCGCAGCGTGCGTGATCGGTCCGAAGTAGCCGGTTGCCGGTACGATACCCAGGAATTCCTGCAGCATGCTCACCTGCCCCTCAGTCTGTACGTCGGTCGAGCCGTATGCGAGGGTCAGTGTCAGCGTGGCGCAAGTTTGCGCTCCGGCAAGGAGCGGGGCACTCGCAAACATCGTTGACGCAAGGACGGCGGGTATCCATCGCCGCAATCGGCGGGCTGGCATGGCGGCTCGAAAAGTCATACAAAGTCACCGCCCCGCGGTCTGCCCCGATCATCCATGCCTCAATGTTACCACCCTCTCCAGGTTGTCCGCAGTCGATATGCACACCCTTCTCCCATAGTGCACACCAGGCTCGCTTGCTATTGTCGCGCTACTGCTGGCCAAGCATTCGTGCGACGATCGCCTGAATCTCACGCAGCTGACCTTCGATGGCCGCGAGGGCGGAAGCCATTTGCGACGTTGCACTGGCCGAAGCGACCACTACGCTAAACGGTACCGTGTTACTCGTGCCATTGGCGTTCTTAACGGCGACCGTATACACGCCCGGCGGCGTCTGCGGAACAGCGTAGTTGATGCTTTTGCCGTCGAAAGAAGCGATGCTGGTTGCATTCGGGATAACGCCCGGCGAATAAGTGCAGCCGCTCATGCACCAGATCTGATTGCCGGTCGGGGTAAAGCCGCTTCCCCGCAACACCACCCGCGTGCCAGGCGCCGCCAGTGTCGGCGAGATCGACGCAAGCGATACTGCGCTTGTTCCCGCTGAAGTTACGGTAAACTTCACCGTGTTGCTCGTGCCATAGGCATTCTTCACAAGCACGTCGTATGTACCCGGCGCGGTGGCTGGCACCCGCACCCTGATTGCACATGTGGGTACGTCCTTTGCGTCGCAATTCGTCGCGCCGAGAAACGCCGCGATCATCCTGCCGTTGGCGTACACATCGTTTGAAGCGCGCTGCAATCCAGTGCCCGTAATCGTGACCTGCGAGCCGACGGCGGCCGAAGCGGGAGCGATGGCGCTGATTCTCGGCGCGGAACGCGCGTTTCTGCTAAAGGTAAAAGGCGCATCGCTCTTGTCATCGACATAACCGGATCCGTCCGAACGTTCGCCGGTAATGTAAATTTTGTATGAGCCGGTGTCTCCCATGGAAGACCCTTCCGGAACCCAGAGAGGAAATTCATATGTTTCGTTGTCTCTCTTCGCGAACAGGATGTCTCGCGTTATCCACTCCTGCCACTTATCGTCTTTATAGAGCGCGATCGACACACGGTCGACGCCCTTTTGTTCCCAGCGAATCGTGTAGGGCACCCCGATCTGAATACTCTCGCCGCCATTCGGACTCAGTACCGTGATGGAAGCGGGTCGAGGCTGGTTCGTTGTCACTTTGACCACGTCGCTGTTGATGAGGAGATTATTTTCTCCGTAACATTCGGCGAAGACGTTTCTAACATTTGCTTCGGTCGAATAATACACCTTCTTCGTGCCGACTGAGCCGAGATTCGAAATCGAATTCTCGCCGCGAGCGGCTCCCACGCCATAGGCCCGGCATGAAGCGGCCTTTCCCGAGCTCCTCCACGTCATGGTAACTTGCTCACCAGGTACGAGCGAAACAGGACCGTCGGATCCGTTGATCTTGAGGTCGACGGACCGGGCCGTGATCGTGAAGGGTCGGTCGCTGCGGTCCGATGCGCCGGTCTTGTTGTTGACGACATACACGTAGTATTGCCCCGGTTGCACATACGTTTCGTCAGAGAGCGAATTGAGCGCCCCCGTTCTCCAATGAATGGAAGCCTTGCCCGTCTCTTGAACGTTGCCGAGTCGTACGATCCCGCCTTTGCCATCGCTCTTTTCGAGGTACGCCGTCACGTCCTGCGAGGAATTAATGTCGGGATTGTACCCATAAGGAGTCCACGTAACCGTATGAATAAGGCCCGTCTCCCACTGCTCGCCGCCGTTGGGCGCAGTGACTGATATCGGCGCGTTCGCCTGCGTGAGGTTGCTCAGAATTTTCACCTTCACGACGTTACTCTTGCCTGCTGATGTGACAACGTACAGATCATACGAGCGCCCGGGAACGAGCGAAACAGGCACGCGGATCCACAGCTGGCTCGCGCTGCTGTTCGTCACTGTTGCCTCGGCATCGCCGATAAAAACGCGTGAGAATCCTTTGCCGCTCGGCACAAGGTTCGTTCCATGGATGCTCGCCTCGCCTCCGGCGTCCATTTCGAAATTTCCCGCCGCTTTTGCCCTGGTTTCCGTAATGCGCGGGAATTCGGCGTTGGTTTGCGCCGCCGCAAAAATCGGCAGGATCAGACCCACGGAAAGCAATGCAGCAATAGCCAGCATTCGTTTTGTAAGAGAAGTATGAACCATAAAAGAAGTAAGAAATTTTGTGCCTTATAATGAAAGCGTTCAATCACTATACCCTCTCCCAGACCGCAGGCATAAGAGCACGGTAGGAGCGCGGTGGAAAACGCGCGGCGGCCGATGCTATGATAGGGCGATGCGATACGATGTGCTTGCAATCGGCGACACCGCGATCGACGATTTTATCCGCCTCAAAGACGCGCGGGTTAACTGCGATATCAACGACGAGAACTGCATGCTCTCGCTGCGGTTCGGCGACAAAGTGCCGTTCGAATTCAATGAGGTCGTCGGAGGCGTCGGCAACTCGGCAAATGCGGCGGTCGCGTGCGCGCGCCTCGGCCTCAAAAGCGCGTTCCGCACGTACGTGGGAGATGATGATCGCGCGCGCCTGTGCCTCGATGCGTTTGCCGCCAATAGCGTATCGACGGAATACGTCGCGCGGCAGGCCGGCAAGCAGACCAACTACCACTACGTCCTTTGGTACGAAAGCGAGCGCACCATTCTCATCAAGCACGAGGAATACGAGTATGCGATGCCGCAGCTCTCCGAAGAGCCGACATGGATCTACCTCTCGTCGATGGCGGAACACTCCCTACCCTACCACGAGGAGATCGGCCGCTACATCAAGGAGCATCCGGGAATCAAGGTGGCCTTCCAGCCGGGCACCTTTCAAATGAAATTCGGCATGAATGCGCTCAAAGACATCTACGAGCGCACGGAAATCTTTTTCTGCAACAAAGAGGAGGCGCAGCGCATCCTCGAAAGCGGCGAACGCGACGAGAAGAAGCTCATGGAGGCGCTTCGCGCGCGCGGCCCTCGCACGGTCGTCGTCACCGACGGGCGCAAGGGCGCCTACGCGATGAACGACGGCGGTGCATGGCGCATCCCGATGTATCCGGATCCCAAGCCGCCGCTCGAGCGCACCGGCGCAGGCGATGCGACATCGTCGACAACGGTCGCCTACCTGCAGCTCGGCTATCCGCTCGCGGAGGCGCTGATGCGCGGCGTGATCAATTCGATGTCGGTCGTCCAGGAGATCGGCGCGCAAAAAGGACTCCTCACGCGCGACCAGATCGAGGAATGGTACGCGAAGCGTCCGGCCGATTTTGTTCCGACGGCACTTTAGCCTTTGCGGGCAATTACTTTTTTGACGGCTGCCACGATGTGCGAGACGCCAAGCTCGTAGTGCTCGATCAGCTCTTTCGCTTCCCCTGATTGGCCGTACCGGTCTTTGACCGCCACAAATTCCATCGGCGTCGGCATCTCCGCCGCCAAAACTTCCGCAATCGCGCCGCCCAATCCGCCATGTGTCTGATGTTCTTCGGCGGTGACGACGGCACCCGATTCTTTGGCAAAGCGGACGATCGACTCGCGATCGAGCGGCTTGATGGTATGTATATTGACGGCGTGCACGGGCACGCCTTCGCCCTCGAGCTGCCGCGCCGCAAGAAGCGCGTTGGACACCTCCGTGCCCGTCGCAAAAATCGTCGCTTGCGGCGCGTCTCCTTTCCATAACAAGGCGGCTTTTCCGATCTCAAACGGCGTTTCCACAGTAGTCACCACGGGCGTTTTTTCGCGGGCGAACCGGAGGTACACGGGTGTTTCCGCGCGTGCCGCTGCGAGCGTCGCTTTTCTCCCCTCTTCCGCATCGCACGGCGAGATGACGATCATGTTGGGGAGTGCGCGCATGAGCGCGAGATCCTCGAGCATCTGGTGTGTCGCGCCGTCGGGGCCGGTGAGGACGCCGACATGCATGCCGCACACGACGACGGGCATGTTGTTGAGGGCGATCGTCGTCCGTATCTGTTCCCAATTGCGACCAGGACTGAACGCCGCATAGGATGTAGTGAAGGGAATTTTGCCGTAGCTTGCCATACCGGAGGCGACAGTGACCAGGTTTTGTTCGGCAACGCCGACCTGCACGAAACGCTCGGGAAACTTCTTGCGGAAATGGTGCGCCGCTGTCGACTCCGCGAGGTCGGCCGTGAGCACGACAACGCGCGGATCGGCTTCACCCGCTTCGACGACGCCTGCGCCAAACCCTTCGCGCGTCGCGGCCGTCTTGGGTTTGTCAAAAAGATTCGCATCGAGCCGTGCCTCCGGATTGATCATAAGGGTTAGACAGAAATGCTTATAAGATTAAGTCCCGTGTCTTCGTCGAAATCGCGCAACAAGGGCTGCGTGACCTCCCACAAACACATCTCCAGGGTGAGCGCCACCACAGCGGAGCGGAAATGGCCGCCGATGCACGCGAGCGTCTCGTCGCAGCGCGACAGCACTCCGTGCGCGTGAATCAGGGGATCCTCGTTGAATTCCGTGACGTTGCCGTCCATATTGGCAACCTCGAACGGTCCCTGCTCGCGGCGAAACACGTACTGTCGGCCCGGCAGATCGTAGTAGCCGATCTCTATGTTCTCCACCGCGCCGATTGCGGAAAATTGCGCCCAATGAATTTCGGTTTGTCTGCAAAAATCGGTGAGCGTGGGAAAGACATCTTCACCCCGATCGAACACGAGAAAAAATCCGTTATGTATTTGGACGGCATTCATACGGCCTCCCCGTCACGCACCGCCGCGAGAAACGCTTCCTTCTGCCGCTCGAGCGGCACTTTGTCGGCCGGACCCTTGCCGGGCGGCGCGCCGTGCCAGCGATAGTCGCCTTCAATCACCGGCACACCCTTGCCGGGCGTCGTGTACGCGATTACAACGGTCGGCTTTTCTTTGATCGACCGCGCCTCGTCGCACGCGGCGACGAATTGCCGCATGTTGTGCCCGTCGACTTCGATCACGTGCCAGTTGAACGCGCGGTACTTGTCGGCAAGAGGCTCGAGCGGCATGACGTCTTCGGTCGCGCCGTCGATCTGAATGTTGTTGCGATCCATGATCACGGTGAGATTGTTGAGACGGTACTTGCCCGCAAACATGATTCCCTCCCACGTATTGCCCTCTTCGTGCTCGCCGTCGGAGGTCGCGCAGAAGACGCGGAATTCTCTGCCGTCCATTTTTGCGGCGTACGCATACCCGGCGGCTTGCGACAAGCCGCTGCCCAGAGGACCCGATGTGGATTCGAGCCCGGGCAGCATATCGCGTTCGGGATGGCCCTGCAGACGCGATTTGAATTTCCGAAGCGTCTTGCACTCTTCTATAGAGAAGTACCCGGCGTGCGCGAGAGCGGCATAGAGGACCGGGCAGATGTGGCCGTTGGAGAGGAAAAGCCGATCGCGTTCTTCCCATGCAGGACTTTTCGGATCGTGCCTCAGGATATGGAAATAGAGTGCCGCGAAAATATCGCTCATGCCTAAAGGTCCGGCAAGATGGCCGCTCTTTGCTTCGGCGAGCATTTCGATGATCGTAATGCGAATGTCGCGTGCATGCGTTTCAAGCTCCCGCATTTCCGCATCCGTCAAATCCGACATGGCGACAGTATAGCGCTATAAACCCCTCAGCTCCAGGCGGATTCTCGCGATACGCTGGAACGAAAGGTCGAACGTTATTAAAAACAAACATATCATTCATCACA
>QZIY01000032.1 GCA_003599175.1 Candidatus Parcubacteria bacterium
TGTGCCTGATCCAGATGACTAAATGAACGTTTCCTTTTGCTTCGCTTTCCCATAGCTTTTGAAGCTACAGAAATTGCATTTCAAAGTCGAATTTTCGATGGTTTCTGCGTAAAGCAAAAAGTAAGACGCAGCGCAACATAAATCCTGCGGCGCTCACAGCGCTCACACTTCTGATTGCAGAGAGCGATCCCAAGTACAAAGACAAGATGACCGCGCTCGTAACGCGGCTTCTCGCATGATCAAATACCGAGAATCCCGGTAATGATGGTGCTATGAAAGTACATCTACCCTGGAATCGAATGGCGTTTTCAAGGAGAGGCAAAAATTCAAGTAGTTTCATGAACGCTGCGGAATGATGTGCGTTAGGGTACTATTGCGTTTATGCAGGAAGATACCCATGACATTCCCTTTACGCGCGATCAATTTCGGAAGCTCCTGCGGATCGTGTATTTGGGCAATTGGCTTGTCAATGCGCATCGCGATAACTCCAAAAACGATCCTCGGCTTAAGGAATTTGATGAGATTGAAGAATATATTTTTTCACAAGCCCACCGATTCGGCTTCAAGACGCTCGTCGAACGAGACAAGGACGACGAGCGATGGCTTCCAACGAGAGCGCTTGAGGAATCACTCGAAGATGAGATCGACTCCTACGATGACGAAACGTTCTGGGAAGAGATGTTTTATCGCTTGGCAGACAGAGATTTCTTCCGTAGTTATGGGGAAGCGGATATTCGCAAGATGTCACTGATGGAGCGATTCGAGAAAGAACAGCCGTTTCGCGATAAGTGGGCCGATGAGATTGATACATATGGTCTTGAGCGCATCGATATCATTGCAGGCATTCCTTCACCGATTCATCCTGATCATTCATAGCGTGTGATTTACCCAACCGTTTGACAGCAAAATAAAAGTAGCTACAATAGCTACTATGGCTACTAAAACAAAACAAGTGAAAATCGTGCGGGTAACAGCGAAGGATGCGAAGAATCGTTTCGGCGAGCTTTTGGAGGCGGCGCAGCGCCACCCGATTATTGTTACAAAGAACAATCGTGCGGTCGTACGAATTGATAGGTATTCTGAAAAAACTGCCTTTGAAGAAATGGAAGACCAGATCTGGGGCGAGATTGCGCATGAAGCTGAAAAAGAAGGCTACCTTTCGCCTGAAGAATCTCAAAAAGCGCTAAAGCGCATGCTTCGCCATGCTAAAGCTCGTACTTAGCAATCGAGCGGATAAGTTTGTACAAAAACTGCCACCAAAGCAGGAGGGCCAAATAGGACGCAAACTACAAGAGTTGCTTAGCAACCCATTCCCAAGCGATTCCATTCAACTTAAGGGGAGCATACTTCGAAGAGTCGACATTGGAGAATATCGAATAATTTATCAAGTGATCGGTGCCACGCTCGATGTTCCGATCATCGGTAAACGCAATGACGATGACGTGTACAAACGGTTGAAGCGACTCAGCGGATGATACAATTCAATCGATGTATATCAGTGATACTCACTTGAAATCATTTCTTGCGGATGCGGGATTGGTCAACGCAAAAGATTTTGATGCGGCTGACAAAGAGGCGAAAGAAACAGGAAAGCCAATCGGCGATATTTTGGTTTCAAAAAGTGTAATCGGCGAAGATGAGCTGCGCCGCACCTATGCATACATCCTCGGCATCCCCTTCGTCTCGCTCCTCGGCAGCACGATCAAGTATGATGTCCTCTCTTTGATTCCCGAACCGGTCGCGCGTCGCAACAACATCATCGCGTTTTCCAAGAAAGGCGATGATTTGGAAGTAGCGATGCTCGACACCGATGATTTGGCCGCGATCGACTTCATCAAGAAAAAGACGCGACTCAAGATCATGCCGCGCCTCACCGATGCCGCATCGATAAAGTCGGCGCTCAAGCAGTACCAACAAGAACTGAAAGACAATCTCGGCGACGTGATTCAGCGCGAGACGGAAGCGCTTCGCGTCGGTGGTGGTGCAGGGGAGGGCAAGGAAGAAGATTTGCGTCAGATGGCAGAAGCGGTGCCAGCAGTGCGCATCGTCGACACGCTCCTGCGCCACGCGAATGCACAGGGCGCGTCCGACATCCACATCGAACCACTCGAAGGATCCCTTCTCATTCGCTATCGCATCGACGGCATCTTGCACGACGCGATGCAATTGCCCAAAAACGCAGCGCCTGCGATCACTGCGCGCATCAAAGTCTTGGCGAGCATGCGCCTCGACGAACATCGCTTGCCGCAAGATGGTCGCTTTAGTGCGGAGGCTGCGGGAGAAAAAATTTCGTTCCGTGTATCTGTATTGCCCACGTACTTTGGCGAAAAGATCGTCATGCGACTCCTTCGCGATTCTATTTCGGGCTTCACGCTCGAGAGTATCGGCTTCCATGGCGTGGGGCTTGAACGCATGCATGATGCGATGAGGAAGACCACCGGCATGATCCTCACCACCGGCCCGACTGGTGCTGGTAAATCAACGACCCTCTACACGCTCCTCGACATCATCAATACGCCCGATGTGAACATCTCGACAGTCGAAGATCCGATTGAATATCAGATGCCGCGCATCAATCAGACGCAGGTGCGCCCCGAGATCGGATTTACGTTTGCCAATGGTCTCCGCTCCCTCGTCCGCCAGGACCCGGACATCATCATGGTCGGCGAAATCCGAGACAAAGAAACGGCGGCACTCGCGATCAACGCGGCGCTTACCGGCCACCTGGTGCTCTCGACATTGCACACCAATTCCGCCGCCGCGGCGCCCGCGCGTCTCCTCGATATGGGTATCGAACCCTTCCTCCTCGTCTCCACGCTTCGCGTCGTGATTGGCCAGCGCCTCGTGCGTCGGCTCACGGGCGACAAAGAAGAACACAAGCTCACGCGTGATGAAGAGGAGCAGCTCGGCAAACAAATGGATGCCGAGGCGGTCCTGAAAGCGCTCAAAGATGAGAAAGCCGTCGACAAGGATGCCTCGTGGAAGAATGTACCGTTCTATTCGCCGAAACCTTCGCCCCAGTCACCGACCGGCTTCGCCGGTCGTGTCGGAATCTACGAAGTGTTGCCCGTGACTTCGACGATCAAGGATTTGGTTATGAAAAACAGCACTGCCGATTCGATCGAGTCGCAGGCACGCAAAGAAGGCATGCTCACCATGGCGGAAGACGGCATTTTCAAAGCAGCGCAAGGAACTACTACTATTGAAGAGGTCTTGCGCGTGATTACTGAATAGTACATGGCAAAGTTCTCGTATACAGCGGAACGAACAAACGGTGAAATCTACCAAGGAGTCGCCGACGTGCGCGATCGCTTCGAGCTCTACCAGGTGATCCGTCGTGAGGGCGGGCGGCTCTTGCATCTGACCGACGAGAGCGCCCCACGCTTTCAGTCGATGCAGTATTGGAACATTTTGCTTTCTCGCGTGTCCGAGCAACAAAAGATTATGTTCGCGCGCAACCTCGGCTCGATGATCACGGCGGGGCTTTCGCTCGCACGCGCGCTGTCAGTCATTGAGCGACAGGCGAAAAATCCTCGCGTTTCCCAGGTGGTGTCGCAAATCGGCAGTGATGTGCGCCGCGGCTCGACGCTGCATGCTGCATTCGCGAAATTCCCGAAAATATTCCCTGCGCAGATGGTCGCGATGGTGCGTGCGGGAGAGGAGAGTGGTCAGATGCCTGGCTCTTTGAAACTTGCTGCTGACAATCTCGAGCGTTCGCATGACCTCAAGAAAAAAATCCGCGGCGCGATGTTCTATCCGTCGATTGTCTTCGTCGTGATTCTCGGTATCGGTGCACTCATGATGATCTTCGTGGTGCCGACGCTGACCGCCACCTTCTCGCAAACAGGCGCGAAGCTGCCACTCTCTACGCGCACGATCATTGGCATTTCCAATGCACTCACGCAGCATACGGTGCTCTTCTTGGGCGCAGTCATTGGCATTGTTGTGCTCATCTATACGGCACTCAAGTCGGAACGGGGGACGACCGCGCGCAGCTGGGTGGTCTTACGCTTGCCGATGATCGGCACGATGGCACGGGAGGTGAATGCGGCGCGCACTGCGCGCTCTCTCTCATCGCTCATCTCTTCTGGTGTCGATGTGATTTCCGCACTCGATATTACGCGTGATGTCTTGAAGAACACATACTTCCAAGATGTTATGGAGCAAGCGAAAAAAGCGGTCGCGCAAGGCGAGCCGCTGTCGACAACTTTTGTGCGACACGAAGATCTCTACCCGCCGTTTGTGGGCGAGATGATGTCGGTCGGTGAGGAGACGGGGCAGACTGCGGAGATGCTCAAGAATTTGGCGGTGTATTACGAAGACGAAGTGAATCGCAAGACAAAAGATCTCTCAACCATCATCGAGCCACTCCTCATGATCTTTATCGGCGCTGCAGTCGGATTCTTTGCGGTGTCGATGATCGCACCAATCTACCAGGTGACCCAAAGTGTGAGCTAGAACGTTTGAAAATCCCAGCTCCATTTCATCGTTGCGGGTGAGCAATCACTGTCCGTGTTGATTTCTATCTAATTGCGAATTTTGCGTCGCAAAATTCGCTCGCCCGCTTTCGCGGGCTCACTCAATCTCAGCCCATTCGCCGATCGTGTAGCCACCTGATGGGCCGCCGACGAATTCCGGGCTCGCCAAACCTTCGTCGTATGTCACGCTTGATCCGCCCGAAATCGAAATCTGATTCGCCGTGATCGCATTGATGTGTGCGCCGCCCGAAATCGAGACCGTGCCTTGCTGTGCATTTGCCGCGATCGCACCGCCACCACCTGAGATGGAAATTGCGGGACTGCTGGAGCAGCCGACTGCGTTCGGGCATTCGCTCGTCGAGACCATAAAGAGATAGCTGCCTGCGGATTCGGATATCACTTGTCCGCCGCCGTTGATCTGGATACGTCCGTCTGCCACAAGCATGACGCTTCTACCGAGGGACGTAGAGGGGAGCGTGATATCGCCGCCACCGCCGAGGCTGATATTGCCCTGCACCCATACCGGTCCCGTGATCGTGAGCGTGCCACCGCCTGCGATCGACAAATCTCCTGTGATCTTAAGAGGGCCGAGTGTCGCGCCTTGCCACCCGATGGAGTAATTGCCGGTATGTGTGCCACCGGCTTCGGCCTGCGCCTTCCAGTCGGCGATGTTCGCGTCTGAGAAGGGCATCGATTGCGCTGGCGGCACACCCTGTGACGTGTTGCAGGATTTATTGTTGTTGCTTCCCGTGAGGCAGTAGAGGTTCCCGGTAACGCTTGCGCCACGCACATTGGATGCCCACGCGTTGCCGCCGATCGTCACGCCACCGACATACCCTGCGCCACCAATATATGAAGTGAAACCGCCGGTATAGATACGGAAGTAGCCGTCGAGACTCGTTGCGGTCCATGAACCGCCGTATGAGCCGGTTTTTGCCTGTCCCGATCCGTACTCCGTGCCTGCGCCTATGGTGAAATAGTTGCTTGATGACTGCGAGCTGTTGTCGATCACGATCCAGTACGTCGTGCCAGGAATAAGTGACGGATTCGTAGTGAAAACCACTTCGACCCAGCCATAGCTGCCAGTCACGAGACCTGCGTTGAGCGACACGCTACCGATTGAGATTGTGTTGGTCGAGGGTGAACCGGCGTTGTCATTGACGAGGCGCACCGTCGCATTCGATGGTGAGCCGACTTTGCGGATATAAAACTGAACTTTGTTGAGCGGCGTTTCATCGGGTACCTGGAAGCTCTGTGCAAAGTCTTGTGATGCGGACGCATTGCGGAAGTTGATCGAGCTTGGTGGTGTGGAGGGTGATTCATTCGCAATCGTTGCTGAAAGCGCGGCGCTGTTGGCCGCGATCGCTGTACCCGTGATCGATGCACTCACAGCGTCGATTGTGCCGTTGGAATAAATATTGCCATCGATTGATGCGCCACCGCCCATCGAGACGCCGCCGTTCCCGGCCTGGAGTCCATAGTTGAATGCAATGCCGCTTCCTTGTGAAAGTGAGATGACGATCGCGCGCTCAAGGTCGAAGAGATCTCCGCTTACCGTGATCGTCTGTTCGCCGCCGCCTGTCGTCACGTTTGCCGATGCGCTCGCGCCGCCCACAGTCAGTGTCTCGCTCGCGGAGACGGTCTTTCCGGTCTTGAAGCGATACAGCATGTCTTCCGCGAGTGATTCGGCTGCGAAGTAGCTCTGCTTCGATTGTTGGAGATTTTTTGAAATTTGCACTTGTGAGAGGATCGGACCAGTGAGTCCCACGATCACCGTCGTCATGATCGCGGTGAAGAGGATCACGACCGCGATCAGCACCTGCCCCTTTTCGCCGTGTGTGTTCGAATGCATAGCTATTGATCAAGATATGAGCCGCGCAGGACAGCCGTGCCATAAAAGTTTTTCGAGCGGTAGCTCGTCGAGGTGCCGCTTTCGACGGTGAGCTCGACTTTGACCGCGCGCGAGATGGCGGTGGTGATCGAGGTGAGATAAAAGCGTGTGACACTCGCGCCCTGCGGCAAGAGCGGTCCGATATCTTCACCGTCCTCACTCACGTGCATATTTGAGTCGGAGAGGAAAAATCGCACGATGATCGGATCACCTCCATCGTCGGTCGTATTGAGTGCAAGCGCACCCGTCGCTGAGGCGAAGCTGCTGCCGGCACTATCTATAGAGGAGCCCTTTTTGATTTCGCGCATGATGCGCTCCATCGCCACATGACCTGCTTCCTCCACTTTTTGTTCTGCGATGATGGAGCGATACACGCGCGAGAAGGCAAGCACGGTACTGCCCACTGCCATGACGATCAAGATCAAAATGGCGGTGTAAATGAGCATCTCGATGAGCGAAACGCCTCTTTCTTTGGAGGGTTGTCGGTGAATCATACCTAATTGCTAAAGACATTAGACATATATGCTGAAAGCGAGCGTGTCGTGGTGGCGTCACCCTCGCGCCACGATACCGAGACGACCGCGAGCCGCGTATCAGGATCTTCTGTGCCGCCTGACGTGACGATTGTTTCGTTGCTGTCGCGGCTTACTTCGAAGAGGACGATGCTCCGCTCGAATGTGTCATCAATAAAGGAGTTGGTCGTTGTTGCATCCCACGTGGTGCCGTCGAATACCAAATAGTAGGTGCTGCTCGCCGTGAGCGGCGAGATGTTTGTGCTCCACCCGTTGTCGCGCATGATACGGAGCGCTTCGAGCCCTTCTTCGGCGAGAAATGCCGACTGTACTTCAGCGGCATTCCCGAGCCCGGTGCGCATCGTGAGCAAAAAGGCACCAATTCCCGCAGCAAGGACCAAGGCGAGGATGGCGGAGGCGATGAGTGCTTCGACGAGGACGAATCCGTTTTTCTTCTGTGGTGCGTGCGTCTTCATATCAATATTACATTTCGACGACGCCTGTCTGGTAAATCACGATCGTCCGCTTCATGGTCGATGAGGCGATGAGAGAGATTGTGGTCGTGCCGTACTGTTCTGTATCGCCCGAGAGCCGCTCGAAAATGACATCGGACCCGCCTCCTTCGAGCTCGGGGGTGAGCGTTATATGCGGGTGCAGGTTGATGAGGACATTGGAATCGGCATTTGAATCGTACGAGGAGCCCTCAAAAAGCGTAATGCTCGAACTTGCGAAGTGAACGCCCCATTGCTCATCGTTTTTTGCGGCGAGCGTGAGCGATCGCGCTTCGCGCAGCTTTGTAATTACTTTCAGCGCCTCGGTGTCGAGCACTTTGTGCGTATTGGTCGTGCCGTACGCGACGTACGTCATTGCAGCGAGAATCATGATAATCGCGATGCAGATCAGGAGTTCAACGAGAGCGAAACCAGAAGTATGGCGTATGGAGTATGGGGTATGGAGGGCATCGACAACCGAGCGTTTTTGTTTTTTTCCCTCCATACTCTATACCCTATACTCCATACTGTGCGAATAATCGTAGCACGCGAATATCTGATGTTTGGTCGAAATTCCCACTACACGTGCTAAAATCGCAACATCTTCATACTATGGCGGGGAAACACGTTATCGTCGCGAACTGGAAAATGCACCCCGCTTCCCTTCGTGAGGCGAAAAAACTTTTTGAGGCGACGCGCAAAATCGCAGACAAAGCGTCACGTGTCTCTGTCGTCATCGCACCGCCCGCACTCTTCCTCACGCCGCTCTCAACCGGCTACAAGGGAAAGAAGATTGCATTTGCCGCGCAAAACGCGCACGAGGGCGATGGTGGTGCGTTTACCGGTGACATTGCCGTTGCGCAGGTAGAAGACGTGAAGGCGCACTACCTCTTGGTGGGGCATGCGGAGCGTCGCGCGGCCGGGGAAACCAACGATGATACGCGTAAAAAAGTGGCGAGCGCTCTCTACTATGGCCTCACACCAGTTTTGTGTGTCGGAGAACATGTGCGTACGCAAAATGGTGAACATTTCGGCTTCGTGCGCGATCAGTTGAAAGCTGGATTCCAGAGTGTGGACCCCAATGCCGTGGGCAAAGTTATCGTTGCATATGAACCAGTCTGGGCGATTGGATCGGAGGAGGCGATGTCGCCGCGGGAGATGCACGAAATGGCGATTTTTATCCGCAAAACGATCGTTGAGCTACATGGCGCGAAAGGTCATTCGGTGAAAATTCTCTACGGAGGCGCTGTGAACGAGCAGAATGCGGCACAGATGCTCCAGTTTGGTGATGTGGCAGGGCTTCTCGTGGGCCGTGCATCGATCAATCCAAAGGAATTTGCTGCCCTCGTCGAATCTATTCAAACGAACAGCTAATACTCTATTATATGAATCCCGTTAGAAGCCGCGGACGCACCAGATATAAATCGAAAACTGATAGTCAAAGAGTTTTATCAATATTTAATCAAGTTGGAGGCGGTCAGCAGTCCGCGTCCTGCTTCTAACGGGATGAAATGCATTGATACGTTGAGCGAAAAGGAACTGAAGGGCAAGCGTGTACTTTTGCGCAGTGATTTCAATGTGCCCTTGAATGCACAGGGTGAAGTCGCCAACTCCTTCCGCGTGCAGCGCGGTTGGGCGACGGTGCGCTACCTCTCCGAGCGTGGTGCGCGTGTGATCGCAGTATCGCATCTCGGCAGATCGGAGGAGTCCCTCGCACCGGTCGCACGTGCGCTCAAGCGATTCGGCCCCATCGTGTTCGTGCCCGATATCGTTGGCGCTGTTGCGCAGGATGCGTCGCACGCCATGAAAGACGGTGAAATCGCGCTCCTTGAAAACCTACGCCAGGATCCGCGCGAGACAGAAAATGACGAGGGGTTTGCGCGTGAACTCGCTTCGCTCGCTGAAATCTATGTCGACGATGCGTTCGCCGCCGCGCATCGCGCGCATGCATCGGTCGTTGGTGTACCGAAATTCTTGCCGCACTATGCAGGACTCCTCATGCGGGATGAGATCGAAACTCTGAAGGAAGCGCGGAAGCCTGCCTCGCCCTCTTTTGCAATCCTTGGTGGCGCAAAATTTGAGACAAAAGCACCATTGATCAAATCGCTTCTTGCGAATTACAGCAACCTGTTTATCACCGGTGCGCTCGCCAATGATGTTTTTAAGGCAGAGGGATACGAAGTCGGTGTCTCGCTTATATCGAAAGAATTGCCGGACGCAGAGATTCTGAAGAATCCACGCTTTGTCGCACCGGTCGATGTCACGGTCGAACGACCTGACAAGCAGGCACGAGTGAAGAAGCAAACAGAAGTTTTGAGTGACGAGAAGATCGTCGATATCGGTCCCGATTCGGTAGCGGCAATCGCCCCGATGATTACCGGAGCGAAATATATTTTGTGGAACGGTCCGACTGGCTTGTATGAGGCAGGATACAACGCATACAGCCATGCGATCGCGGATCTCATAGCAAAAGCGGTGGAAAAGGGCGCCAAGTGCGTGATTGGTGGGGGAGACACGATCGCTGCGATCCAGGGCGGCGGCGTGCGCGAAGAACAACTTGGATTTCTCTCCACGGGCGGCGGTGCGATGCTCGAATATCTTCTGAAAGGTACGCTTCCCGGTATTGATGCATTGCAATAGTTGCGCAAAAAGATGCGGTCGCTTGCGCGACCGCTTTTACTCCTTTTATCGTTCGATCGAATCAAGAGCAGGGAGAAAATCCGGAACACCGGACACTTCGATGAGTTCGTGCATGGTGGGGCTGCGGAAAATTACGACCTGTCTCGTTCCTTCAAGGTATCCGTACCAGCCGCGACGTCGCTCTTTCTCGTCGCCATGATACCGTCTACCTCCAGCGACGAACGTCAAACTCGTCGGCCATGAGGAGCGTGAGAGGAAGATGCGCCCCGTATCCCAAAGCAGCGCGGCCAGTTCACGGAGCGCAGATTCGTATATGGCGCGCGGTTCAGGTGGTATGCATTCGGCTTCCTTCGCGAAAAGATCGTGCTCATTGACGCCGACCGCGTCTTCGTTGGTAATGCCCATCGTTCCGAGGACATCACCGACGAATTTGCCGGTTACTGTCATCGCATGCGATGGCGCCCCCCTCTTGAGCCATTCCAGACGACGCTCTTGGTCTTTGTGCCATCGTGGAAATTCGTCCTCTGGCGGATGCAACCAGACAAGTTCAAGAGTTCCTACGTTAATATCTTTGAGCTTGAGGAATGTTCGCACTGCTTCCTCGACACCCGATGAGTCGAGTTCTTCGCGCGAGACAACAATGCCATAGGATTCATTACCTTGTACGCCAGTGCCGAACGACCAGTATTTGCCAGGTTCATATATACGCTGATCTTCATCCAGCAGTTCAGGAGGAATATGCTCCCATGCTGTTCGTTTGCGTCGGTGATGCTCCTGGGTTTCAATGAGCAGCGTCCAACGAACATTGCCCATTGGAAATTCGATCGGAAACCATTCCGGCCGATAGCCATTGGGATAGTGAAGGCCGTCGAACCTTATCGTGAGCGGCAGTTTTGCGATAACCCGTGCCATGCGCTCTCTCCAGCTGTGTCTAGAGAAAATGTACACTTGCGTCTCTTGCCTGTAAAGAAGCGCAGGTCTTCAGCCCGCTTCCGGGCATTACAATGTGGAACTACTACTTTTTAGGGCTTCCCGAATTTTTTCCGCATTGCCTTCGAGATCGTTTTTATCGCCGTGCGCCTTTGAGGGTGCTGGATAGATCCAAATGTGTGCGTGTGGTACCTCTTCGCCCATGATGCGGGAGTGTACTTCGTCTATAGGGCCAAAGGTATTTTGCATCGCGCGTGCTACCTTTTGCGCCACTTCAAAATATTTTCCCGCATTCGGCACATCCCACACCCATCGATAGTGTTTTTTTGGAATCACCTGAGTATGTCCAGGTGCCTGCGGACGGATATCGAGAAAAGCCAAGAATTCGTCATCTTCGTACACCTTGTGCGACGGTATTTCACCTGCGACGATTTTGCAAAAAATGCAGTCTTCCATGTGAGCAGTATAGCGCTATAAACCCCTCAGCTCCAGGCGGATTCTCGCGATACGCTGGAACGAAAGGTCGAACGTTATTAAAAACAAACATATCATTCATCACA
>QZIY01000011.1 GCA_003599175.1 Candidatus Parcubacteria bacterium
GGCGTAATGTCTCAAAGGAGTATGGATCGGTCGATTTTATATACGAGTAACCAAGCAGGGTGCGGCGCAGAGTCCGCGTCCTGCTTCTAACGGGATGAAGAAAGGAGACCAACCGTCTATGGAGCCCTACAAGGGCGTTCGCGATTTTTATCCGGAGGATCAATTTGTTCTCCGCTACATCTTCGAGCACATGGAGCGTGTGTGTGAGCTCTTTGGCTACGAAGAATACGGTGCATCAATTCTCGAGCATGCAGAGCTCTACCGCGCCAAAACCTCGGACGAGATCGTGAGCGAGCAGACGTACACCTTCACCGACCGCGGCGGCCGTGATGTCACGCTCCGTCCCGAAATGACACCGACACTAGCTCGTATGATCGCTGGTAAGCAGCGCGATATCCCCTTCCCAGCGCGCTGGTATTCGATCCCCAACGTCTTCCGCTACGAGCGCCCGCAGCGCGGACGCCTCCGTGAACACTGGCAGCTCAATGCCGACATCTTGGGTGCTGAAGGTGTTGAGGCCGATGCGGAAATCATCGCAATCGCGCACGGCGTTTTGCGCTCGCTTGGCGCCGATGAGCGCAACTTTGAAATCCGCGTGTCCGACCGCCGCATTCTTGATTCGCTCTATGATGAGCTTTCGATTGATGCCGAGCAGCGACCACAAGTTACGCGCCTCTTGGACCGTCGCGAAAAAATGGAAAACTTCGCCGACAAGCTCGCAGAAGTCATCGGTGATAAAGCACCGACCTTGCTCGAACGTCTCGACTCGCTGACCTCGACCGCGTACCTCGAAGAATTGCGCCGTCAGCTCGAATACATGGGAGTTGGCAATATGGTGGTGGACACCAAGATAACGCGCGGATTCGACTACTACACCGGCATGGTCTTCGAAGTGTTTGACACGCACGAAGACAACAACCGCTCGCTCTTCGGAGGCGGCCGCTACGACAACCTTCTCTCACAGTTTGGTGGCGAGAAAATTCCGGCAGTCGGCTTTGGTATGGGCGACGTGACGGCGAGAAATTTCCTCGAGAGTCACAACTTGATGCCCGAATACGCCCCTGCGACGGAGCTTATGATCTGCATCGTCGAAAAGGACGCTACCGGACATGCCATCAAACTCGCACAAGATCTGCGCCGCGAAGACATCGCTGTCGCCGTGAACTTTTCCGGCAAGCGCATCGGCGACCAGATTCGTCACGCCGACAAGATGAAAATTCCGTTCGTTCTCGCGATCGGTGCAAAAGAGCGCGACACCGGCCGCTACACGGTGAAGAATCTCTCTACTGGTCACGAAATCACGCTTGCAGCGGATTCCATTTCAGCACACCTTTTTTCGTCGTTGGGATAACATGCGTTATAATCGACGCTCATGCGCACGGTTGTCTTCGATATCGAGACTGCAAACTGGTTTACCGAAGTAGGTGGAAGCGATCCCGCCGACCTCACAATCGCTCTCGTTGGGGTTCACGATTCTGAAACTGGTTATTCGAGTTATCTTGAACCTGAATTGCCGAAGTTGTGGAAAATCTTGGAAAATACCGACGTTTTGGTGGGATGGAACTCCAGCCATTTCGACGTACCGCTTCTCAACAAGTACTACCCCGGCGATCTCACGAAGATCAAATCGCTCGACCTCATGATGGAAATTCATGGCTCCCTCGGACGTCGCCTTCGTCTTGACGTAGTAGCCGATGGCACGCTCGGCGCAAAGAAAATCGGCAGCGGCGGACAATCCACCAAGTGGTGGCGTGACGGCGAAGTAGAAAAAGTGCGCGAATATTGTCTCAAAGATGTGGAACTCACGAAAAAGATTTTTGATTATGCAGTCGCCAACAAAAAAGTGAAGTATAAAGAGCTCGGCAAAGTACGCGAAGTCGCGCTCAACACGCAACATTGGCTCGCACAGGCCGCAAAACCAATGACATTCACAATGGGGTTCTAAATTATTCCGACACTGCCTCCCCTTTCAGTTTGAAATACACTTTGTTGCCAAAGCGGAGATCGATGTATTCGATCTGGTCCTCTTTGCCCTTGAGCCGCTCTGATGCCAAGACGAGCATCAGATTTTTCGTAAGATCCTCCGCGCTCGCACCGAACGATGCCCGGATATCAAAACTATTCTCCAGCGGCACCCAGAAATCCTGACTATTTTTCACCTCCGCCCCGATCGGCTTGAATCCATTGTCTTTGAGGAGCTGTAGGAACGCGAGGATGCCCTGCATATGGAGAGGTGCAAAGACGTGGCCTATCGGGCTCGTACCAGCGGTACTGCTCGCAATGACACCGGAAAATACATACGCAGTTGCCGCCTCTTCGGCACCGCTCGTACGCGCAAATACCAAGCCCGTATCATCGAAGACAAAACACTCCCGTGAGGTGAGAAAGCTCTCAGTTTGCTCGATACGGCTGCCCCGACACCACTTCGCGAATGGCTTGCGCTCGGTAATGTCGATATGTACGGTTGTCGAAAACAGTGACTCTTTCTTGATATACGTCTCTTTGATGCGCGGGAACTCGCTCACGATTTTTTCGCCAAGCTGCCTTGGTCCATACAAAAAGATATTGCTCGGCGAAAAGAAATGAAATTTCTCGTCATGTATCGCTTCGAGTGCGTATTCCTCGACATCCGTGGGCTTCACGTGCTTCGCACCTGCTACGACAAACTTTTGGACCGTAAATTTGGGTTGATGAGACGCGACACTGAGCATACCGAGAATACAGAGAAGCAAGATAAAAATGATGCCTCCTCCTATCAGCCGCGCGCGGCGCCTGCGCGAGCGAAGAGAATCGCGCTGTTTTTTGCGTGGCGAGAACGGCAGCGGTGAGAATTTGGAAACCCCGCCCGACCTTTTTTTCCGAAGATCAACGACGTTCTTGTTTGATGACATCTTTGCCCATGTAGACCCTGAGTACCTCAGGGATTGTGATCGAGCCGTCTTTTTGCTGATAGTTTTCTACGATCTGGCAGAAAATACGCGGCATCGCGAGCGCAGTGTTGTTCAGCGAATGCGCGTAGCGCAAGACACCCTTATCGTCGCGGTAGCGAATGTTGAGGCGACGCGTCTGGAAATCATGGAAGTAGCTCGATGAATGCGTCTCACGATATTTTTTCTCGCTCGGCATCCATGCTTCGATGTCGTACTTTTTGACCTGTCCCAATCCCAAATCGCCACCGCAATTCACGACCACATGGTACGGCAATTTCAATTCCTGCAACAGTTTTTCCGAATTCTCGGTGAGCTCTTCGTGCATCTTCACCGATGCTTCGTGCGACGCTTCACAGAGCACAACCTGCTCGTATTTTACGAATTCGTGGATACGGAAGACGCCCTTGGTATCTTTGCCGTGACTTCCCGCTTCTCTGCGGAAGCACGGGCTGAAAGCAAAAAATTTCACCGGCAGCTCTTTGGCGTCCAAAATTTCATCCATGTAGTAGCCCATGCTCGCGACCTCTGCAGTGCCGGCGAGATAGTCACCGTCCTGCGTCTTATACAAATCCTCCTCCGACTGCGGCAAATATCCCGTGCCCATGAATGGCTCTTTGCGCACCAGGCTTGGCACGATCATCGGCGTGAACCCTTCGCGATCCATAAATCGATCTTGCACGAAACGTTCTAAGGCCCACATGAGACGCGCGCCGTCGCTCTTGAGGAAGTAGCCACGGAATCCGGCAACTTTGGTACCACGCTCAAAATCGGCCATGCCATTCTCCACCATGAGATCGACATGGGTTTTGGGCTCAAAATCAAACTCTGGAATGTCTCCCCACTTCTTAACCTCCTGATTATCTGCATCGCTCTCACCCTCTGGCACGGAAATATCCGGCACATTCGGCACATGCACCATGAGAAGCCGCCATTCTTTCATTACTTCCTGCAACGATTCTTCAGCAGCTTGCAATGCCTTTTTTACCTCACCCATACTCGCAATCAGGAGCTGCTTTTCTTCCCCTGATGCGGTTGCAATCTTGTCGGACGCGGCATTTTGCTCAGCGCGCTTTTCATCAAACGTTGCCTGGAGCTCTCGACGCTTGTCGTCCAGCGCAATCAAATGATCCAAATCGATTTCGATGTGCTTTTTCTTGGCCCCTGCGACTATAATGTCCTTATTTTCCCGGATGAATTTAATGTCCAGCATTGTAGAGAACGTAGTTCGTAGTACGTAGTACGTAGGAGACGCTCAAAATTCAGAGGCCCCTACTACGTTCTACGTTCTACGTTCTACGAACTGTTATAGAATAACACTATGGCAGATGACCTCAAACTGCTTCGATCCGATGATTTCCCGAGGATTTTGAACGAAATTTCCGATCCACCAAAACAGCTGTATCTGCGGGGCAATTTGCCCGATCCTGAGAAAAAATGGCTTGCGGTGGTAGGTGCTCGCGCCTGTACGCCCTATGGCCGGCAGGTCGTGGATTATTTGATTGGCGGCTTAGCGGGATACCCTGTGGTTATTGTTTCTGGCCTCGCCTATGGCATCGATGCGGAGGCGCACAAAGCAGCACTCAAATACGGACTTACGACCGTTGCGGTGCCGGGATCGGGGCTCGATTGGAATGTCTTGTATCCGAAGGCAAATCAGGGACTCGCGCGAGAAATTCTGGCAAGTGGCGGATGTATGCTTTCGGAAGAGAAGCCCGACATGCGGGCTAATGATTGGACATTTCCAAAGCGAAACAGAATCATGGTCGGCCTCTCGCAGGCAACGCTTGTCGTGGAAGCAAAAGAAAAATCCGGCTCGCTTATCACCGCAAAACTCGCGACTGAATACAATCGCGAGCTCCTGATCGTGCCGGGATCGATATTTAGCGAATCTTCCCGCGGCACGCATCAATTCTTGAGGCTCGGCGGTACACCAGCGACGGAGCCAGCTGATATTTTACGAGCACTCGGTCTTGCGGACGCGAAACCAATGGCACTCGACGATCGCACCGATCTCTCTGCGCATGAAATCCAAGTTTTGAAACTCATCGCCTCGCCCATCTCACGCGACGAACTTATCCGCTCACTCGACATGCCCACCACCGAGGTCAACGTCCTCCTCTCCGCAATGGAAATCAAAGGCCTTATCGTCGAAAACTTAGGCGTCGTCCGCTCCACATAAGCGACATCAATTTTGCCCGACCGGGCAAAATTGATGTTATTGCAGTTGTTAAAAAGTTACAGGGTTCAAACCAGCGTCAAAAAATATTTGGGCCGGGCGGAAAAGCGGCTTGGGCAAATTGTCCCAGTCGAACCACTCGAGGTTATGAAATTCGTTTGGATCTGGAGTAAGGTCGCCAGAAGCCCAGTCGGCGGTGAAATGGAATGTCACGTAGTGTGTGCCCGCCTCTTTGAAAATATTTTCTGCATACGTGAGAAATTTTACATTGGCGAGTTCTATTCCCGCTTCCTCTCTCGTCTCTCGAATCGCGCATTCGACAAGCGTTTCATTCATTTCCAAATGGCCGCCGGGCGGTCCCCATGTGTTATTACCCGATGTCTTCGATCGAAGTCCGAGAAGAATCTTTCCTTGATGCCTGATCCACACAGCTGTACCGATTTTCGGCAAAATCCGATCCGCTGCTTGATTCATGAACCACATAATAGCAAAAGCGGAGCCCGAACACGTCGGTCTCCGCTTGCGTCCAAGTCATGGTAAAAGTTGCACCACGAATTGGTAGGCAGGTCGTGCCCAGATCGCCACCACAAGGATGATGACCGGGATAAAAAAAGAAAGGAGCGGTGCAGAACCCGGAATGATTGTCCATCCTGCGCTCTCCGCTGGTAGCGGCGGTGCATTTTTAAGTAGATCCGCAAAGCCGCGAAGCGTCAGTCGTGTCATGGTTATTAAACTCCCTCAAAGCCCATATCATTATACAATATTTAAACGGAAGTAGTCAAGCGGCACGGTGTGGATTACCGCATCGCTTCAATTCCTGAGGTGATTTCCGATACTTCGCGTGTGATTGCGGCCTGGCGGATCTTGTTGAAGGTACGCGTAAGCGTTTTGACCATGTCCTTCGCCTTATCGGTCGCGCTCTTCATCGCGACCATGCGTGCCGAGTGCTCTGAGGCTTTGTTTTCGAGAAGCGCGTAGAAAACTGCGATGTTGATGAGCTTGGGCAAGAGCGATTGCAAGACCACATCTGCACCCGGCTCGATCTTGTACGAAGCTGGGTACTGCGGTTTTTCCTGTGCAGCAGGTGCGTATTTGCCGCGCGCCGGGCGAATACCCTGCACCATTTCGCGCATCGTCTCGCGCGTAATCGGCATGATCTGGCGCATGCTCGGCTGCTGTTCAAAAGTCGAAATAAAGTTTTGGTAGATGACGAAGCATTTCCCTATTTCGCCTGCCGCGTGCCACTGGAGCAACTTGTTGGTGATCTCGCGAATATCGTCTTCGGAGACTCCGTCGCTCACGTTCTCATGCTTGATGCGCACATCGTAGCCGCGATTTGCAAAATAATCTCCGCCGCGGCGGCCGATTGCGGTGATGACAACATCGGATGTTGTGAATCCTCGCGACGAAATTTCTTGCTCGGCTTTGCGAATCACCGCGCTATTGAGCGAACCTGCGAGTCCTTTATCGCTCGTGATGATGAGAAGTGCCGTCTTTCCCTCTCGTTCGTTGAGAAGCGGGTGCTTTGCAACATCGGCCGTGCCTGCAAGTCGTTCGAGAACCGAAAGTGCTGCTGCCGCATATGCACGCGAGCCAAGTGCGCGCTCTTGCGACTTACGCATCTTCACCGCCGACACCGCTTCCATGGCATGCGTGACAGTCGCCGTCTTTTTGACGGAGTGAATTTTGAGTTTGATGTTTTTGAGAGAAGCCATTCTTAGAAGTTCTTACGAATAAAATGAGTTAGAAATTCTTAGATCCCGAGCGCAGCGAGGGAATATCGTGCTGATCTATGTGTATCAAAGCCATCCGCAATGCTTGTTTTGTATACTCTTTGCGGTCGACTCTTCCCTTGGTCATGATCCCGATCGCACCTTCTGCCGCCCCGATATCAGGATTTTGCGTGAGTCCCACCTCATTGATCGCTTCCGACATATTCTTCCCGCCCTCAATCATCAGTGTAGTTATCCGAGTATCGGGAAATTCCCATGCCGACGAGAGGCCAATGTGGAACTCCGACCCATCGTATATGACAGCCGCGCATACGTCCATATAGCCGCCGCGTGTGTATGGTACTTCCATAAGCCCAGATTCGATACCAAGTGAGTAATCATTGCCTTCAAAAATACTCTTAGCGCGATTGATTGCGCCCTCGATCGTCTCTTTGAGCGAAAGCGGCTGGTCCGCAACACCCGATTCAGTCTTCAGCGGCACGATCTCCGCATCCTTAAGATGCGGATAATCCGCAAGAATTTCTTTTACTGCGGCCACCTTGGCCGCATTGGTAGAGCCAACCGCTATCCGCATAGCCTATGCGTTCTCCGTAAAGAGTTCTTTGTGCGCAAGGCGGAATTCTTCCATGCCCGTACCAAGCGCGATCTTCACATCATCGGAAACTACGCCTTTTTCTTTGATTTCACTCAGTGCTGCGCCGTGATTGTCTTTCATATACTGCGCGAGCATGCCAGCCGCCTTGGTGACCTCTCTGGTCGGAACGTTGCCAAAGAATTTTGCATTCGCGGCATAGAGAATGACGACCTGCTCCTCTACTGGATACGGCGCGCCATTTTTTTGTTTGAGAATTTCCACCATGCGCTGACCTGCCGCGATTTGATCGGCAGTCGTCTTGTCGAGATCCTGCGCAAATTGCATGAACGCTTCAAGGTCGCGGAACTGTGCGAGGCCAAGCTTGATACCGCCCGCGACCGATTTCATCGCCTTGGTCTGCGCACTTGAGCCGACGCGCGATACGGAGATACCCACGTCGATTGCTGGGCGCACGCCTTTGTTGAACAGGTCGGTGACGAGGAAGATCTGGCCGTCGGTGATCGAAATCACGTTGGTCGGAATGTAGCCGGAGACGTCGCCGTCTTGCGTTTCGATGATCGGGAGCGCAGTGATTGAGCCACCGCCCTTTGCATCCGACAAACGGCACGCGCGCTCAAGCAAGCGTGAGTGCAAGTAGAAAATATCGCCCGGATACGCTTCGCGGCCCGGCGGACGGCGGAGGAGAAGCGAGAGCTGGCGATAGGCAACGGCCTGCTTCGAGAGGTCGTCGTAGATCACGAGACAATCGCGGCCTTTGTCCATAAAGTATTCTGCGATCGCAGCACCTGCAAATGGCGCGAGGAACTGCAAGGCAGCCGGCGCAGAAGCCGGCGCATCGACGATGATCGTGTATGAAAGCGCGTTTTCCTGACGAAGCTGCTCGACGATGCGTGCGGTCTTTGATTCCTTCTGGCCGACGGCGACATACACACAAATCGGGCGCTTGCCCTCTGGCTCGTTGCGCTGGTTGATGATCGTGTCGATCGCAATCGTCGTCTTCCCTGTACCGCGGTCACCGATGATGAGCTCGCGCTGACCGCGACCGATCGGAATCATCGCGTCGATCGAAACGATGCCTGTCTGGAGCGGGACGGAAACTGATTTACGGTCGATGACACCCGCAGCTTGGCGCTCAATCGGCATCATGGTCGTGTTTTTAAACGGACCCTTGCCATCTTGTGGTTCGCCGAGCGCATTCACGACGCGACCAAGGAGTTCTTCGCCAGAAGGAATGCTAAGAATCGTACCGGTCGATTTGACCGTCATACCATCGGCAACACGCGCAGAATCACCGAGGATCGTAGCGCGCACGCCGTCTTCTTCGAGGTTGAGGACAAGACCATAGAGCTTACCGCTCGCCTCCATCGCGTCAGAGAGTTTCTTGCCCTTTCCTTCTTCAAATTCAACCACTTCGCCCATCACCGCCTTCGAAAGGCCGTCGATCGCGACGACGCCGTCTCCCACCGCTGTCACGGTACCCACATGCTCCGCATGCGCCTTCGGCGCATGCCCTTCGATTTCCTTGATGATCTTGTCGACGACGGTTGATTCCATAAATTATTTGTTAGCCATGGATTAAAAGCCTATATACGAGGCGCGGAGAAAGCGGGCTCAGAGACGTATAGGGTTATACGGCGATGAGCACGCAGAGGCTCCGCAACGCTGTAGATGGGTTTTTTAGACATGGCTCGTTGCGCGATTATATATCGAAAGTAATGCACTTTTCCAGCTGTTGTCGATGAGGAGGCCGCGGCCCTGCAATCGCCATCCACCGATGAGCGATTCGTCGACTTCTTCGTACAGATCGGTCTCGCCGATCTTTAAATCCGTGAGAACCTTTTCTACTTCTTTCACTGCCTTCTGTGCATCCTTTTGGCGAGCGACGGTGAGCGTGAAGCTGTTTTTGCTCGCTTCCTTTGCAGCGAGACGCGCAAACGCTCTCCCGATTTTTGGAAAAAGCGAGGCGCGACCGCGGGCTTCAAGCATCCTCTTGAGCGCCGCAACAGCTTCGTGAGGAGTCCTTCCCTTCTCTACCATCACCCAGAGAGCTTGTGCGTATGCTTTCTCCATATTTTATGCAGCTTTTTCTCGCATGATCTTCTCCGCTGCAAGCATGGCAGCCTTGGTAATTTCACGCTCGCTCTCAAGCATGGCTTGGCGCTTTGCTTCTTCGGCGCGCTCTCTTGCATCGGCGACGACCGCTTCGGCTTTTGCCTGTGCGTCTTTCATCAAGTCGGCGCCCACGGATTCCGCGCGCATACGAGCGGATGCGACGAGGCCTTCTGCCTGCTTCGCGGCATCGCCCACGATTCCATCACCTTCTTTCTTTGCATCGAGAAGTCGCTGATCGGCAGCTTCGGCAGAGCGGACTCCCTCAGCGATTTTCTTCTGGCGCTCGTCGATGACGTTCATCAACGGGCGATAGAGAAATTTCGTGAGGATCGCCAAGAGCACCCCGAAGTTGATCGCTTGGATCAAGAGGAGTCTCCAGTCTATTCCGAATGTAGAAAAAAGTTGTTCCATGACGGAATGACGCAACCTATGGTCGCGTGATTAAACGAAGCGAATGATGAAGCTTACGACGAGGGCCAAAATACCGAGCGCTTCCGCGAGAACGATCGCAAGAATCATGTTCGAGACGATCTTGCCCGAAGCATCCGGATTGCGGCCGATAGCATCGACGGCGCGACCGCCGATAAGACCGATACCGATACCAGGACCAAGAACGCCGAGGCCTGCTGCGAGACCCATGGCGATGAGGCGTGCTGATTCAACTTCCATAATTTAGTAGCTTATAGCTGTTAGCTTGTAGCTTTTAGAAGAATTTATAAAGAATTGATTTCGACCCCGCCATAATAGCACCAAATAAGGCCAATTCAACGCTCACGCTAGTGGGCCTCGTGCATGTCGGTGATCGCGAGTTTGATGAAAAAGAGCGTGAGGAGTGAGAAGACCGCGGCCTGGAGGACGCCTACGAAAAGCTCGAATGCCATAAGAGGTGCCGGCAGCACGTAGGGTACGAAAAAAGCGACAACAGCGAGGAGCACCTCGCCGGCGAAAATGTTGCCGAAGAGGCGGAATGAGAAGGTCACCAAGCGCGAGACTTCAGAGACGAGCTCGATGAGGCCGACAGCGAAGTTGACCGGCGATGAGAAGTTGAGGAATTTGCCTGCATAGCGCCAAAAACCGAGCGCCATGACGCCAGCGATCTCGATAACGATGACCGAGATGATCGCGAATGCGAGCGTGACGTTGAGATCGGTGTTCATGCTGCGAAGGAGCGGTACGAGATGACCGTCTTGGTAGAAGCCGATCGAATGCCCGATGCCTGGCGTGAATTCAAGGAGATTTGCGAGCGCAATAAAGAGGAAGAGTGTGAGGAGGAGCGGGAGGTAGCGACGCGCGACTTTGTCGTTCTCGAGTGTCTCTCGCATGAAATTGTGTACGTAGGTGATGACCTCTTCAAAGAAAAGCTGCAAGCGGCTCGGTACGAGCTTGATGCGGCGACCCACAAGAAACGCGACCGTGATAAGGATCACCATCACGACCCAGCTCATGAGGAGCGTGTTGGTGATTGGAATACCGGCAATATGACCGAGGCGTTCTGCCGCCAGCGAGACAGAAATCCCGCCGCCCTCTGTCGATTCATGTGTTTCTGCCACACCTTCGTGCGCGGTCATTTTCTCCGCGTGCTCTGTCTGCGCTACGTACTCATCACTTGCCATATTGCGGCGATTCTAGCATTTTTCTGCCATTTTTAAACTGGCTTTGAGCCTGAAGTGCCCACACTTCCCTCATACCGTTTGAAGAGGAAAGAGCGACATCATCCGCGGTACGGGCGGATCGAGAATCGTCTCCCTCCACGCTTCCCG
>QZIY01000038.1 GCA_003599175.1 Candidatus Parcubacteria bacterium
TTGTTGAGGGTCGTGTGTACGTAACGGTTCCATTCACCCCCGCACTCCGTTCGTCGACAACGTGCCTGGGTTCGTGCGGGGTTCTCTGGTATGTAAAAGCGCGCGAACCACAATGGTTCGCGCGCTTCGTCTTTTTTCTCGCTCAATTTTTTACCAACCGAAGAACGAGAGGAATTGACCCCAGAAAGATTGGCGGACACTTGTTTCCATCGCGCCTCCTTGCACGTTGATGGAACCATCAGCATTCACCGTCATGCCGTTTCCGTTTGAGTTGTCGTCGGAGGTACCCGGACAGACGAACTGGCAATTTGGTCCGCTGCGTCCTACCCACGAGCCATCAGGGCACTGCATGGCATCCGCCGTGCAGGCCGTCATGCCATTGTCGTCCCCACCGTTCAGACAATTTCTTGAAACTTCGCCGTAGGCATTGGGCGCGCACGGATCGGGTGTTTGACCCCAGCCCCAGAGCCCATCGTCGCCGTATGTCGGATAGGGAGGATTGGTATCGTCGCACGGATTAATCCAGATCCAGTTGGTGTAGAGGCATGGATCGGTCCCGCCGCCGTTGTAGTTCGGGCAGAGCATCCCATTTTCGCCACAACCGGAATCATCGTACCAGTAATTTGATCCGTCACTGGAGCCGCCGATAACGTTCGGGCACAATCTACCATCCTCACCACAACCGGAATCATCGAACTCATACCCGCCACCGGATCCATCGTCGCCGACGTTTCCGCCGCCGGAGCCACCGATAAACTCGGGGCAGAGCATGCCGTTCTCGCCACAGCCGTCAGGTGCCGGCGTTACCGTCACCGTATCATCAGCACTCGCACCTGCTGCGCCAGGATTAAAACAATTTCTGGAAACCTCACCGTATGCATTCGGCATACAAGGATCAGGTGTCTCACCAACCGCGCCATCATCGACGGCACCCCCGGGGCAGACGAACTCACAATTCGGGCCGCTGCGGCCCACCCACGAACCATCGGGGCACTGCATCGCATCCATGGTGCACATTTGTGCGGATGCGAATGACGCGATCGCGAACACGACCGCCGCAAATGCTGCCGGCACCGCAAATGAAATTATTTTTTGCATATCTTTGTAATTAGATGATTAAACAAAAGGGACCAGGAGCCCCTCACAGCTCCCTCATTGTACCCCTCGAATATGAAGACGCATGCCACTCGTCCCCATTACCGGGCATAACCCTATAGAAACGTCTCCTTATTTTGTATGAAGAAATTAATCTTTAAGGTATTTCTTTTTCTTCAGTTTATCTGGAAGGTACGATTCTTTGTCATACAGTTTGTACCCCTTGTGGTACCCGATATCTTTCATCAATTTTGTCGGTGCATTCCGGATGCGCATCGGAATCGGAAGATTGCCTTCTTTCTTTACATCTGCAAGCGCCTCGAAATATGCGTCGTATGATTGCCTACTCTTTTTGCATGTCGCAAGGTACGCGGCGCCATGCGCGAGATTGATCGCGCACTCTGGATAGCCGATCGTCTCGCATGCGCGGAAAACCTCGTTTGCCACGACGAGCGCAGTTGGCTGCGCGAGCCCAATGTCTTCGCTCGCAAAAATCACCATGCGCCGGGCGATGAAAAGCGGATCTTCTCCCGCGTCCACCATGCGCGCCAGATAGTAGAGTGCGGCGTCCGGCTGCGACGCACGCATCGATTTAATGAATGCGGAGATGGTGTTGTAGTGCTCTTCGCCTTTTTTGTCGTAGCGAAGATGTTTGGATTGGATCGCTTCCTTCAGAGTCTCGACCGTAATCTCTCCGTACAGTTTTTCTGCTGTCTCAAGCGTCGTGATCGCTTGCCGCGCATCACCCCCTGCCATTTGTATGAGCCATTCTTTGGCAGTCTTTGGTATTTTCACCTTCGTACGCTTCAAGACTGCACTCATTTCTTTTTCCGACAACTCATTCAGTACGAAGACACGGCAGCGCGAAAGGAGGGGAGAAATCACTTCGAACGACGGGTTTTCAGTCGTTGCGCCGATAAGTGTGATATCGCCGCGCTCGACAAAAGGGAGGAGAAAATCCTGCTGCGCTTTATTGAAGCGATGAATTTCGTCGATGAACAAAATTTTCGGTTTCTGCAAGCCGAGCGTCGGCCGCTTCGTGTCTCCCACGATCCGCTTGATGTCTTCCTTGCCAGAATCCACTGCCGAGAGCTCGTAGAAATCGGCTTCGAGTGCATTCGCATAAATGCGCGCGAGCGTGGTTTTTCCGCACCCAGGCGGACCCCACAATAAAAAGGAGAAGAGCTCTTTCTTCTCGATCGCGATACGAAGCGGCCCGCCTCGCGTCGGCTCGCCCGCCTCGTCTACGACTCGTCGAGACGGGCCTCCGCGAGTCGAGGCGGGCTTTCCCGGACCCACCAAATGCTGCTGCCCGACGAATTCGGCGAGTTTTTGCGGCCGGATTTGTGAGGCGAGGGGCTCCATATCTATTGTATATACCCGCCCACTTGTCGAAACAAGTGTTCGGGCAGGCATTCCACACTTTTTCCACATACTTGTACAGTTGCGCTCGCGAGAACTAAGCGTACCCTTATCGAATATGAGTATGAATACAAAAGTCATTATCGGCGGCGTTGTCGTCGTCGCTCTTATTATTGGCGCGATGTACTACATGTCGAAAAATACAGCTACTCCGGCAGTCAATGATCAGCAAAATCAGCAGGCAGCGACCAACACGGCCGCTTCAAGCACGCTCGGGCAAGTCCAGGGACAGGATGTCTCGGTCGGCACCGGCGCTGAAGCAAAGGCAGGAGACACGGTTTCCGTCCTCTATGTAGGCAAGCTCGAAGACGGCACCGTCTTCGATAGCTCTGCAGCACACAATAATGAGCCGTTGAAGTTCGTCCTCGGTACCAACGAGCTTATCCCGGGCTTCCAGATCGGCATCAATGGTATGAAGGTTGGTGGAGAGCGCCTCCTTTCGATCCCGCCGACCCTCGCGTACGGCGATCAAGAGGTCAAAGATCCGGCAACGGGCAAGGTCGTGATCCCTGCCAACTCGACCATCCTCTTCGATGTGAAATTGGTCGCTGTAGAGCCGGGCACCACGACTCCTGCACAGCAATAGAGCAAAAATCCTTTATTTAAGCCAAAAAAGCTCCGTTTTGCCTTTTCCTCCGAACAATGGCGAAACGGGGCTTTTTAGTTGCAAATATGAAGGGAATGTGATATCATCTCGATAATGCTTACGAAGCGTAAGAAGGCAAACGAAATCGCGAAGGGCAAGCGACATGACACCGATACGGGTTCTCCGGAGGTGCAAATCGCCATTTTGACACGTCGCATCGAAGAGCTTTCAGCTCATTTGGATAAAAATCGCAAAGATTTGCACTCGCGCCGCGGTCTCCTCGGCCTCGTTGCAGACCGCCGCAAGCACTTGAAGTATCTCGAGGCTACCGACAAGCGCGGTTACAGCGCGATTGTGAAGAAATTGGGCCTCAAGAAGTAATTTCTCGAGCACCGAAGCTTCATTTGCATTGTGTGTACCGGTCGGTACACTTTTCGAAGCGTCGCGAGCATTTTAATAAGGTTCATTTTAATTTTTAATATTTTTTTGTATGGCAATCATTAAACACCCAGAACAGCGCGTCGGTGTCTTCATCGACACGCAAAATCTGTATCACAGCGCAAAGAATCTCTATCACGCACGCGTTAATTTCGGCAATGTCCTCAAGGATTCCTTGGCGGGACGCCGTCTTGTGCGCGCTCGCGCTTATGCGGTAACGACTGAATCCGGTGAGGAGAAAGCGTTTTTCGAAGCACTCGGCAAAGTCGGCATTGAAATGCGTCTCAAAGACCTGCAGGTCTTCTCGGGCGGCGCAAAAAAGGCAGATTGGGATGTGGGACTCGCGGTCGATGCGATCACTGCATCTCCCAAGCTCGATACCGTAATCATTTTCACGGGCGACGGCGACTTCGTCCCCTTGGTGCAGTACTTGCAAATGCATGCAGGCTGCCAGGTGGAAGTCGTTTCATTCGGCCGTTCGACCTCGCTCAAACTCAAGGAAGCAGCAGATGATTTCCTTGATCTCGACGAAGAGCCGAAACGCTATCTCATCAACTACCGCGGCCCCTCGATACGTCGCACGGGGAGCGCTCGCAACGCGAATCGCGAATCGATTCCCGAAAACGATCTCTCCGATGCAGATGCATCGCGTGAAGCGGCCGACATCGGCCGCATCACGGGCGTCGAATAGTCAGCGAATATCTCCTCAAGCGGTCTGTTTCAAATACTCACGACGAGATGAAAGATAGGCGAGTGCGATAAAGACAAAGCCGACTAGGCCGGTGATGACTTCGGGCACATGTACGAAAATGCCGACGAGCATCGCGATCGCAAGACCCAAAATCGCATAATGCGCGCCGTGTTCGAGATAGACGAGCGTATCGAGCGTTTTCGCTCGTACGAGCATGAGCGTGAAGGAGCGCACGAAGAGCGCACCGACACCAAGGCCGGCGACAATGATGAGTACGCTCGTCGTGATCGCAAAGGCAGCGACGACACCGTCGAGCGAAAACGCCGAATCGAGCACGTTGAGGTACACGAAGAGCGCCACACTCGCCTTAGTTGCAACCTCGGTTGCGTGTTCTGCGCCTGATTCAAAGACGTCGGCAAATCCCTGAATAACGATGAAGAGCACGACGCCGACGAGTCCAGCGGCGAGAATGGCAGCAGCTTCATGCGGCGCCAAGAACGACGCACCAAGGAGAATGAGGAGGACAAGCGCGATTTCGATCGCCTCAATGCCACCCCAGCGAGAGAGAAGTCGTTCGACGCTTTTGATCCAGTGCACTGTTTTGCGATCGTTGAAGAAATACTTGAGCGAGACAAGTAAGAGGAATGCACTACCAAACGCCGCAATCGACACGTGCGCGTGCCGCAGATGTTCACCGTATTGCACCGGATCGAAAAGGGCAAGCTGCACGACCGCCCACGGTGTGAGCCAGGCAGCCGCAGCAACGATCAAGACGGGGAGCACCAAGCGAGTCCCAAAAACCGCGATCAAAATACCCCAGGTGAGGAAGCGCTGCTGCCAGAGCGCGCTCATGCGTGTCAAAATTTTGGCATTCACAACCGCATTGTCAAAGGAAAGCGTCGTTTCGAGTGTCGCGAGAAGGAGGAAGAGCATCAGCGCCGCCGCACCACCCCAGAGAAATACACCCACGCCTGCAACCAGGGCGACAATCGTCGGAAACAAGAGGATCTTCATATAGGGACACATGCTAGCACACGTCTTCGAAATTCATCCCGTTAGAAGCCGCGGACACGGCGTTGTGCTTGTCCAAACAAAACAACCAAGGCCGACTTTACGATTGGTTAACCAAGTGCGACGTTGAGTAGCGTCCGCGTCCTGCTTCTAACGGGATTCATTGCCGGTACAAAAAAATACTGGTAGAGTGCGCTCATTAAAAGCGACCTTTGGATACGTAGTTCTTCTTTCCCCTCGACCTTACTCGGGGCACGCGAGAAAGGAGACCTAAAATTCAAAGGTCGGTAATAGACCTTAATACATGCAGAAAAAAGAATATACCCTCGAAATCGGGGGTAAGACAATGACCGCAGAGTTTAACGACTGGGCGGACCAGGCAAATGGCTCGGTTTTGCTGCGCTACGGCAACAGCGCGGTCCTTGCGACCGTCGTCATGTCGAGCAAGGAATCGAATCTCGATTATTTCCCGCTCTCTGTCGAATACGAAGAGAAGTTTTATGCAGCAGGTGCAATCCTCGGCTCTCGCTTTATGCGTCGCGAAGGACGCCCTTCTGATGAGGCAGTCCTCTCAGGCCGCGTCGTCGACCGCACCATCCGCCCACTGTTCCCGAAAGGTCTCAAGCGCGATGTGCAGGTCATCATCACCGTCCTCTCAATCGAGGAGTACGACACCGACATTCTCGCGGTTAATGCCGCATCGCTCGCGATCGCAACATCGAACATTCCGTGGAATGGACCTGTCTCATGCGTACGCATCGGACTCGAAGAGTCCCTCGATGGTGCTCGGGATAAAGTCAGCGAAGAATTTATTCTCAACCCAACCTACAAACAGCGCCAGGAAGAGTTGCCGCCGAAAGCGGTGATGGACCTCACGGTCTGCGGCAAAGATGGTCTCATCAATATGATCGAAGTCGGCGCCCGCGAAGTCTCCGAAGAAACGCTCAACAAAGCACTCGAGAAAGCGAGCGTGGAAATCGAGAAAATTCAGGCGTGGCAGCAGCAGATCATCAAGGAGCGCGGCGTGGAGAAGGCAGCGTTTAATGCGCCTGCCGATGATGGCGAACGTCTCGCACCCGCCTACGCCGAAGTCGTGGAGCCGCTTCTCAAAACAAAGGATGGTCGCTTCGACAAGCACGACATCAACACATTCAAATCCGCATGGATGGGACACGCAACAAAACAATTTGAAGACATCACGCCACAGCGACTTGATGCGTATTTCGAACATCGCATGGATGATTACGTGCACGAACTCGCGATCGAAGAAGGGAAGCGCGTCGATGGTCGCGCCTTCGATGAAGTTCGTCCACTTTTCGCGCAAGCAGGCGGACTCTCTCCGGTAATTCACGGCAGCGGCCTCTTCTATCGTGGTCAGACGCACGTCTTGGCAGTTGCCACACTCGGTGGCCCGGGCGATGCACAACTCATCGACACGATCGAATTCCAGGAAGCGAAGAAAACCTTCATGCTCCACTACAACTTCCCGCCGTTTTCAGTCGGGGAGACTGGGCGCGTGGGCGGTATGAATCGCCGCATGATCGGCCATGGCATGCTCGCAGAAAAATCACTGCGCGCAGTCTTGCCTGAGAAAAAAGATTTCCCGTACACGATTCGCATAGTCTCCGAATGTCTCGCCTCAAACGGCTCGACCTCGATGGGCACTGTGTGCGCAGGCACCTTGGCACTCATGGATGCAGGTGTCCCGATCAAACATCCGGTCGCTGGAATTGCGATGGGCATGATGTCGGACAGCAAAAAGCAGGTGTACAAAGTGCTCACTGACATCCAAGGCCCTGAAGATCATCACGGCGACATGGACTTCAAGGTCGCAGGCACCTCAGAGGGGGTGAACGGCGTCCAGATGGACGTCAAAGTCGACGGCGTACCGCTCAAGGTTCTCGCAGAAGCGTTTGCTCAGGCCAAAAAAGCTCGCCTCCAAATTCTCGAGGTAATCACGAATGAAATCTCTACGCCGCGCGCAGACATTTCACCGCGTGCGCCGAAAATTCTTTCGACCCAAGTCAAAGTCGACCAGATCGGTCTTGTCATCGGTCCCGGCGGCAAGACAATCAATGGCATCAAAGAGCGCGCAGGTTGTGACGACATCACGATCGAAGAAGATGGTACGGTGTTCGTCACAGGCAAAGAGGGTAGCGCCGATATTGCGCTCAAGGAAATTATCGATCTCACGCGCGAACTTTCGGTGGGGGAACGCTTTGAGGCTCCCGTTGTCCGCCTCATGGACTTCGGCGCATTCGTGAAACTGACGCCAAATCAAGACGGGCTCGTTCATGTTTCTGAAGTTGCACCCTTCCGCATCGGAAAAATCTCTGATGCAGTGGAGATTGGTGAAGTCGTTCCGGTGATAATTAAAGAAATCGACGAAAAGGGACGGTATAATCTGTCTATCAAAGCTGCCGATCCGGAGTGGGCCGCACGCAAAGGTCTAACACCGAGTGTAGGTGGCGACGAACATCATGGCGGACGACACCACAAAGAACGACAGGGCGGCGAACGTCGCAGAATCTAAACCACCTTTTTCTTCGAATCCGGTCCCTGCGACGCCATACCAGCCAACGGTCGCGGCCGTTACACCGGTAGCGGTGCCTGCACCTCTCGCACCCGAAGCTCCGCCGCCGCCTCCGATGCCCACCGCACCTCTCCCACCGACGCAGCAGGCGGCGCCTGCACCAAGCGCGCCGGCTCCTCTCGCTGCAATGCAGCCACTGCCGGGCCCCATCTACGCGCCGATTCCGCCGCGCGGTCCTACGCCACCACCACTTACTCCGCAACCACCAAAGCCGACAGATACAATCGCACCTGCGCAGCGGACACCGACTACCGCTCCCGTTGCTCCTACTTCCCCTACGCAGGGAATAATCTTTGAGACGAAGTCGCCGGGAGAGGTAGCGCAGTCTGCGGCTCCCGCACCTCTTGAAGTCAAAGATCTCACGCCGGTCACTGCGGCCGACGTGGGATTGAAAGCGAATATCACGAAAATTCTCGAAGAGGTGAAGATGCCCGAGCGCCGCGATGCAGGCGCGGCAACGGCGAATCCCGCACTCGCGGAAACTCCGCTCACCGATTCGCCGTTTCGCGCAACAACGCAGCTCAATGCGGAACAACCTAAGACTGGAGCACCTCTGGCGCTCGAACTCTCCATTGCCGAGAACAAAATCGCAACACCAGTCGAGACGGGAGCGCCTGCTGCGATGGAACGCTCCTCGGTCATGTCGCTCCACACGATGAAGTCAGATCTACAGGATGTTGTACGACAAGACAAGGTGTCGGTCGTGCGGGCCGTTTCGATGGAACAAGATAAGCGCTCCGCAAAGGCGCCAACACCACGCGCAATGACACCTCCACCCGCCCCATCCGGATCGGGCAAAGGATGGAAGGGCATGATCCTCATGGTCATGGCTACGCTTATACTTATCGGACTCGGCGGTGCCGCACTCTATGCGATTTACTATTTGCAAACTTCAAAGCCTGCGGCGAGTGCGCCCGCAACAGGCCTTCTTTTCGCTGAGCAGCAGCTCGCCATCCCGATAGATGCGCAATCCTCTTCCGCACTGAAAGAGACTATCAAGGGCATCATGAATACGCAGAGCGCACCCGCAGGAGGCATTGTTGAAATCAAGCCGACTATCCAGCCAATCGATCAGGAGGTGCCACGCCTCGCGACGCTCTCGGAATTTTTCCGCGCACTTGGCACGCGCCCCACCGACGAATTCGTCCGATCACTCTCCGATGAATTCTTCTTTGGCATTCACTACGCAGATGCACCTTCACCCATATTCGTGATTCCGGTCGTCTCATACGATCATGCCTTCGCGGGTATGCTCGCCTGGGAGAAGACAATCAACACCGATCTCGGTGGCCTTTTTGTACAACTACCGCCGTATCGAACCGTGCTCGTGCCCGCTCCCGCTCCGGTCGCGGTAGCAACGACAACAGCCGCAACAAGCACCACCGCCACGTCGACGGAAACTACATCTACTTCGACTCCCACGATGGTCGAAACGCAGCAGCCGATCACCCGAGTCTTCGAAGACCTCGTGATGCGCAACTATGATGTACGAGCCCTCAAGGACGACAATGGTTCGATCGTGCTCTATTATTCATTCCCCACGCAGAATCTCCTCATTATTTCCGCCTCGCCCTATACCTTCACGGAAGTCTTGTCGCGTCTTCAAGCAGCCCGCAAACTCTAGCTTCACAGAAGCTTACTGGCGAGACGTCGAGAATGCCCTGCGCATTAGCGCAGGGATGAATCGGCGCCAAATGTGAGCGTCCGGTGGGGCGCACCTATCCAGCAAAGAATCCATGGTGGCGTCCGCGAACACCCGCCCTCTGGGCGGGGATCGACGGGTGGCATTCTTTACGGTGGTGCCCTATACTTTTTTTGAGTTGGTATTGTATACTTTCGGTATGAAGCATCTCAAACAAAATGAGATCGAAGAATTGCGTGGTGCCCTTGAGGCGGAGAAAGATGCTGTAGAAGAAGAGCTTGCCAGTCATGGTAGACAACAGAGCGATACGGGGGATTGGCAGGGGTCATCGGCGGGATTTGAAGGCGAAGAGGCCGATCCGAATGACGTGGCCGATCAGATAGAAGAGCTCGGCATCAATACCGCACTCGTCGAAGAGCTCGAACAGCGCCACAAAGATATCGAGGAAGCACTCGAGAAAATGGACAACGGCACGTACGGTACGTGCGAAGAATGTGGCGAAGAGATTCCCGCGGATCGCTTAGAAGCGAATCCAGCCGCACGCACCTGCGTGACTCACGCTTAAGTCTGCTACACTTCATGAATGTCGAAGCAGGACATTGAGTCTGGCTTTGCGAGAGTCTTCGGTGCACAGGCAGCACTGCCTGCAGCACATCTCGTCTCCGTGGAGTGTGACATAACGCGCGGCTTGCATGCATTTACCGTCGTCGGCCTTCCCGATAAAGCGGTCGAGGAGGCAAAAGATCGCGTCGCATCAGCGATCAAAAACTGCGGCGACTATGAATTCGAATCACCGAAGCGAAGCAATAAGAAAATTGTAGTTTCCCTCGCACCCGCAGAGTTGAAGAAAGAAGGTGCGGGATTCGATCTACCGTTCGCACTCTCATTTCTTCTTGCATCAGAACAAATATCGTTCAACCCGAGCGGCAAACTCTTTGCCGGAGAACTCACGCTTGATGGGAAATTGCGTCCGATACACGGCATGCTTAGTATCGCGATCATGGCACGCAATGAAGGCTTTCGGGAACTCTTCGTCCCCGAAGAAAATGCAGATGAAGCTGCGCTTGTATCGGGAATTTTTGTGTATCCGGTGAAAACACTCGAGGACGTCGTCGCACACCTTGATCCCGATGATGATTTTCTTTTTGAATCACATGAACGTGCTGACAAAGATGCGAAGCGAACAGTTGAAGGTATTTCGCTCTCCGACATCCGCGGGCAAGAGACCGCAAAGCGCGGACTTGAAATAGCAGCCGCTGGACGACACAACATCGCACTCTATGGTCCACCTGGTACAGGCAAGACGATGCTCGCGAGAGCTGCGGTTTCGCTCCTCCCGCCGTTGTCTGAAGACGAAATGATTGAGGTGACGACGATTCACTCGCTCGCCGGCACCCTGAAGGGGAGCGCGATGTACGAGCCGCCATTTCGCACACCGCATCACACCTCGAGCTACGCGTCGCTCATCGGCGGCGGTACGATTCCGCGACCGGGCGAAGTCACGCTCGCACATCGCGGTATCCTTTTCCTCGATGAATTCGCGGAGTTTCATCGCGATGTCGTAAATGCACTTCGTGAGCCACTCGAGGATTCCCAAGTTTCTGTCTCGCGTGCACGCGGGTCAGCAACATTTCCTGCCAATTTTATGCTCGTCGCCGCACTGAATCCTTGTCCATGCGGCAAATACGGCTCGAGCGGATGCCGTTGTCCGCATACCGCGATCGAACGATACAAACGAAAGCTCTCCGGCCCTGTGGCCGATCGCATCGACATGTGGGTGCACGTAGGTGAGATGCCTC
>QZIY01000037.1 GCA_003599175.1 Candidatus Parcubacteria bacterium
TCATCGTGCCGGGAGGCACGCTTCGGTCTCCGACTTGTCCCGCGCCTCGAAAATTCCGGCTCTCGACTTGGGCACCCGGGTTATTTGATGGGCTCTTAGGGGGTGGAAGGGGGCGCAGGTTCGGGATCGGGAGATGGAACTTCCAGTTCGGGGTCTGGTTGAGGCTCCGACTCGGACTCCTGATTTTCCTCGGGTTCCGCATCATTCTCGGGAGCTTCCTCACTCAGCTCCGGGTCTTCGGTCTCGGATGGCTCCTCGGTACCCGGGTTTGAATTATCGGAATGATGTGAAGGCGGGTCAGTGACAGGTGGCGTAGAAGATGCGCTCGGAGGCACGAGACTATCTTCTTCCTTTTCCAAATCGTCGCCATCATCGACAGAAGGGGAGACAGCGATCAAAGCGCTCGCAAGCAACTCGTCGAGCTCAGATTTGGTAATGCATGTCTCGTCCTCTTTGGTGCCGATGCAGAGGATCTCCTGATGCGTTGTCCGTTCGATTATAACGGTTGAAGCAACATTTACTTGTGGCTGCGTTTGCTGTGGTACCTGTGCGAGAGGTGATAGTTTGTTGGAAATCGCCGGCAAATAGTCGATTGTCACGATAGGTGAGGCGTCAGGTTCTTTCAGTAGTTCAAGCATCGGCTTATCTCCAAATGCGAACGAGCTTTTGATCGCAGCATAAGCGTTGCCAAGAGTGTCGAGGAGAATTTCAAAAAAACCTGTTGTCCCCGCCGCAGCAAATTGCGTCTTTTCCATGCTGGCGTGTATGAGCGGCTCTGACATCTCCCCAGCGATCGCCCCAAAGTCTGTGGTGGCGAGCGCGAGAGCTTTTTCGGGGACAGCGGCAATCGTTTCCGGGGCTGTAAAAGCGACGGCAATACCTGTCTCCTTCGCATCGTTGAGTGCACGGACCGCCGCTTCGGGATTTGCGGCGCTCAATATGCTGAATACGAGACCAAGCGAGAGTGCGAGTGCGACCGCTCGATTCTTGTGATCACGCAGACCTGGCATAGAGGCATTGCGAGAAACAGCCGACATAGGGCTTATATGCGAGATAATTCGCCTCTTGTTCGTGGTCTCGCGCTGTTCGAATGCCTGTTCAAACTGTCGGGTGACAGGTGCGTGATGTGTGGAAGTGACAGGCGAATCAACCGTATCGATAATCGGAGCAATTTTTTCAGAGACAGGAACTTGATGTGGTTCGGGATTACGTGCCTGTCGACTCAATTCCTCTCGACGTTGCTCGGCCGCAATTTTTGCGTTTGTCGCGAATTTTTTTAGCGACTCAAGATCGACGTACCAACTTTTTCCAAAAAGGTATCCTGAAATTCTTTCCTGTCTGCACAAACGCGAAATATAATCGCGTCCGTATCCGGTTGCGTGTGCCGCATCCTTTGCCGAAATAAATTCGACACCGTTATGTGTTATTGAATTTTTTTTCATGGCACGTCGGCATGCCGATTTAGCTTAATTTTAAAGGCTATTTCGTCATTTTCGTGCGGCAAAAAATTTCTTTGTGGATAAGGATGAAGAGTGGGAAAGTCGCGGACGATAGATGATTTTTTATATCTAAACTTCCGAATCGGGAGAGTTTGATGTTTTGTTAGCCCTTGGAAGCGTAGAGCGTTTGGCGGCAGCGCAGCGCGTATCGTTTTACGTTGCCGCGGCCTGCGTTAAACGACTTCCGTCTACCGTTTGCCGATACGCGCTGCGCTGCCAAAAAACGTTCATCGCATTGCAGGATTACATAATCTCGGGTACCCGAGAACGCCATATTATCGGCGGTATCTCGGTCGACTCGGATTGGGGAGATTGGAAGCACATGGCTCGGCACTTACCTACCGGTTCTTTGCAAGAAAATGCGAGCATCCGAATTTAAATTGCCCAATTACACTCGCGCCGTGAATTTGAGGATCTGCTTATGGTAAGCTCTTGTTATATGGCGGCGTACAAAGCCACGATAGGCCTGGAGATTCATGCGGAGCTCAAGACACGTACCAAGATGTTCTGCGCTTCTAGAAATGATGCGGAGGAGCAGAAGCCGAATGTAAATATCTGTCCTGTATGCCTGGCGCATCCCGGAACTCTTCCCGTGATCAATAAACAAGCCGTGGCGCATGTATTGCGCGTCGGCGCGGCTTTAGACGGGCAGCTCGCCGATTATACGGAATTTGATCGCAAGAATTATTTTTATCCGGATCTTCCAAAAGGGTATCAGATCAGTCAGTATGAATTTCCACTCGTCTCCGGCGGACAGCTTTCCGGTGTGAAGATTACGCGGGTGCACCTTGAAGAAGATACGGCGAGCTCAATGCACAGCGAAGATACGGGAGAGACGCTGATCGATTTTAATCGTGCAGGAGTGCCACTCATGGAGCTTGTAACGGACCCTGTCATTGAGAGCGCAGAGCAGGCGGGAAATTTCGCGCGCGAGCTTCAGCTCCTTCTCCGCTATCTCGGCGCATCGGATGCCAATATGGAAAAGGGTGAGATGCGCGTTGAAGCGAATATTTCAGTGTCAAATACGGGCGAACTTGGAACAAAAGTTGAGGTCAAGAATCTCAACTCATTTCGCGCGATGGAACGTGCAATAGAGCATGAGATTAAGCGACAAGTCGGCATTTTAGAGAGTGGTCAAAAAGTTCTTCAGGAGACGCGCGGCTGGGATGAGGGCAAACAGGCAACCTTTGCACAGCGTGTGAAAGAAGGCAGCGCTGATTATCGATACTTCCCGGACCCGGATCTTCCGTCTTTGAAACTCTCCGAATTGTCAGGATTCAGCAAGGAAGAGGTATTGAAGACACTGCCAGAGCTGCCTCGTGAACGTAGGGAGCGATATATAGCACTTGGCATAAAACAGGAGGACGCGGATCTCTACGTACGCGACACGCATTTCGGAGATTTCTTCGATAGAGTAGCTACTGCTCTTTCCGACGATTCCAAACGAATACTTCTGGCAAGTAATTACATCGCAAACGACTTGGTGAGTCTCGTGGCCAAAAGCAGTTCCCACTCCGCCAAGGCTTCGTGGGATTCGTCCATTGCTCAGCCGAGCAATGGCGAACGAGATACGGAAATGCTGAATAAAATTCCAATTTCTGAAGAAAATTTCATAAAAATTATTTCGCTTATCGTGAGCGGAAAACTTTCTTCCCGCGGGGCGAAAGATCTTCTTGTTGCCTGCGTGACGAGCGGCGGCGATCCTGAGACGATTGCGAAGGAACGCAACCTGATTCTCTCCGATATGGATGTGACGCCGATTGTTGAGAAAGTCCTCAGAGACAACCCGAAAGCTGTTGAGGAGTATAAGGCAGGGAAAACAGCGATTATTCAGTTTCTCGTAGGGATGTGCATGAAAGAAATGAAAGGGGCTGGCAATCCAGCAACCCTGCGAGATCTTCTTGAGAAGAAACTACAGTAGAGCTCTCGGTAGTCAGAGCTCGGGATCTAAGAGCCCATCAAATAACCCCGCCCTGTCTGCGAGCCGGAATTTTCGGTCGCGGAACTTCGTCTCGACCTCATCGTGCCTACAGGCACGTTTCGGTCTCCGACTCGTCCCGCGCCTCGAAAATTCCGGCTCTCGACTCGGGCACCCGGGTTATTTGATGGGCTCTAAGGGGCATAAGGGGATAAAGGGGCTAAAAGAGAAAGGACGCGGTATACTATGGCCATGTCAGAAAAGATGACTATAGAGGGCGAGAACCTCATCTCGTCTAAGCGAGCTGCGGAATTAAGCGGTTATGCGCAGGACTATATTGGCCAGCTCGCACGAAAGAGTCTCATAGAGGGTAAACGCATCGGTGGTCTCTGGTACGTCTCGCTCGAATCTCTGAATGGCTATAAGTCACGCGCTGAACTCTATACACCTCGTCCACCCCAAACGAACGCCACCTCCTCCGAGCACGACTCCGTAATCTCGTTTGATGGGCGAGATTATGTCTCTGCTGCACGCGCGGCAAAAATTACGGGCTACAATCCTGATTATGTTGGTCAGCTTGCCCGCAGTGGCAAGGTTTTAAGCCGCCAAATAGGAAATCGATGGTACGTTGATCGCGAAGAGCTCGTGAAGCACAAGAGTGAGAAGGATGCCCTTCTTGGCGCGGTTCAGGCGGAAGCCGTGGGCGTGTCGCATCATACGGCATCAACGAGTACACCTCGCCTCTCCTCGGAACCATTCTTTACGTACCGTACCGACGGGCAAGACCTTATTCCGAGACCCAGCAATCCAAAGATCGGCTATAAAGAGATATTTGGCGAGCATGCAGAGGAAGATAGAAAAAAGAATCCGATATCCATTCGTGAGCAAACAGTGCTCGAAGAGCCGTCCGGGGAAGAAGAGGAGGAATACACGCCGCGTGAGCCGCGTGCGGGCAATAAGCGCGTTCTATGGACCGTATTGATGGTCGGAGCAACCGCTATAGTCGCTGCGGGCATGTTTTTCGTATTCAAGAAGGACGCTCCCGGTTCACTGGCTCAAAATGGTACGGTAAATGTTCGCGTTGGCGGCCCCATAGAGACCATCTCGGATTTCTTCAATCGCCTGCTCGGAAAGGAGCTGGTATACAAAAAAGGAAAATAATGGCCGAGATACGTATCTCGGATAGGCGAGAGCTATAGATATCGATAGGTTAGTCATCTCAAAAACCACACGGATAAACGTGCGATTTTTTATTTTCGCACTCTCGAACTCAATCGAGAATGAGTGATTTTGCAGCAGAGGCACCTTAAAACGCATTTAAATGCGAAAGAGCAAATGTGCGCGAATGCTGTGGATTTTATTTCGCAAAAAAATATTTCTAAATGTGAAAAAGTTTTATCCACAGATTTGTTTTTGGATTTTCAACTCGGCATCCGAAATATCTAGTAAAATACTAGATAAATCGTACATCCAACTTTTCACTCCTCACCAATTTTTTCAATCACAAAAAAGAAAATGAGCGACGAAATATTTTTCGACGGCGTGCAGTACACTTCTGCGGCCTTTGCCGCGCGTGAAGTTGCGCGCACGCGCGATTACATCGCGCGTTTGTGCAAAGACGGCAAGGTCCGCGGAAAGCGCGTCGGGAAAAATTGGTATGTGCATTTGGCGGAGCTTAAATCTTTCCTCGTTGAGCAAGAGCGTGCGATCGCCGAGCGCCGCGAGGAAATGAGCCGGGAGCGGGCGCGCGAATACCAGCAATACAAAATCGTTGAAGAAGGAGCGGGACCGCAATATATCGATGGCGCTACGTACCTACCGGCATCGGAGGCGGCGGAGAGCACCGGGCTTACGCGTGATTATGTGGGGCGATTGTGCCGCGAGAAGAAGATCGCTGGGTTGCTCGCGGGAAATATTTGGTACGTTGATATGAGATCGCTGCAATCTTTTTTGGTGACGCAGGAGTATGAAAAAAACAAGCGACATCAAGAACTCGCGCACGAGCGCGCACATGAATATAAAAAAAATAGTGCGCGGAGAAATTTTGGTGCGCTCGCGCAATTTGAAAATACATTTTCTCGTGAACACAATTTCCGCGATCGAAAAAATATTTCTGCGCGTAGCGAGCCGCGCGTGTACGAAGTGCCGGCCGCCGCATCGACGCTTTCGCGTTCGCGTGAAATTCCGTCCGTGGCGGGCTACGCGCCCGCACCGGTTTCGCGCATGCTGTCGCGCCTTGTTACCTCGGCGCTCATCATTGTCCTCGTTTTCGGCACATACGCGCTCGTAGAGCCGGAATCGGCGCGCGAGGCGATACAATACGCTTTTGACAATAAGTCAAACGTAGCGTTTAGGTCAGTACCAGCTGTTCATCAGGTCCCGGAAGCTCCCAAGGCAGCAGCGGTCGAGGCTCTGGCTGCGCCGAGCGTCGAAAAGCCCGCTGTCGCGCCAGAGAGTCAGCAGGCACATGCGGGAGGACACGCGAATTTCCTCTCGGGTGTCGTGTCGCATGTACGTGAAGCATTCGCATCGATCTTCTCGCCGTTTGCGGCTCGACCCGCGCAAGATCCTGGCAAGGTTGCCGTCTCGCTCGCGCCGTACCCGACGGAACGCACTGTCGTCAACAACACTACCTACAACACGTACAACACAAACAATGTCACCAACAATAACGGCGGCGACACGTACTACACGACCAATACGCCGGGCGGCGCGACATTTGCGCCGCCGGGTCCGTCAAATGTCGTCAACAACAATTATTCCTACTATCGTGATTACATTACTACCAATGAAGTAGATAGCGATGCGTTCCTCGCGATTTCCGGCGGCACGCTCACCGGACTTCTCAATATTTCAGCGAGCGGTACCTCGACATTTGCCGGCGGCCTTTCGCTCAATTCGATCGACGTGACTGGATCAGGCACTTCGACATTTGCAAACGGTGTCAATATTGCCGATGGATGCTTCGCGATCGATGGCAACTGCATCGCGAGTGGCAGCGGCATTTCTGCGGGCGGCTCGAATGGTCAGATTCAGTTCAACAGTGCCGGCACCGTCGATGGCGCGAGCGATCTTTTCTACAACAATGCGACCGGCTACTTAGGCTTAGGAACGACAACGCCCGGCGCTCGCCTTTCGATCGCTGCAGAAAACGGCGATTCAACGCTTTTCAATATCGCCTCTTCATCCACGAACATTTTTACGGTCAATACGAGTGGCATTACATTCACCAATGCGACTGGCAATTCGATTACCACGACGAGTTTCTCGAGCAGCTATTCCACCTCGACCGTATTTCATTCGTCGACGAGCACGATAGATGTCATCAGCATCGGAACGACGACAAGTAATGCAGCGCTCACGCTCGATGGCGCCGCATACATTGCCAACATCACGGCACCGAGCGTTACGACAAATCGTTTGTACGCAACCGGCGGCGATTTGTACTGGAATGGATCGATCCTCAACAGCGGCGGAGGCGGAGGATCGGATATAAATTGGTCGTACTTCAATAATAGCGGAATCCGTTTGGCGACGACGACGAATCAGGTTCTGATCGGTGCTTCTGCGACTTCGACAAATTCAAAGCTGGAAGTTGTCGGTGGTGCGACATTCGACAGTGCGACTTCGACGAATTTTTATTCGTCTTCGCTCACTGCAGGCAACGCGACTTCGACGAATCTTTTTGCAACATTCGCTTCGACCAGCAATCTCTTTTCCAACGCGGCAACAATCGGCACACTCCTCGGCGGAGCGGGAACGTTTTCTTCGACATTGAGTGTCACCGGTCTCACGATGCTTACGGGCGGCTACCTTTCACTCGCATCCTCGACAGTCGTTGGTGATTTTACGACGACCGGTTCGACTCTCCTCAACGGATCGCTCACCGTAAACGGCACCAACATATTTAATGGCGCATCGAGTTTCGTGGGACTCGGAACATTTTCGAACGGCTTCGTCTCCCAGGCCTCTTCAACAGTCGTCGGCCTATTAAATAGTACGAGCGCATCGACCAGCCGCTTCACGAATTCCGGCTCGACCTGGCTTACCGGCCTCACGAATGCGCTCCTTGCAACTGATGCGAACGGGCTCGTCGTTGCAACATCCTCAATTTCCACCAATTCCCTCACCGGCATTCTCGGCGTTGGCAACGGCGGCACAGGCGCTTCAGCTTTTGGTCAGGGATGGATCTATTCGACTGGCGGCACCAATGCACTCGCCGCATCAACAAGCCCGACCGTCAATTACCTCGTTGCGACATCATCATCACAAGGATCGATCTTCGCGTATCGCGTCGGCATCGGCGGCTCCGGTGCGCCGACTCGTCCCTTAGATGTCACCGGCGCGGGTCGCTTTACCGGAACACTGACGCTCGGGACCGTCCTTTCATGTACCGGCTCGCAGGCACTGCAGACCAACGGCTCTGGAGACATCGCGTGCGGTACGCTCTCCGTATCGGGCGCTTCGAGCGCGGGCGGATGGACGACGAACAACAACTGGCTTGTCTCACTCTCGACATCGACCGACCTCGTATCAATCGGCGGGTCGTCGACTCCGTATGGAAAAGTAACGATCCTCTCCGATAGTACAGCAACTACAACACTCGTGCTTTCGGCCGCGTCGGCACAAACGGCAAACATTTTTGATATCTACGATGAATCCGGTTCACTTAGCACTGTGCTTACTGCTGGCGGCTTGTTGGGGCTCGGTACCTCATCGCCGGCGACGATGCTCTCCGTCGGTGGATCCGGATACCTGACCGGTGGATTGGGGGTCGGCATCCTTAACACATCGGCCGGTACACTCCGCACTTCAGGCGCGGCGACGTTTGGAGGACTCGGTACATTTTCAAGCGGATTTATCTCGAACGCGTCTTCTACTATTAGTAGCGGCCTCTTCTCGATGACAGGCGGCGCATCCACCACCGCATTCACCAATTCCGGCTCCACATGGCTCAGTGGCCTCACGAATGCAATTCTCTCGACTGACCAAAACGGCCTCGTCGTTTCAACCTCAACGATCGGTCTTCTTGGTCTCAATGCCTCAACGGCACGCTTCACCAACGCCACCACAACGAATCTCCACATCACGGGACTCACAAACGCTCTCCTTGGCACCGATGCAAATGGCCGTGTTGTTTCGACGACATCAATTTCAACGGGACTTCTCACGGGCATCCTCGGTATGGCAAACGGTGGCACTGGCACCTCCACTTGGCAAACAAATTCCATTCCGTACTTCAACGGCACCCGCTTCACGGAGAGCACGGGACTCACATACAATGGCACTGCACTTACGGCAACCTTCGCCTCCTCCACCTATCTCACGGCAACGACCGCAACAAGTACAAATATATTTGCGAATGCGGCAACGATCGGGACATTCAGCGGTGGTACCGGCGCATTCTCCTCAACGCTCGCCGTCACTGGTGTGTCCACATTCACCGGCCTCGGCACGTTTACAAACGGCTTCGTCTCGCAGGCCTCCTCATCGGTTGTCGGCCTCTTCAATGCAACACGTGCGACCACTACGCAATTCACCAACACCGGCTCCACCTGGCTCACGGGTCTTACGAGCGCGCTTCTCTCGACCGATCAAAATGGTCTTCTCGTCTCAACCACCACCATCGGTCTTCTCGGTCTCAACGTCACCAATGCCACTACAACCTCCTTTGCGATCACCAATCTCACCTCAGGCCGCGTCCCATTCGTCACCACCGGCGGCTCACTCCGCGACTCTTCCGCATTCCTTTTCAACAACACAACCTCGCGCCTCACGGTCACCAACGCATCTACGACCGCATTCTCCGTTTCTGGCAATGCGTACTTCCCAGGATCGGGAATCTGGAATTCGAGTGGCAACGTCGGCATCGGCACGACGTCGCCGGATACGGAACTCATGGTGCACGGAGGCAGCGGCGCTTCATCGGTGCGAATCTCCGGCAGGTACGACGGCCTCACATCCTTTACCGATACGCGGCCCGTCGTCTATTTGGAAGAGCCATCTTCGGGAGGTGTTGCCTCGTTCCAAATCGCGACAGGCGATACGTATCTTGGCTCCGTAAGCAGCAACAGCGTCAATCTTGTGACTGGCAACACGAGCCGCCTTACGATTACGAGCGGTGGCGACGTCGCGATCGGCAGCGGCATCACGCCCGCGACGCTCTTTGCAAATACTGCGACCAATCCGACCGACGGAGAGTCCACTGGGGGCAACGCGAGCGCGCTCACGTGGCGTGTGGCTGGCGCGGGCTATGCGGGCACCTTCACCAATACGGGAGGACATGGGCTTTTGATAAAGACGAGTGACGACACGGAGGCGACGCGCATCCTCGTCTTAAATGCCAACAATGCCGACAAGCTCGTGGTCTTGGGCAACGGCAACCTGGGCTTAGGCAGCTCGACGCCATTCCACAAGCTCGCTGTCGGCGGTAGCTCGTTCTTCGGTGGCAATGTCACCGCCACCGGCACTGTCACGCTTTCCGCACTTACCAACGCAATTCTTTCCACGGACTCGAATGGACTAGTTGTCTCCACTTCCACCATCGGCCTTTCATCGCTCACCGCAAGCGCAGCCACCTTCACCAACGCGACCACGACTTCGCTTGCAATTTCGAACCTCACATCCGGAAGAGTCCCCTTTGTCACGACCGGCGGTTCTCTGCGAGACTCTTCGAGCCTCCTCTTCGACTCCGCGCTCTCGCGTCTCACCGTCACCAATGCATCAACGACCGCCCTCTCGGTATCCGGTACCGCATATTTCCCAGGATCAGGCATTTGGAATTCGAGCGGATTGGTCGGGATCGGGACCACGAGTCCTGTTGGCAAGCTTGAAGTGGCAGCCGGCAGCGATTCTACGGATTTGCTGCGCCTTGCGGTCGGCAACACCTACCTCTATGCCGGTGCGAATGCGACCAACAATTACGCGGCACTCGGCGCGTACAACGCCGCGTCAGGTGCCCGGCCGCTCGTATTGCAGTCGGCGGGCGGCAACGTCGGCATCGGCACCACCACCCCGCAGTCGCTCCTGCACACTGAGATCAGCGGTACGGGCTCGGGATTCCTCTTTACCGACTCCGACGCGCAAGGCGGCAAGCTTGAGCTGCTTGAAGGCGGGAGCGGCGCGGGCAAATTCCAGCCCTCCATCGTGGCAAAGTCCATAGGCTCCGACCGCGCCTTCGCGCTTTATCCCACCATCCTCTCTGCCGACGACACGGGTACGAACCCGGTGATGGTCTTTAACGCGCGGCTCGACACTATCGCCGCCGTCGCCACGCGCCCCTTGTATCAGTGGACCAACAACGCGAGTCCCGTCATGACTATCAGCGCGACAGGCAACGTCGGCATCGGCACCACATCTCCCGGCAGCACCCAGCGACTCGCTGTCGGCGGCAACGCATGGATCGGCGGCAATCTTTCGGCGACAGGGACGCTCGC
>QZIY01000012.1 GCA_003599175.1 Candidatus Parcubacteria bacterium
TTTGTGCCTGATCCAGATGACTAAATGAACGTTTCCTTTTGCTTCGCTTTCCCATAGCTTTTGAAGCTACAGAAATTGCATTTCAAAGTCGAATTTTCGCGCTAATGGAGCGGCTGCTTTTGGGAGTTAAACGATGGCAAAGAGACTCGCGACATCCAACTACGACAACTATAACGTCATCCTCGGCAACTGGAAGAAGAATTATTTGATCGGGACCGACGGGGACGACGCCATTTCCGGCCGCGGCGGCGATGATGAGATCGATGGCTACAATGGCAACGATCTTCTCACTGGCGGCGCCGGAAACGACCTCATTCGCGCCTGGGACGGGGACAACCTCATCAATGATCGCATTGGCTTCAACATCATCATTGTCCGCAGCGGCGACAATGTCATCTACGGCAGCGGCCAGATCTTTACCGGTGCGGAGCATCGATGGGATGGGACTGGGTTCGTCGTCGCTTACGTCGAAGGCGGATCCAATTTCGTCTACGGAAGCGGACTCGCCGACCAGATGTTCAGCGGAAGCGGGTATGATGTCATTGACCTCAAGGGTGGCGACGACTTCTACATGAACGCCGGCGGCGGCAATAAAGGTGATGCCGTTAACGGTGGACCAGGGAACGACACGCTTATGGGCGGCGCCGGACCAGACATCCTCTCTGGCGATGGAGGCAACGACTTCCTTTCCGGTGGTCTCGGCGCCGACAATCTGATCGGCGGCGCCGGCAACGATACGATCGAATGGGGAGTGTTTGACACCATTGTCGGAGGCACCGGTGTCGATATCTTCACTTTTATCGATCACGGGTCCTCCGGTACGGCAATTTTCTCGGAAGCCGAAGACAAAGACATCTTCGATTTCAGGGACATCTCTAGTGGAGCTGGCGGCCTTGCCGTGCTTTCGCCAAACACCTTGCTGGTCACGGCTGGCACCCAGCAGGTCGAGGCGAGCGGCACTCCATGGTTGGACCAGGCTGCGCTCCAACAGGCCATCGCAGCAGGCAATGTATGGATCTAATCCACGAAATCCCAAAATACACATTTCTCGGACCGCAGGAGTCACTCCCGCGGTCCGATTTCTTTTTTGCGCGTCACGGCGTGCCGATGATGTTGGTGATTCGCTTTTCTATTTTTTCTACCATGGCGTGCACTTTTGGATATTTACGCGTATGACTCTCGATCCACGCTCGCGCTCGCGGCGAGGCGATCGAAAGCAAAATCAAACCAATCGCGAGGAAAAGAAATCCCTGCAAGAAGGGGAGCACAAGGCCGAGGACGCCGAGCGCGATAAAAAGAAATGCAAAAAAGAAAAGCAGTACGCGCTTCACGTGCGGGTTCATGCGTGCATCCTACCATTGTTCGACACCGAATTTGTCTCTAAGCAAGATCAGCAATCATGTACTTGGTGCCGTTGCCATAGCTATTCAGTTTGCTGCCCATTGTCTCAGTAGACGCCGCTTGAAATCCAAAACGCGACCATAAGGCCTCTGTCCCATATACGGACACGCAGGAGAGTTTTTGTATGTGCATACGCCGTGCGAGTTTGGTTATGATTTCAACGAAACTGCCGGCGGCATTGTGTCCTCTTGCTTCTGGCAAAACCGCGACATCGTGGATGTAGATGCAGTCAGGATTATCCGGAAGGGAACCTATGAGTTGATTCAGTGGAGGTACCGAAAATAGTTTCCAAGGATGCGAAATGCCGTAGCCAACAATGTTTTCAGCTTCTACAAATTTGCAGCAGCCTTCAGGAAATAGACGAATTTTTTCTTCAAATACTTCTACTCGCTCCGGTAGCGTCGGATGAATCTGCCGTGCGATTCGATCAACATCTTTGACATCCGCCCTATCCAAGGGAAACCATTTGAAATCCATACGTCTCAGTATAAATGACGGACCGGCGTTTGCGCCATTGACAAGATATATATAGAGTATATACTCGCTATATATGACCACGAAAGCCATATTCAATATTGATAAGAAGCTTAAGGAACAAGTTATTCGCAAGGCAAAAAAGCATGGGACAACATTTAGTTCCGTGATGAATTTTGCGGCAAAAGCTTATCTTGAAGACAGGTTCAAGGTAGATATCATCGGAGAAATGATTGAACGAGGACGTGCGGATGTTCGAGCAGGAAGAGTTTATACTTCGGAAGAAGTCTATAAAAAACTCGGCATTAAGTCTCGTTAGCCATGCGGATTCGATACACGGCAGCTGCTCTCGAACAACTTGAGCGTCTCGATGTATCAACTCAAAAAAGAATAGTAGATAAGATGGATTTTTTCGCGATGCAGGAAAAACCACTTTCTTTTGCAAAACATCTCATTGGATATCGAGCATATCGCTTTCGCATCGGTGCCTATCGTGTTTTCTGCGATGTTGAATCATTCGAGATACTCGCTGTCGTCGCCATCGCCAAGCGCGATGACGCATACAAGGACCTGTAGTATTATCTCAAGCGTTGGGGGATCGTCTAATGGTCGGACAGCTGCCTTTGAAGCAGTGAATCTAGGTTCGATTCCTAGTCCCCCAGCAGTCATGTGAGACAGACCGTGTCTCCTAAAATCGCTATATTTAGCAACATTTATTTAGAACGAGTCATGGGCTCGAACTTTTGTAATTTTTACAAAATCCAGAGTAGCCTTATTTTAAGGCGTTTTGTTGGTTCGAATCCTAGAAGGTTTTTTATTGTAATGTGTGATTATAAGGTTAAGGTCTGCTGAAAAGTAATTTGACGCCGTATTCATATTTATGTAAGATACTTACATAAATATGAATCGTTCTAAAAATGTCGAAGAAATAGTTGAGGGATTTAAGTTAATGCGACAGCACTTGCGTGGATCGTCTTGCTCCGTATCTGAACTACCTCTGACACACTCACAATGGCTTGCACTCATGGTGATTGGCCGTGGCCATTTGGTGACTATAGGAGACGTAAAGAAAGCACTCGGAATATCAAGCAGTGCGGCAACACAGCTAGCTAATAATCTGGAGGAGAAAGGTCATGTCATACGCACACCACTCTCCACGGATGCCCGTGCTTCAGTACTCGTGCTTTCATCTGACTCTAAGAAGAAGTTCGAGCACATGCGAACAAAAAAACTAAAGGAGTTTACAAAGTTATTTGATGTCTTCACGGACGATGAATTTTCTACATATGTACAATTACAAGCCAAGCTAACAAAATCTATTTCCAAATAATTTATGAATGAGCGATCTAAAAAATTTCTAGAAGGACCCATCTTAACTTCACTGCTTACGTTAGCTGTTCCGATAGTTCTGGCAAATATCTTGCAGAGTCTCTATCAGCTAACTGATGCATTTTGGGTAGGACGATTGGGCGGTTCCGCGGTTGCTGCTGTTTCGGTGAGTTTTCCTGTCATTTTCTTGATGATAGCAGTTGGCGCAGGACTTGCGGTGGCTGGCTCAACACTTATCGCACAGTATGTGGGAGCAAGGAATGAAAAGATGGTCAGTCATGTAGCTTCACAAACCCTATTTATGGTTATCGGTACCTCTGTAGTATTGGGAGCTATCGGATACGTTCTTGCACCGACAATTCTCCATGCGATAGGTGTTGCGCCAGATGTATTTGATCATGCACTAGGATATATGAGGGTATCATTTGTTGGCTTGGTATTTATGTTCAGCTTTGTGATGTTTCAGTCGATTATGCGCGGAATCGGACAAGTGACTCTGCCGATGTTCATTGTTCTCGGCACTGTCCTACTAAATCTGGTACTAGATCCACTTTTTATATTTGGTTGGGGGCCATTTTCAGGGCATGGTGTAATGGGTGCAGCGATGGCTACATTGGTCACACAAGGTCTGTCAGCTTTGATTGGATTCGCAGTTTTATTTAAAGGAAAGCTTGGTATTCAGATACGGCTTCCCGATTTCAAACCAGATTTTGCATTTATCAAAAGAGCATTCTTCTTGGGATTTCCTGCATCCATTGAACAATCGGCTCGCGCTCTTGGACTGGTCGTTATGACCGCTCTGATTACTAGTTTTGGAACTTTGGCGATTGCTTCATATGGAGTAGGATCAAATATTCTGCAATTTATTATCATTCCGGCCATGGGAGTTTCTATGGCCGTCTCAACATTAGTTGGTCAAAACATTGGCGCAGGAAATATAGAGCGAGCTTCTAGTATTGCAAAACTAGGAGCAATCATCTCATTTGTTGGCCTGAGTCTTATCGGAGTTATAACCTTTATTTTTGCACCACATCTTATTGCTTTCTTTGTGCCCGGAGATGATGCGGTAATAGCGCTTGGCACAACGTTTGTACGCACTATGTCACTTACATTCGGTTTTATGGGAGCACAATTGGCTCTTACGGGGGTATTTCGTGCCTCAGGAAATATGATTGCCACTATGGTGATTGCACTAGTGTCTCAATGGGGGTTGCAACTACCATTGGCTTTCATCTTGTCTCGGTACACGTCACTTGGTGTGAACGGATTATGGTGGGCATTTCCAATATCGAACGTCATTATTGCTGGTATTGCAATTGCTTGGTATGCAAAGGGTGACTGGAAAAAGAAACGTCTCACCGAGGATGAGCAGCTTGTAGAGGCGGTAAGTGAAGAGATTATTGTTGAGGAAGGAATCAGGAAATAGACCAAGAGGCAATGGTCAAAAACCAACTTAAAATTTATTAAATAATAAAAATAATATGGAAAAAACTAAACTAAATATAAAAATAATTACTGGCAGTACACGTGAAGGACGTTTTTCAGATAAAGCATCTGCTTGGATTGCAGAAGAGGCTAAAAAGCAAGACGGTGTTACTGTAGAGATACTTGACCTGCGTGATTACGAAATGCCATTTTTCAATGAAGCCGTTAGCCCTTCATTTAAAACGGAACCATACGAAAATGAAGCTGTTGCTCGCTTTACAAAAAAGATTGAGGAAGGAGATGCGTTCATTATGGTAACTCCAGAATACAATCACAGCACTTCCGGTGTATTGAAAAATGCCATTGACTGGGTCAGCCCAGAATGGAATAACAAACCTATTGCATTTGTGAGTTATGGATCTGTTGGTGGAGCACGTGCTGTAGAGCAACTTCGTCTTATTGCCGTTGAACTCCAAATGGCACCTATCCGGGAAGCAATTCACATGAATGGAGAGCAGTATTTTCCAGTTGTTATGGGTAAAAGTGGTGCAGATGATTTATTTGCCAACTATGTTGAGAAAGCAGATGCGATGAATAAGCAGTTATTGTGGTGGACAAGCGCATTAAAGGAAGCGCGAAATAAGTAGACCAGTCAAGGGCGACCGAGACGGTTCGAATCCTACTGCGGCAGCAGCCATGTGAGACCGACCGAGACGCTGATTATAGAGGTTAGCAGTTCGCACCAGTCATGGGCACGAACTCGTCCAAGAAGTCAGCAGATCGGATCGTAATCTCCAGGTACTATTCCGAAATTGCATACCTGCTGAGAGCAGTATCCAGAAAAAACCACCCGAATGGGTGGTTTTTCTTTGCCTCAAAATTCGGTATAATTTGGTCATGAGAGTAACGAGACTCATTTCAAGATACTTCCTTCTTCTTGCCGTTTTCGCGTTCTTTTTCCTTGGCTTCCTTGGGCTCTCTCATACGAGTATGGCGATGGGGCAGGACGGGCAGATGAACTCGGGCAATTGCTTTATGCCTGGCATGACAGAAGCGCTCTGCCAGATGAACCCACTTGAACACATCGCTTCATGGCAGAGCATGTTCACTGCAGTGCCGAGTCAGAGTGACATCATTTTGCTTCTTCTTGCCTTGCTCGCATTGGCACTTGGTGCACTCTTTTTGGCGCATCGCAGTTCTGCACCTCCGAGAGCGGTACCCGTATTGCAGCAAAAACTATCTTTATATTTCAAACAAAGGATTCCGATCGTACTCCCGCTTCAAGAAGCATTTTCTAACGGCATTCTAAACCCAAAGATTTTCTAAATACCGTTGCTCTCGTTCGCAAAAAATCGAGCGGTTTTTGCTATTTATCAATTCTTAACTATATGCATCAATTATGGAAGAACCATCAAAATCAAATCAATTATCAATCCCCATAGCTATTGTAATCGCCGGAGCATTGATCGCCGGCGCGGTCTATCTCGGCACATCAAAAGGCACAGAAACAGTTGCAGGAAACAATCAGCAACCCCAGCAGGTAGCACAGCAAACGGGCAGTCTTGATGAAATGAGAGCAATCTCAAAAGACGACCATGTTCGCGGCAATCCCGACGCTCCGGTCAAGATCGTCGAGTACTCGGATCCGGAATGTCCGTTCTGCAAACGATTCCACGACACCATGAAGCAGGTCATGGACGAGTACGGTAAGGACGGAAAGGTTGCATGGGTCTACCGCAATTTTCCGCTCGACCAGCTCCACCAAAAAGCCCGCAACGAAGCGACAGCCATTGAATGCGCTGGCGATCTTGGGGGTAACGACAAGTTCTGGGCATATGCTGACCGGCTCTATGAAATAACTCCATCGAATGACGGTCTTGACCCAGCAGAGCTTCCTAAGATTGCACAGTATGTAGGTCTTGATGTAAGCAAGTTCAACACTTGTCTCACCAGTGGTAAATTTACCAAGCATATCGAGGATGATGTACAAAATGCCATCGCTACCGGGGGCAATGGAACGCCGTGGAGTATTGTCGTTGCGGTCAATGGTAAAAAGTATCCGCTCTCCGGCGCACAGCCGTATGCATCGGTAAAACAGCTCATTGATCTGGCACTCTCGGAGAAATAACTATGGTCATTCAAGCTCTGCAAAAAGTATTCCGGAAACCGCAGTATATAATCCTCGCCCTTGTCGTGAGCGCGGCGGTTTTCGCCTTTGCGGTTTGGCTTCCGAATCTTTCGCTTATCGTGAAGATCATGGGTCACCCGGGAATAACGTTTTCGCAGAAGCTTGATCTGCCGCTTAGTCTCTTGGGATCAATTGTCACTAACTTCACTTTGCTTTCCGCTTCGTACACGATCGCCATCGCACTACTCTTTGGAGTAAACCTCGCTATGGCGATCTACTTCCTGAACCGAAAAATAAGTGAAGTAAAACAGGGCGGAATAACTACAGGATTTTTGGGTATAGCAAGTGGCGTGCTTGGTATGGGATGCGCCGCATGCGGTTCGTTCCTGCTCACGAGCGGACTCTCGCTCATTGGCGCATCCGGCATTCTTGTGTTCCTACCGCTTGCCGGTTCTGAATTCGGCATCCTTGGAGTAATCTTGCTTTCGGTCTCGATCTACCTCACCGCAAAGCAAATCCAAAATCCTGCGGTCTGTAAAATTTAACCACTAAAATCATGAATAAAAACTTACAAGTCTCAATCCTCATTGCCGTACTCCTTGTTGGAGGAGCACTGTATCTTGGGACATCAAAAAAGAATGGGGGTCCGCCACTTGCGGCTAACACGGCTCTTGCGGCGAAATTCGACGAGTTAAGTAAAAACGGCAATTCATCCTGCTCTGGCGCATTCAAAGATTCGATAGACACGATGCCGGATACGGCACGGTTGCAAGGATCGTGTTGCTCTCCGATGGACATGCACCGCTATGAGGAGCAAGTCACTGGCTTGAAGAAATACAGTAACATTCCGGAGATCCCGTCGGACCCGTATGACATTGATGCAAAGCTGGCAAAAGATCTCAAAGCGTACTACGACGTAGAGCTTACTCCAGAACAGCAAGAAGCATACGACTATGCGATGGCTAATTCTGATGAGAAAGGCCCCTGCTGTTGCAAGTGCTGGAGATGGTACGTATACGGAGGCTTGGGCAAATTATTAATCCAAAAATATAGCTTCACCGGCGAGCAAGTAACTGAAATCTGGAATCTGTCCGATGGTTGCGGAGGTGCCGGTGATCACGTAAATCACTAATATGGAAGAACAGACACAATTAACTAAAAAAGAACGTAAAGAATTAAACCGACAGGAAAAAATAGGGACAAAGGAAGCGGAAATGAAATCGCGCCATGCAAAGAAAGTCATTACCCGAGTCGGATGGGGTACATTCGGCGTTGCTGTTGTAGCAGGCTTAATATGGCTTGTAGCTTCAGCTCCTAAAACCCCAGAAGGCGACATTCTCTCTCGCAACGGCTTTCATTGGCATCCGGAGGTCACGATCTACGTCAAAGGAGAGAAGCAGGAAATACCGGCAAACATCGGTATTGGAGCGGTTCATCAGCCGATCCATACTCACGACGATAGCAATCAAGGAATTGTGCATATGGAATTTCAGGGTCTGGTGAGAAAAGAGAATGCTACGCTTGGCCAGTTTCTTAAAAGCTGGGGTAAGGACATCAATTCATTCGGCACGAACGTGAAGATGACCGTCAATGGAGAGGAAAATACTGAATTGGAAACTTACGTCATGCAGGATAAAGACAAGATTGAGTTGCGTTACGAGTAGAGAAATGAACATGCTTGCGCAGTATACCCCTAGGGGGTATACTGCTTGTATATGCGAAAAGATATCAAGTCAAAAACCCTCCGCCGCCTTAAGCTCGTCGAGGGTCAGATTCGGGGAATTCAGAAGATGATTGAGGATGAGAAATATTGTGTCGATATCATTACTCAGTCGAGTGCGGCTAAGGAAGCTCTTTCTAGTATTGAACACTTAATTCTTGAGAACCATCTATCGACTCATGTTCTTGATTACATTAAGCATGGCAAGGAAAAGAAAGCTATTGAGGAAATTCTAAAGGTCTATAAATTAGCACAAAAGAAAAGGTAACAACATGCACGACCAAATAATACAAAAGAATATGTACACTTGCCCCATGCATCCGGAGGTGATGCAGGGAAACCCCGGTATGTGTCCGGAATGCGGTATGCAGTTGGTGCCTACAAAGAATAAAAAATCAGTCGGGCACGAGGGTCATGACAAACACGCAGGCCATTCAACCCAGATGTTTTTCCGCAAATTTTGGGTAAGCCTTATTTTGACTATTCCGGTCGTGCTCTACGCCAAGGTTGTGGAGACTATTTTCAAGTGGTCGCCTCCTGCTTTCCCCGGATCAGACTATCTCCCTCTGATTCTCGGATCAGTTGTCTTTTTCTATGGCGGTTGGGTATTTCTTGCCGGTGCATGGCGAGAGATCAAAGGACGACTGCCTGGCATGATGACTCTCATAGCCATTGCTATTTCTGCCGCCTATCTCTGGAGCCTGTATGCGGTGTTTGCAGGAGCCGAGGCTCTGTTTTGGGAGCTTACAACTTTGATCACCATCATGCTTCTTGGACACTGGCTCGAAATGCGAGCAGTTTCCGGGGCACAGGGTGCGCTCAAGGAACTTTCAAAATTGCTCCCCGATACCGCGGAAGTAATCCGCAACGGAGTAACAATGACTATTCCGCTTTCCGAGCTTCGAGAGAACGATGTTGTATTAGTAAAACCCGGAACGAAGATTCCGGCCGACGGATCAATTATTGACGGAGATTCTGACGTGAATGAATCAATGGTCACCGGAGAGTCCAAGCCGGTCTCCAAAAAACAGGGTGATGCGGTCATCGCAGGTACGATTAACGGCGACGGTGCGCTGAAAATTAAGGTTGCACAAATCGGCGAGAAGACATTTCTTGCCGGCGTTATGCGCTTGGTCGCCGAGGCGCAGGCTTCCAAATCGCGCCTGCAGATTCTTTCTGATCGGGCGGCTCTTTATCTCACCGTAGTCGCAGTCGGCGGAGGTATTATCACGCTCGTTGCCTGGCTTCTAGCCGGAGCCGATGTCGGTTTTGCGGTGGCTCGGCTCGTGGCCGTGCTCGTCATCGCCTGTCCGCATGCGCTTGGTTTGGCAGTCCCTCTTGTTGCATCAATCTCCACGACCAAAGCGGCACAGAATGGCTTTTTAGTAAAACAGCGTCTTTCTCTTGAAGCCGCTCGAACTGTTGATACGGTGCTTTTTGATAAAACAGGAACACTCACAAAGGGAGAGTTTGGAGTTGTAGAAGTATGGAGTGTCGCAGATCATTCTAAAGACGAGGTCGTAGAATTGGCCGCTTCCCTCGACGCCTTGTCGGAACATCCGATTGCTCGTGCTGTTGTAGC